>NZ_JBGCAQ010000063.1:0-1027 GCF_041261405.1 Streptacidiphilus sp. EB103A | reverse complement strand
GCCGGGCCGGTGGCGGGCATCATCCCGTCCGGGAGGAACTGTCCCTTGTCCTGGGCGAGGGCTGCGGTGTAGACGTCCTTGGTGATCAGACCGTTGTTGGTGTAGGACGCCGGCAGCGCGTTGGCGATGTCCGCGGCGGAGTGGGTGTTGATCCAGTGCATCGTCGCGACCAGCGCGTCGACCACCTTCTGCGCGGTGTCCTGGTGCGACTGGACCCAGCTGTTCAGGGTGAGCACGCCGGCGGCCGGCCAGGTGCCGCCGAGCCACTTGGTGGCGCCCTCGGAGCTGGAGAGGTCGAAGACGGAGACGCCGGCCCCGGCCTTCTCGACCGCGCTGACGGTGGGCTGGGTGGTGATGGCGCAGTCGACCCGGTGCTGCTGCAGGGCGGCCAGCAGGGTGGACCCCTGGCCCACGCCCACCCGGTGGAACTGGCTGGTGGAGAGGTTGTAGTGGGCGGCCAGCTGCTGGATCAGGTCGTCGGTGCCGGAGCCGAGGTCGGTGACGCCGATGCTCTTGCCCTTGAAGTCCGCGGGGGTGGTGACCCCGGAGGTCTTCGAACACATCACCCGCTCGCCGGGGGCGCCGCTGAGCTGGGCGAGGTTGATGACGTCCTTGCCCTTGGCCTGGAAGTCCCAGGTGTGGATGTACCAGGCACCCGCCATGTCCACCTGGCCCGACGCCATCGCGTCCTCGGCGCCGACACCGCCGTTGGACTCGGTGCTGAGCTGCATGTCGACGCCGTACTTCTTGTAGAAGCCGAGCTGCTGGGCCAGCTCGTACGGCAGGTAGATCTGCTTGTCGATGCCGCCGACCATCATGGTGACCTTCGGCAGGCTGCCGCCGCCGCTGGAGCTGCTGGAGCCGCTGCTGGAGGAGCCGCAGGCAGTCAGTGCGACGGTGGCGAGCAGGCCGCCCGTCATCGCGAGGGCCAGGGTGCGGCGGGATCTCTTGGTGATCTTGGTGGTGAACATGACAGACACTCCTTTGTGCGGTGAGGGTGGGGGTGCACGGTGCGGGTGGGGCCAGG
>NZ_JBGCAQ010000062.1:0-1138 GCF_041261405.1 Streptacidiphilus sp. EB103A | reverse complement strand
GATCGCGTCCCTTGGTGTGGTGTAGCCGATCAGTCAGCGGTGGTGTTGGGTAGTGCGGGGGCGCCCTTGGGGAGTTCGGTGGGGTAGAGCTCTTCCATGCTGGCTTCGGGAAGGTAGCGGCGGGGGAAGGCGATCCATTCGTCGTGGAGTTCGAAGAGCACGGCGGTGACGAGCCTGAGCAGGGCGTCGTCGTTGGGGAAGACCTGGACGACGTCGGTGCGGCGTTTGATCTCGCGGTTGATGCGTTCCAGCGGGTTGGTCGACTGGATCTTCTTCCAGTGGCGTTCGGGGAAGCCTGCGAACGCGGTCAGGTCGTCCTTGGATTCCAGCAGCATCTCTTTGACCTTGGGGAACTGGGTGCCGAGCATGTCGGCGACGGTGTCGAGTTGGCTGCGGACCGCGGCGGCGGTGGGCTGGGCGAAGACCGTGCGGATGGTGGCGGCCACCATCTCGGCAGCGTCCTTGCTGATCACGTTGAAGACGTTGCGCAGGAAGTGGACGCGGCATCGTTGGTAGCCGGCGCCGAGCATGACCTTGCGGATCGCTGCCACCAGTCCGAGGTGGTGGTCGCCGATGACCAGTCGCACCCCGCCCAGGCCGCGTTCGCGCAGGGAGCGCAGGAACGCGGTCCACGAGGCCTCGCTCTCGCTGTCGCCGACCATCACGCCCAGCACTTCGCGGCCGCCGTCCTCGGTGATGCCGGTGGCGATGACCACCGCGCGCGAGACGATCTGGTGCTCGACCCGGGCTTTGCAGTAGGTCGCGTCGAGGTAGACGTAGGGGAAGCGGACGTGGTCCAGCCGCCGTTCGCGGAACACGGTCAGCTGGCCGTCCAGGTCCTGGCAGATCCGGGAGACCTCGCTCTTGGAGATCCCGGTGTCCGAGCCCAGGGCCTTGACCAGGTCGTCGACCGAGCGGGTGGACACGCCGTGGACGTAGGCCTCCATCACGACCGCGAACAGCGCCTGGTCGATCCGGCGGCGCCGCTCCAGCAGGACGGGGAAGAAGCTGCCCGACCGCAGCTTGGGGATCCCCAGCCCCAGGTCCCCGGCCTGGGTGGTGAGCGTCTTGTCGCGGTGCCCGTTGCGCAGCGCGGTGCGGGTGTCGGTGTGCTCGTTCCACTCGGCGCCGATCCTGG
>NZ_JBGCAQ010000061.1:0-1195 GCF_041261405.1 Streptacidiphilus sp. EB103A | reverse complement strand
CACAGTGGACGCGTAGCAGCTATGGTCAAGCCCTCGGCCTATTAGTACCGGTCAGCTCCACCCCTTGCGGGGCTTCCACATCCGGCCTATCAACCCAGTCGTCTACTGGGAGCCTTACCCACTCGATGGTGGTGGGAGTCCTCATCTCGAAGCAGGCTTCCCGCTTAGATGCTTTCAGCGGTTATCCCTCCCGAACGTAGCCAACCAGCCATGCCCTTGGCAGGACAACTGGCACACCAGAGGTTCGTCCGTCCCGGTCCTCTCGTACTAGGGACAGCCCTTCTCAAGACTCCTGCGCGCGCAGCGGATAGGGACCGAACTGTCTCACGACGTTCTAAACCCAGCTCGCGTACCGCTTTAATGGGCGAACAGCCCAACCCTTGGGACCTACTCCAGCCCCAGGATGCGACGAGCCGACATCGAGGTGCCAAACCATCCCGTCGATATGGACTCTTGGGGAAGATCAGCCTGTTATCCCCGGGGTACCTTTTATCCGTTGAGCGACGGCGCTTCCACAAGCCACCGCCGGATCACTAGTCCCTGCTTTCGCACCTGCTCGACCCGTCGGTCTCACAGTCAAGCTCCCTTGTGCACTTACACTCAACACCTGATTGCCAACCAGGCTGAGGGAACCTTTGGGCGCCTCCGTTACATTTTAGGAGGCAACCGCCCCAGTTAAACTACCCACCAGACACTGTCCCTGATCCGGATCACGGACCCAGGTTAGACATCCAGCACGACCAGAGTGGTATTTCAACGACGACTCCACAACCACTGGCGTGGCCGCTTCACAGTCTCCCACCTATCCTACACAAGCCGAACCGAACACCAATATCAAGCTATAGTAAAGGTCCCGGGGTCTTTCCGTCCTGCTGCGCGAAACGAGCATCTTTACTCGTAATGCAATTTCACCGGGCCTATGGTTGAGACAGTCGAGAAGTCGTTACGCCATTCGTGCAGGTCGGAACTTACCCGACAAGGAATTTCGCTACCTTAGGATGGTTATAGTTACCACCGCCGTTTACTGGCGCTTAAGTTCTCAGCCTCGCCCCGTCGAAACAGAGCTAACCGGTCCCCTTAACGTTCCAGCACCGGGCAGGCGTCAGTCCGTATACATCGCCTTACGGCTTCGCACGGACCTGTGTTTTTAGTAAACAGTCGCTTCTCGCTGGTCTCTGCGGCCGGCCCCAGCTCG
>NZ_JBGCAQ010000059.1:0-1332 GCF_041261405.1 Streptacidiphilus sp. EB103A | reverse complement strand
AGTGACAGTGATGATGTTCTCGGTGATGCTTCTGGTGGGTCTGACTCGCTAAGTGACTGACGCTTCGGCTGTCCTGTTGGGGATGTGTCGGCCTGCCGGGAGTATCACCGCGCACGCGGCCGGACGGGTGCTTGTGACTTCATAGGAGCTTGGTCAAGAAGCCCCGCCACTGTCTTGTCCACCCGCCCGACCGGCGCGTGCCGCCCCTTTCGCTCGAACCAGCAAAGGACGGACATGACCAGCATGACGTATCGCGCCCCGGAGGTCACCGGGGGTGTGGACACCCACGGCCGCACCCACCACGCGGCCCTGATCGACCCCCTGGGCCGCCACCTGGCCGACCAGGAGTTCCCCGCCACCACCGCCGGCTACCGGGACCTGTTGGCCTGGATGCACACCCACGGCACCGTGACAGCGGTGGGCGTGGAGGGCACCGGCGCCTACGGCGCCGAACTGGCCCGGGTCCTGGCCGCCGCCCAGGTCACCGTCGTCGAGGTGGACCGCCCCGACCGCAGGACCCGGCACACCAAGGGCAAGTCCGACCCGATCGACGCCTACGCCGCCGCCACCGCGGTCGCCTCCCAACGCGCCACCGGCATCCCCAAGAGCCGCGACGGCCTGGTCGAAGCCGTACGCGTGCTGCGGGTCGCGCGCCGCAGCGCGGTCAAGGCCCGCACCCAGACCATGAACCAGATCCGCGGCCTGCTGGTGTCCGCCCCCGCGGCACTGCGCGAACCCCTGGCCGAGCTGTCCCGGACCGACCTGGTGCGCACCCTGGCCCGCCTGCGACCGGGCCAGGACCTGACCGGGCCCACGGCCGCGACCAGGACCGCCCTGCGCCACCTGGCCCGCCGCCACCAGGCCCTGGGCGAAGAGATCACCGAACTGGACGCCGAGATCGGCCCCCTGGTCCAGCAGGCCGCCCCCGAACTCCTGGCCCTGTTCGGCATCGGCGCCCAGACCGCCGGCCAGCTCCTCATCTCAGCCGGGGACAACCCCGAACGCATGCGCTCCGAAGCCGCCTTCGCCCACCTGGCCGGCACCGCACCGATCCCCGCGTCCTCCGGCCGCACCCACCGCCACCGCCTGAACCGCGGCGGTGACCGCGCCGCCAACCACGCCCTGCACACCATCGCCCTGGTCCGCATGCGTCACGACCCACGCACCCGCGCCTACGTCGAACGCCGCACCCAGGAAGGACTGTCGAAGAAGGACATCATGCGCTGCCTCAAACGCTTCATCGCCCGCGAGGTCTACCACGCCCTGACCAGCCACAACACACCCCAACCCGAACCCACCCAACCCACTTGACATCTATAGGAGCATCCCCAA
>NZ_JBGCAQ010000058.1:0-1549 GCF_041261405.1 Streptacidiphilus sp. EB103A | reverse complement strand
ACAGGAGACTGCCGGGGTCAACTCGGAGGAAGGTGGGGACGACGTCAAATCATCATGCCCCTTATGTCTTGGGCTGCACACGTGCTACAATGGCCAGTACAATGAGCTGCGATACCGCGAGGTGGAGCGAATCTCAAAAAGCCGGTCTCAGTTCGGATTGGGGTCTGCAACTCGACCCCATGAAGTCGGAGTTGCTAGTAATCGCAGATCAGCATTGCTGCGGTGAATACGTTCCCGGGCCTTGTACACACCGCCCGTCACGTCACGAAAGTCGGTAACACCCGAAGCCGGTGGCCCAACCCCTTGTGGGAGGGAGCTGTCGAAGGTGGGACCAGCGATTGGGACGAAGTCGTAACAAGGTAGCCGTACCGGAAGGTGCGGCTGGATCACCTCCTTTCTAAGGAGCGCTTCTCACCGCTACGGCGGTCAGAGGGCCACTGCGTCAGCGCATGTCTGACGGTGGTCTGCTCATGGGTGGAACGTTGACTATTCGGCAGGTCCCGGGTCCCGGGACTGTTAGTACTGCACCCCTCGGGGTGCGTGGAACGCGGTCCTGGTGGTTCTGGTCCTGTCGGGCACGTTGTTGGGTCCTGAGGGCGCGGCCGTCTGGTCGGGTCTTCGGTGCCGGCCCCATGCTTGGTTCAGGTGGGTGGCTGGTCGTTGCTTGAGAACTGCACAGTGGACGCGAGCATCTGTGGCCAAGTTTTTAAGGGCGCACGGTGGATGCCTTGGCACTAGGAACCGATGAAGGACGTGGGAGGCCACGATAGGCCCCGGGGAGCTGTCAACCGAGCTTTGATCCGGGGGTGTCCGAATGGGGAAACCCGGCAGTCGTCATGGGCTGTCACCCGCTGCTGAACACATAGGCGGTGTGGAGGGAACGCGGGGAAGTGAAACATCTCAGTACCCGCAGGAAGAGAAAACAACCGTGATTCCGAGAGTAGTGGCGAGCGAAATCGGATGAGGCTAAACCAGTCACGTGTGATACCCGGCAGGGGTTGCGTGACTGGGGTCGTGGGACTTACAGGCTGATTCTGCCGGATCAGCGAGGAGTCAGAAACCGTTGGTGTAGTCGAAGGACATGCGAAAGGTCCGGCGTAGAGGGTAAGACCCCCGTAGACGAAACACTGGCGGCTCCTTTGTGATGTTCCCAAGTAGCACGGAGCCCGAGAAATTCCGTGTGAATCTGGCGGGACCACCCGCTAAGCCTAAATATTCCCTAGTGACCGATAGCGGACAGTACCGTGAGGGAATGGTGAAAAGTACCGCGGGAGCGGAGTGAAATAGTACCTGAAACCGTGTGCCTACAAGCCGTGGGAGCGTCTCAGCCTGTGCTTGCACAGAGCTGTCGTGACTGCGTGCCTTTTGAAGAATGAGCCTGCGAGTTTGCGGTGTGTTGCGAGGTTAACCCGTGTGGGGTAGCCGTAGCGAAAGCGAGTCCGAACAGGGCGACGTAGTAGCGCGCCCAAGACCCGAAGCGGAGTGATCTAGCCATGGGCAGGTTGAAGCGCGGGTAAGACCGTGTGGAGGACCGAACCCACCAGGGTTG
>NZ_JBGCAQ010000057.1:0-1639 GCF_041261405.1 Streptacidiphilus sp. EB103A | reverse complement strand
GAAGCGCGGGCGCGCGAGGAGCTCGAGTCCTGGCTGGAGGCGGTGCGGGAGGCCGAGGCGCACGCTGTCGCGGCCCGGCAGCGTGTGGACCACGCACGCATCGCTCGTGAAGAGGTGCTGCGCGCGCTGGCCGAGGAGGGCGAAGGCGCCACCGGGCGTGCGGAGAACGGACCGGGGACGGCATCCGGGCAGAGCACGGAGGATGACGCGCCGTCAGAACCCCTGGCGGCACCGATCGGGGCGGTGGCGGTGGTGCCGGTGAACGGGCAGGCGGTGCCGGCCGGGGCGGGTGGGGGCGCCGACCGTGATGCGCGGCCGCCGGCCTGGCGGGCCGGTCTGGGTCAGGAGGTGTTGTCGGGGGTCTATCGGCAGGTCTTCGCCGTGGTGGCGGCAGGGTCGGGGCCGGTGAGCGTGCAGGAGCTGACGCGGGCGCTGGGTCGTGATGCGAGTCGGATGAACGAGGTGGAGAAGGTGCGGCACCGCGCGTATGCGTTGGAGGCGCGGGGCTGGCTGCTGCGTGAGCGCGGCGGGGTTTTCAGGGCTGTGGCTCCTCCAGCCGGTGGGCTCGCCGCTCCGGCCAGTGCAGTCGCTGGCGTGCCATCCGCCGGGTCAGCGTGAGCAGGCCGGCCCACCACACCATCTGCTCGTGGTGGTCGGGGCGGCGCTCGTGGTCGCGGTTGAGCCTGCGGGCCCGTGACAGCCACCCCAACGTTCGCTCCACAATCCAACGGCGCGCCAGCACCACGAACCCCGTCTGCCCATCGCTTCGCCGTACGACCTCGACCTTCACCCCGTGTCGGGCGAACGCCTGCGCCAGCGCCTGGCCCTGGTAGGCGCTGTCGGCCCAGACCAGCTTCAGCAGCCGACCCGGTGCGGCCATGAACCGCTCCAGCAGTTGCGGGGCGGCCATCGAGTCGTGCACGTTGGCGGGCGTGACGGTCACCTCCAGGAGCAGGCCCAGGGTGTCGGTGAGAATGTGGCGCTTCCTGCCGTCGCGCGATTTCGCGCCGTCGTAGCCGCGGCTGTCGCCGGTGACGGTGTCTGCGCCGTCCACTGACTGCGCGTCGATGATCCCGGCGCTCGGCTCGGCGGCCCGTCCCTGCCGTTGGCGCTCGATGCGCCGCAGCCGTTGGTACAGCTCGCGCACGTAGCCGTGCCGGCACCAGCGTCGGAAGAAGTCGTATACCGCCCGCCACCAGGGAAAATCGGCGGGGACAGCGCGCCACTTCGCCCCGTTGTCGACGACGTAGCGCACCGCGTCGACCATTTCCCGGTGGCAGAACGCCTCCGGGCGCCCGCCCCGGCCCTCCAGCCAGGCCGGGACCGGCATCGAGGCGCGAATCTGGGCCCACTCGGCGTCGGTCATGTCGGTGGGATAGCGCTCGGGACGCCGTCCCGCAGTGATGGCGCCGTACAGGTGCACGTAACAGTCACACGCAAGAGGGACCGGAATGGACCCCGCGGCATCGGGAGTGGTCAACTGAGTGCGCAGCGGGTCTCCTTGGACGGCAACGGTCTCGACAACCACGTCTTTACCGAGGGACCCGCTCTTTCATGCCCACCCCACCACCAGCACCTGCGTGCGAGGCATCACCCACACCGAGACAGCCGAACGCCAATCGCTTCACCACCACGCTCT
>NZ_JBGCAQ010000056.1:0-1648 GCF_041261405.1 Streptacidiphilus sp. EB103A | reverse complement strand
AAGTCCCGAAGGCCAGCTGAACAGCCAAAATAGTGCCCACGCTGACACGCCGCCACTGACAACCCGCCCACTGACACCAGACCGGCATGTCGCAGTCTGCCGGTACCGCATGCGGCCGCATACAGCGCCCGCGAACCCGGGTGGCGCAGCAGGGCGGTGAGCTTGCTAGCGTCCCGGTGCTGGTGCGGCGGCCGGCGGCGGGGTGCCGCAGGCCGCTCCAGTTCGATCATGGTGTTCCCCGTACTGATAGACGCGCGTGATCGTCAGGCGACGTCGCACTCCCCCGGGCTGGCGCCCCATCCGGGTGCTATCAGGTGGTAGCTTGACGGTATGGCGAAGACCCAAGTGAACCTCCGGCTCGACGAGACCGACGCAGAACTGGCCCGGCAGGCAGCCGCGACCCGCCACATGCCGGTCAACGAATACGTGGCGCAGCTCATCCGCTCGGACAACGAGCAGGTCCGTGACCTGTTCCTGGCCGGGGCCAAGGAGGTTCTGGACGGCTACGGCGACGTGATCGACGCCATCGAGGACGCCGCGTGATCCTGCACGTCGACCTGTCCTGGATCCTGGACGTGGCCCGGCTGGCCGGCCAGGACGACCCCGCGCCCATCGACTTCGGTGTGCCCATCGCCGCGGTGGAGCGCCACCGCGCGGTCCTGACCGGCCAGGACGTCTACGACGGCCCCTACGTACGCGCAGCCGCACTGGCCCACACCCTGGGCCGGCTGCGCTGGCTGGAACGCTCCAACCTACGGGTCGCGGTAGCAGCCGCGCACGGCTACCTGGTCGCCAGCGGCCTCGACGTCAAGCTCAGCCAGGACCGCGTCAGCACTCTGGCCACCGAGCTGCAGCAGTCCACCTCCACCGCCGCGACCGTCGCCTCGGCCCTGCGAACCTGGAGCACCTGACACCTCTGCACACGCCCGGTGTGCACCGACGCCCCTGGAGGCCGCCGACGCCGGGTACCTCAAATCGAACACGGGCGCGTCAATTGAAGCGCCCGTGTTCGATTGACGTCCGGAGCCAAGACCCTGGACGGTGCGACCTGACAGCGGCCCCGACCGCGTGACCGGCCAAGATATCCAGCCTACTGAAAGCGAACAGCACAACCACCGCGATGAAGCCCCGCACCCAATGAGCAGCCCCGCGCCGCCGACGCGGCGACTCGGATGCCGGGCGGCTGCGACAGCCGCACCCGCCAGGGCTCACCACCCACTGCGGCTACCCAGCTTCAAGCACTCGATCATGGTTCAACCGGAAGCGCAGTGCCCGCCAGTCGGGTCGTCCCTGCCGAGGTGCCTCATGAGAAACCTCGACAGGGACCAGATGTCGGGAGCACCCCACACCGGCCTCGGGAGGCAGCCGGGCCCACCCCGCGAGTCATGTCATTCCAGCCTCTTCAACCACCAGAAGAGCATTCCGACGATCCCCGCCCCGAGCGCGGACGCCGCTCCCCCGGCGGCCTTCAACACCACCAGCCGTCGGTAGTGCCGGACCGTCGTTCGGCCGACCCGCGGCCGAGGTCCTGCATCTACCTCTTCCGACGACTTAGAGCGTGTCTCATGTGGTGGGTGGCTGGCCTGCGGCATGATTGACCTTCATGGGGGTTGATCTGTCGCAGCGGCTGGTTCCTGACGGCCTGTGG
>NZ_JBGCAQ010000055.1:0-1771 GCF_041261405.1 Streptacidiphilus sp. EB103A | reverse complement strand
GGCTCATACAAGATTTTCGTAGCTGGTGATCGGTTCGGTGGGGCTGGTGACGGGCTGCTGTTCTGGGTGCAGGCTGGGGTCGTGTGACATCGAAGTAGAGGTCCTGCTGCCGCAGTTGGCTCTAGTGCAGGTCGAGGAAGTGATGGCCGGGTCGGGGCTGGTGCGGATCACGGCGCGGACCCGCGACGGCGTGGCGGTGTTGTGTCCGGGGTGCGGGCGGTCCTCGGACTGGGAGCACAGCCGGTATGTGCGGCACCTGGCGGATGAGGCGGTCGGTGGCCGTGCGGTGGTGATCGACCTGTCGGTGCGGCGCCTGTACTGCGAGAACCCCGCGTGCCCGAAGGCGACGTTCGTCGAGCAGGCGCCGGGGCTGTCGGTGCGCTACCAGCGGCGGACCCCGGCCCTGCAGCGGGTGCTGGACGCGGTGGCGGTCGCGCTGGCGGGCAGGGCCGGGGCCCGGCTGCTGGTCCACCTGCACCAGGCGGTCAGCTGGGCCACGATGCTGCACTGCCTGATGTCACTGCCCGATCCGCCCGCACCGACCCCCACCGTGCTGGGCGTGGACGACTTCGCGCTGCGCAAGGGGCAGCACTACGGCACGCTGCTGGTGGACACGCTGTCCCGGCTGCCGATCGACCTGTGGACCGGACGCGCCGGCGAGCCGCTGACCCACTGGCTGAAGTCCCATCCCGGTGTTCAGGTGGTGTGCCGGGACGGCTCGCTGGAGTACCGGGCCGCCATCACCGCGGGCGCCCCGGGCGCGGTCCAGGTCAGCGACCGCTTCCACCTGTGGCAGGGCCTGGCCCGCCGGGTCTACGAGGAGGTCTGCGCCCACCGCGCCTGCCTGGCCCGGCCACCGGACCCCCCGCCCGCACCCCCGCAGCCGGCGGCCCCCGACGCGATGCCGGCACCGCCGCCCGCGCCCCCGGGCAGGGCCGCCCGGCGGGCCCGCACCACCTTCACCGCCGTGCACGCACTCCTGGACCAGGGGCTGAGCGGGCGCGCCGTCGCCCGGCAACTGGGCATCGGCAAAGCAACCGTGGCGCGCTACGCGTCAGCCGGGCGCTGGCAGGACAAGGTGCCGGTGTGGCCCACACGGACCCCGGGCCTGGCCGCGGCACACCGCGACTACCTGCTGCAACGCTGGGACCAGGGCCAGCACCAGGCCGCCGTACTGCACCGCGAGATCACCGGACGCGGCTTCCAGGGCAGCTACGCGACGGTGCGCAATTTCCTGTCCCCCCTGCGCGCGGCCCTCCACGGCCCACACCGGACCCCGCCCGCCCCCGGCCCGGTCCCGCCCAGCGCACGCGAGGCGACCGGCTGGATCACCCGCCGCCCCGAGAACCTCACCCAGGACCAGCAGACCCAGCTCAAGCAGGTCCTGGACCGCAGCCCGGAACTCACCGAGGTCTGCGCACACGTGCGCTCGTTCGCCACCATGCTCACCTCGGGAACCGACACCGGCCTGGACGAGTGGATCCAGGCGGTCCGCGCCAGCCTCCTGCCCGCCCTGCCCGGCTTCGCCCGCGGCCTGGCCAGCGACCTGGACGCCGTCCGCGCCGGCCTCACCCTGCCCTACAACTCCGGCGTCAACGAAGGCCGCGTCACCGACCTCAAACTCATCAAACGCCAGATGGCAGGCCGAGCCAGCATCCCCCTGCTCCGCAAACGCGTCATCCTCGCCGCCCACTCACGACGCACCACAACCACCCACCCCACCAACAACGACCCCTGGACGATCACCAGCTACGAAAATCTTGTATGAGCC
>NZ_JBGCAQ010000054.1:0-2155 GCF_041261405.1 Streptacidiphilus sp. EB103A | reverse complement strand
TTCGTGCGCCACGAGGCGCTACTTGACCGTGCGGGGGTGGGAGACCGCCGCCGTGGCCTTGTCGCAGCAAGGCCACGAAGCTGAGGACAGCCTGACCCGGGAGTCGCCGGGAGGGGTGGAAAGCAGTCCTGACAACGCCGGGACGCTCCGGGACTACCAGACGGGGCGGGTCCGGCAAGCGAGACGAGAAGGTGTACGAGAGGAACCAGCGCGTGAAGCTCCGTAAGCGTCGAGCCGGCTCCAACCTGGTGGATATGGGCCGGTACGCAGCGCACACCTGCCGTGATCATGTGGCGGGTGACTCCGAAGCCGGGATGAATGGGCCGGCGGGGAGGCCACGAGGAAAGCCTGCGGCGTACTCGTGGCGAGGCTGCCGGGGTATAGCTGGGCACCTCCCTCGTCAAACGGTTAGTGGTGAACGTGGGAACCACCTGCGGTTGCCCTCACGATGCTCCATCCAGGACATCGAAGGGCAGGCCCGTCGTCGGTTGTCGGCCGCAGTGTGGGGCGGAGGCCCCGTAGTAGTCCGAGCGCGCGAAAGGCGCGTACATGGCGAAGGGGGCCAGCAAGTCAGCAGGGCGGATGCTGGAATGCTCGGAGGTCGCCGGTGAATACCGACGCACCAACGCTCACGCCGTTCGGCGCTGAGCGCAGGGTACGGGAGATCCAGGCCAAGCTGCACCGTTGGGCGACCGACGATTCAGACAGGCAGTTTCATGATTTGTTCAATCTCGTCTGTGATCCCGCATTTCTCCTGATCGCATGGGAGCGTGTGCGGGGCAACAGGGGTGCCCGGTCGGCAGGTGTGGACGGGAAGAGCGCTTACTATATCGAGCGGCAAGGCGTCGGCGAGTTCCTGGCCGAGGTCCGCGATGATTTGAAAGCGCAGCGGTTTCGTCCACTTCCGGTCCGTGAGCGGATGATTGCGAAGGCGGGCGGGAAGAAGCTGCGCCGTCTAGGAATTCCCACTGTGCGTGATCGCGTTGTTCAAGCTGTGCTGAAGCTGGTGTTGGAGCCAATTTTCGAGGCGGACTTCGAGCCGTGCTCGTACGGGTTCCGCCCCAATCGGCGAGCGCATGACGCGATTGCCGAGATCCGCACTTTCGCCAGCCCGCCCCACCGTTACGAGTGGGTCGTGGAGGGCGATATCGCGGCGTGCTTTGACGAGATTTCGCACTCGGCGCTTATGGGCCGGGTGCGGTCACGTGTCTCCGACAAGCGCGTCTTGGTGCTGGTCAAGGCGTTCCTGAAGGCTGGAATCCTCAATCGGGAGGGGCTTTTCAGGGAATCACAGATGGGGACGCCACAAGGCGGAATTCTGTCACCCCTGCTCGCTAATGTTGCACTATCGGTTCTCGATGAGCATTTTGCTCGACGCCACCGGGACCGGAAGCAGATGCCCCTGCGGCAGCGGCGCGGAGAGCCGTCTTTTCGGCTTATCCGCTACGCTGACGATTGGGTCGCTCTGGTTCGCGGTGACCGGGCCGATGCCGAGGCGATACGCGATGAGGCGGCCGAGGTTCTCTCCACGATGGGTTTGCGCCTCTCGGAGGAGAAAACCATGCTGGTGCACATAGACGAAGGCTTCGACTTTCTTGGCTGGCGCATCCAGCGTCATCAGAAGCGAGGCACGGCGAAGTATTACGTCTATACCTACCCGAGCAAGAAGGCGGTCCAGTCCGTCACGGGGAAGGTGAGGACGATCAGCCGGTTGGACAAGAACCTGCCGCTCGAAGTCCTGCTGCGCAGTCTCAATCCCGTGCTGCGGGGCTGGTGCGTCTACTTTCAGCCCGGGGTCTCCAGTGCCGCCTTCCACTTCCTGCGCGCGTTCGTATGGCGCAGGGTCATGGGTTGGCTGCACCGAAAACTCCCGCGGGCGAACTGGAAGCAGGTGCGCCGCCGGTATTGTCAGGGCCAGTGGTGGCCGTGTGACGGCGATACGGCACTGTTCGATCCGGGGCGGATGCGGACGACCCGCTACCGCTACCGGGGAACAGCGATTCCCACTCCGTGGGCGAGCAAGATCTGAACTGTTCGTACTTCCACGGGACTTGTGGAGCGCCCGGTGCCTGGAGACAGGCACGCCGGGTGCGGGAGGCGGTCCGGGGAAACCCATTGGCGGCAACGCCAGCAGGGCGCCCTGGGCCGACCTCAC
>NZ_JBGCAQ010000053.1:0-4278 GCF_041261405.1 Streptacidiphilus sp. EB103A | reverse complement strand
GACCTGCCCCTGCTGGACGCTGACCCGCTGCAGGGCACCGGCCTGCCCCTGCTGGACGCTGACCCGCTGCAGGGCACCGGCCTGCCCCTGCTGGAGCGCTTCGCCGAGGCATGCAAGCTGCGCCCGCCCCAGCCGCCCCGGGTCCGCCCCCGGCGTGGGGCGGCCCGCCGTAATCGGCAGGTTGCTGCGGAGACGGTGTGGCCGTGGTGCACGGCCCACCACCACTACCGGTGGGCCGCGACCGAAGAGATGAACGGCTGCCCACAACCTCCGGTCCATACACGGCCGAGGCGAACGACGCCTGCCCCGTAGGGCTCGCCCTGGGCAACTGGCAGAGTTCGGCGGTGGCATCTGCACTGCGCTCGTTTCCTGGCCGGTGACGGGGCATCAGTGCCAGCGGGCGGGCAAAGCCTTTCACGCCTGGGTCAGGCAGCCGTTTCCGGTAGCTTTTCTCGACGTGTTGGACAGCGACGGCTTCAGGGGTGTGGATGGCACTGACGACCATGGATGGCTGCCGTGCGAAGCTCAGGCGTGCGGAGCGCCATCTGCAGGACTATGAGGACAGCCTCCGCGTATTCAGTGCCACCCATCCGGTGCGGGTCACGGTCGAGCGCAACGTCGCTGAGAAGGCTTTCACCTTCCACGTACATGATGTCGAGCCGTGCGACCCACAGTGGAGTTTGATCATTGGCGACTGTGTTCACAATGCGCGCAGTGCCCTGGACCAGCTCTTCTATCAGTTGACGGTGCAGAGCCTGGGACGTGACCTCACCGAGGGGGAAGAAAAGCAGCCCCAGTTCCCGGTCGCCAAGGACAGGGCTTCGTGGCGGAAGATCGAGAAGAATTACCAGAAACTGGGTGTGGCCGCTGACTACCTGAAGCGGCTTGAGGAGATCCAGCCGTTCAACGGTTGGGACAAGCAGATCTGGGGCCAGCACGAGATGCCTGGCCCTCCCGGGCCCATCGCCTCATACCTGGACGAGCTGACGAAGCTCAACAACGCGGACAAGCACCGGCTGCTCACTCCAGTCTGGTGGGGTGTAGGCCTTGGCGGTCTTCCCCAAGGCTTCGCGGGGCTCGGAGGAACGGGGGGTAGTACCACCGGGGACCCACTCGTTGAGGGCGGGCTCCTTGGTCAGTGGCATTTCGACGCCGCACCTCCGGAGATTCCCGCGGACTTCAAGCCGGAGCTCTACTGGACGTTCCATCCCAGCTTGCGCTTCCCGTACTTCGGCACGAACGTCTCCAGGATCCTGGACAACTGCATCACCGCCGCGCGCATGATCCTCGACATGTTCGAGCCCAGTGTTCTACGCGGTCAGCCGCCCGCCGACCTTCCTTACTGGAATGGCCGCAAAGGGCTGTAGACAGCCAAGGCTGATGCGTCATCTACGGGTGGCAAGTTCAGCACCAGTGGACGCCGAGTTCTTTCAGGGCTGCGAGCTGCTCCGGGGTGAGCTTGTCCCGGCGACTTTTGGTGTTGGAGATCCATACCCCTAGCTTCACGGTCACGTCCTCGACTTCTTCGGTGTGGGTCCTGGGTACGACCAGCGAGCCGGTGCGTTCCTTGTACTGCTGCAGGGCTGCCAGGCCCCGTGTGAAGGCTGTAGAACGGCTCCCAGGGCCCTTCGCGGGCCCCTTCGGCCCCGGCCGCTCCGGTGCGACTGGGGCGGCGTGCGGTTCGACTCCGAGGGCGGTGAGGCGTTCGCGTTGCCTGTCGGTGAGTGCGTGCCAGACCACGGGTTGGCGTTGGCGTTGGAGCCAGCGTCCGATGTCGTGGCCGTGGATGGTCACTCCCGGTTCCAGGTCCACCAGCTCCGCCCCCAGCTCCTGGAGGCACTCGCGGACTCCGGCGTAGTGCCGTTGCCATTCCAGTGGCCAGGTGGGGTTCCAGTCGGGGTCGATCTCCGCCAGCGCGGCCTCGCGCTCGGGCTGGCCGGCCAACGCACCGGGCCGCCGCTGGTTGGAGAGCCATTGCCCTACGGGTCGGTCCAGGGCGGTGGCGGAGCGGGGCGCGGCCAGGGTCTGGTGGTCCGCGAAGTAGGCCCGCGCTGCTGCGAGGTTTTCTGTCCAGGCGTACTGGCCGGCGTCCCAGATCATGCCCAGGCCGTCGAGCTGTTTGACGCGCAGGCCGGTCATCTGGCCGGCTGCGTAGGTCTTTCGCTGCTCGCTGGTCCAGTGGCCCAGTGGGTAGTTGCCTTCCTTGTGGTCGAACACGACCCGCATGTGGCCTTCGCGTTTCTGGAACTGTTGTGCGGCGTTGTATCCGCGTGCCCAGTCGAGGCGTTCGGTGTCGATCACGTTGAAGCTGACCCAGTCCGCGACCATCTTGGGGTCCCGCTGGGTGGCGAAGCGCAGCAGGAGGCGGTTCTCGGGCTGACCTGGCTCGGGCGCGGGGCCGATGTCCCAGGAGGGGTTCACGCTCCGGGTCTGCTCTGCCTGCGGAATTGCCAGCAGCTCGACCGCCTCTTCATCGAATGAGCGCAGAGCGCGCAAAACCGCTACCAGGGGTTTGTAACTACCCGAGGTGAACATGTCCTCGGGCCTTTCACCGGGTCCGAGGAATACCGGCACGATCAGAGAGGCCAGTTTGCCCTCGCCCGGGGTCTGCCGCAGCGCCCGCCCGATGGCCTGGACGATGTCGTGCGGGGCTCCTTTTGGATCAAGGAGGGCAACACTGTCCACGGCTCTGATGTCGACGCCTTCGCCCAGGACACGACAGTTGGAGAGGACCGCACGCCGCGCGCTGCGCCCGAACTCACCCAGTACCTTGCGTCGGCGCTCAGCCGAGTGTTCGCCCTGGAGCCAGTTGGCCCAGATCTTCGAGGGGTACTTCTCCGGGTCGGTGGCGTACAGCTGTGCCGCGACCGCCCCCAGGCCCTCGGCGAAGGCTTGGGCTTCGACGGTCCGATGGTGAAAAGTGATCATGGTCTGGAGGCCGTGCTTGGCGGCGGTGTGGAGCATGGCGGCCTGGAGCGCGCCCATACGCTCCCCGCGCAGCTGCTCCTGGGTGCGTTCGGTGCGCATGAGTCGTTCGGGGGTGACCACGGGGTCGGCCAGTTCCACCACGATGATCTGATACCGCGCTAGCAGACCGCGCTGGACACCTTGGGCGAGGGTCATTTTGTAGATCACGGGGCCGAAGATTTTCTCGTCCGTCATGGATGCGGCCATCTCTTCCGGCAGCCGCTCGTGCCGGTTGCCCTCGCGCGGTTCCCAGGCTGGCAGTGGCCGTTCCATCCAGATTCTGGGCGTAGCGGTGAGGTACAGGCGCCTGGTGGAGGGGATGGTGTTCTGGTCGTGGATCTCCGCCCACGCTTTACCGAGGCTGCCGGACGTTCTGTGTGCTTCGTCGACCACAGCAAGATCCAGAGGGGTCAGTTTTTGGCCGTAGACGCCCTCGAACGCCTCCGCCAGCACGCCCAGCGAGCTGTAGGTGGCGAACATCAGGACCGGCCCGGTGCTGTGCCACAGGGCCAGCTGTGGCGGGCTGGTGGTGCAGCGCACGTCGAGGTCGAACAGCTCAGTGTCGTCCTGGAGGCCGCACACGGCTACGGCTGGCCCGGTGTGTCCGACTTCGCGCCAGGCCCGGACCGTCTGGGTGAGCAGGTCCAGGGTCGGCACCATCACCAGGACCCTGCCGTGGGGCACCAGCCGCAGTGAGGCCGCGGCTGCGGTAATGGTCTTCCCTGACCCGCAGGGGGAGTGGACCTGCGCCCGCAGGCCGTTCGGCGGGATCTTCTTCCCGGGCGGGATGTCGAGTCCCCGGACGATGGCGTCGACTGCCTCGACTTGATGGTCCCTCAATTTCACGGGCATGTGCCGCTTCCCCTTTATCTGACGCGTAGTGGATTTCGACGCCGGGACCGGAGCTACGTCCCCTGGGCTCACTCCAGGGGGTGCCGATGTTTTCCTGACTCTACACAGTGCATCAAAGTGATGCACTTGACTTTGATGAAATCCTGTCAGAGTCTAGCAGCACGTCCGTCACCGAACACTCCTCCCGCCGGAATCGAGCAGACGCAGCGTCACACCGCCCAGTTGCGGGGTCCGGGAGCGAAGCGGACGGACCCAACACATCATCAAGTCGCTGCGAAGCAGCGGCCCATGACGCCAAGCGAAGCGCGGCGTATCCCCTTCCTGTGGCCGAAGCGAAGCGCCGGCCACACGCCCGCGAAGCGGGGCCGTGCTGCAAGCGAAGCGCGCAGCCGCATTCCCGCCGCGAAGCGGCGGGAATCACTTGCACAGCGCGCAGCGCTGTGGTACCCGCTCCGCGGG
>NZ_JBGCAQ010000052.1:0-5061 GCF_041261405.1 Streptacidiphilus sp. EB103A | reverse complement strand
CCTTCTCCGAACTAGGGAGATCCGGGGCCCGGGCGAGGTCTACGCTGTGGGCTGTGGCCGCTACATGATCGTCTGTCTGCGCTATCCGAAGATCAACGACGGCTGCACCGATGGCATCTGAGACGCCATCGACTGACTCTCCGAACCCAAGGAGACTGCCTGTGCAGACCGCCGTCGCATGCGAAGCACTGCTCATTGGAGGCCGCGCCGGCGTCGGCAAGACGACAGTCGGCTGGGAGATCTGCGTGCAGCTGCAGGCCGCAGGCATCGCCCACTGCCTGATCGAGGGCGACAACCTGGACCAGGCGTTTCCCGCTCCGGCCGACGACCCTGCTCGCACGAAGATGACCGAGGCGAATCTCGCCGCGATCTGGCGCAACTACGCCGCTCTGGGATATCGCAGACTTGTCTACACAAACACCGTCTCCGTCCTGGAGCCAGACATGATCGCCCGCGCCATGGGCGGCACACCCCGCATCGTCGCGGTGCTCCTGACCGCAGACGAATCAACCGCACGGCAGCGCTTGGGCATCCGGGAGATCGGCAGTCAACTCGATGCCCACATCACCCGCAGCAGCGCGATGGCCCAGCGGTTGGAGGCGGTCGCGCCCCCGTGGGTCGCACGAGTACCCACCGACGACCGCTCCGTCGCCGATATCGCACGTGATGTCATCGCGGTAACCAGCTGGTCAACCCATATGGAATCGAACGCAGATCATGATCTGCGGCTGGACTGCGCCGGGGAAGCCGACCCCGCGGATCGCCCTGTACCCAGCAGCGGTGAGGAGAAATAGGCAGCCAGGAGGTCGCGGACCTGGTCAGTGACAGCTGGCGTGTCGCAGTGGCCCACCCACTGATGGGCGCTGCGGCTGGACCGGCAGATGCTGCTGCTGTCCTCGATCGTGGCGGTGAACGCAAAGAAGCGAATCAGTTCGGTGCCCTGGGGGTCATCGTCGAAGCAGCCGAGGTAGCCGGTGACCTCGTCTACTTCCAGGCTGACGCCACAGGTGGTCAGGCCGCGGTCGAGTGCGTCGAGGAGCGTCTCGCCCGGGTATACGCCGAAGCTGGGGATCTGCCAGAAGTGCGGGTCGTCGAAGTCGAGGTGGGGATCCTCGAAAAGCAGGACTCGATCCCCGGAGTCGATGACGGCGCCGACCACCAGGGTGATGATGCCTGCCTGGTGCGCGTCGGCGACCAGTTCTCGTAGCAGCGTTTCAGTTACGGGCTGAATCACGACGTGGGCTCCTGGCTGTCGATGATGCGGGCGGCGAGCTTGTCGAGCGTGGGGATTCCGAGGAATACGGGAGATTCTTTGCGGGCCTGCCGCGCATCGAGTCGTGCGATCTTCTCTTCTGCGGCAGCGAGGCTGACTTGCAGACCTTCGACGTCTCCCAGCCAGCCGTTCATCTCTGCTTCGGCAATGCGGTCGTGGAGGTTGTCCCGGATCTCTTCGAGCCTGGGCTGTTCGGTAGGGCTGACGATGAGGACGGGACAGCGAACGCAGGAATGTTCGTGAATGCAGTCCGTGCCGAAGGCTCGTCCGCATTCGCCGAGGGCGAGCTTCCTTCGCTCGAAGTGGGCGAGGAATTCGTCCCATTCTTCCGAGGTGACTGCGCGGTACTCTTCGATTGGCCGGATCTGGCGTCGGCGGGCGATGAAGGCGCGGTGCGCCTCGATGGCGTCGGCTGGGTAGATCGCGGCGTACCCCATGGTGGTGTTGATGCTGTCATGACCTGCTATGACCTGGGCGATGTGTGGGGGTAGGCCGTTGAGGATGGCGTCGGTGATGAAGATTCTGCGGAAGTCGTGGGGCGCGAATCGCAGCGGCTGCCCGGAAGCGTCGATCAGCCCGGATGCTTCGAGCGTCTCATTCAGAGACTTGCGGATGGTATTCGCCGATATGGGCCGGTTTTCTCCACTGACGGGCCACTGGTAGAGAACGGGCATGGGCGGGTTCCAAGTCTTCTCGAGCGAGTCGTAGGACGGAGCCAAAGGAATGGTTCCGCCCGGCCGGCGGATGCGGCTCACGATTGCACTGAGGACATCGGCGAGTTCCGGACTGATGAGAAGCAGGCGCTCCTTGTCCGTCTTGGATGGGGCAACCTGAAGAAGGGGAACAATTTCCCCGGTGCTGGGAAGCTTGTAGCGAATTATGCTGTGGTGGCTGAGTTCTTGAAGCTCTTCGATCCTGATGCCTGTGTGGCGCAGAATTTCAATGGTCGCCCACGCATAGAAAGCACGCCGCTCTTCCGAGCGAAGATCCCTGCGCGTCCCGCTCGAGTCGCGAACGAACCCCGCCTTGCCGTCGGCCCGGTGGCCGCCAGCGGGCAGCGTGAAGGTCTCGCCGTGGACAGTGACGGTGGAGCCCCGGGGCGCCGCGTCGATGGCTTCGAGACGCGCTCTGGTCTCTCTGAGCAGGCGCTCGGCGGTGCGGACGAGCACGGGCAGAACCGGTAGCCGTTCGCGGGTGCGATTGTCTGACCACGCCTTCTGTTCCGCCTCCATCTTCTTCACAGCGCAGTCGGCTTCACTGACCGGGCATCGTGCGGCCCATCGGCCCCACCGTTCGGGCTCGTCCAGAGCCCACTGACCGATGTCCAGGTAGAAGGCGCGCACCAGCATCTTCACGGTCGGCGCACTCTTGCGCGGCTCTGTCACCGTCCGGACGGTGCCGTCGGGGCAGCGCTTCCGGACCGTCTTGACTGCGATACGCCGTTTCCAGGCGTCACTGACCTCAGATGGCAGCCGGAGGGTGTCGAGACCGGGGTGGTGGCGTTCGAGGTCAGCCCAGAACAGATTTCCCAACGTGGCCGCGAGTCCGCTGAGACTGGCGTAGTCGAGTGTCGGCTGACGTTCGGTGAGGTAGTCGACCAGTAGGTCCCGGACCGGCTGGCAACGCAGGTCGTAGCGGTCGATGAGCTCGGCAGGACTGAGCTGTCCAGTGCGAACAGTCAGGTGGGCCAGGGTGGCCGGAGCGTCGGACGGGAACTGGCCGCGACCACGAAGCCACGTGTAGGCGAGACGCACGGCGCTCAACGTGCTGGTTTGCTTGTGGGCGCTCATGAGCTGGTGGTGGTTCAACAGGTCGCCCACGACGATGTCATCGATGCCGCCGCCGTAGGCGATGACGATCTGGGCGATGATCTTCAAGGCTTCTGACCCGGTGCGGACGGCGTACTCGCGTGCGGGGACATCAGCTTCCAGCTGTGCGAAGCCCTGCGGGTCCCGGGTGATGGCGATCGCGGGCCGGAGGTATCTCGACGTGTTGCGGGCGAGCCACGGCAGGCTTGGCCGGATGACATCTGCGCAGATCAGAGCCAGCAGGCCAGAGTGGAGCGTGCCACGGGAGGGTTTCCGTCCTTGCGTGGCCGCCCAGGTCTGGATGTGCTGTTGCCAGCCGTCGTAGGAGGCGGAGGCAGGGCTGTTTTCCCAGCGCTGCTGCCATGAGCTGCCGGGGATGGCCTCCAACCACGCCAGCAGCAGCCGAGCACCGATCATGCGGACGTCCTGCGTGTTTGGCTCAGCAGCCTGCAGAGGCGGCCGCTGCAGATCTTCAAGGATCGCTTCCCGAGCCGCCTCGGTCCGGGGCCACGAGCGCGCTCGGAGACGGGGAGGGAAGGCGAGCAGTAGCGCGGCCGCCTCCTGGCCGCGGGAGCGCTGTGCGAATGCCGGCGCCTGGGCGGGCGCCGTGAGGATAGTGGTCACGTCAGCGGCCCTCCGAAAAGGTTGTTGAGGGAGTCAGGGTTGTAGGCGGGGGACATCGGGGCCGGCGGAGGGTTCTCTCGGAGCTGTTGCTGACGGGCGTGGTGGGCGAGTCCGGCAGCGATCACATCGTCCCGGGATGGGTTGTTGTAGATATCCAGGGTCGACAACTGCTTGTGGCCGAGGATGTGCTGGACGTAGACCGGCGGCATGTCCGGATCGTCGAGCATCAGGAACGTCGCGGTGTGGCGTAGATCGTGAAGGGTCCAGTTGGCACCCAGGAGCTCGTTGGCGCGGTTGAACATGATGCGGGCCGCGTCGTAGTTCAGCGGCCGCCAGGGGCGGCGCAGGGTCCACCACAGGGGCTGCTGGCGACCGCGGGGGACGCCCTTTCGCCAGGCTTCCTCCTGGTAGAGGCGCAGCCAGACGAACGCGTCGGGTGTGGCGGGCAGTTCCTGGTAGTCGCGCGTACCTTTACGGATGACGCCGATCGTTTGCTGGCCAACGATTGCACCGCCCTGGTGGGAGGTGAGGAGTTCCTCCGAGCGGGCACCGGTGGCGACCCAGAAGGCCAGCAGAGCTCGGTCGCGGTGCGAGCGGAGGCCGGCGAAGACCTCGGTGTACTTGTCGTCGGGGATTCGCCGCGGGATCCGCTGGGGGATCTTGGGCCTGTAGAGGCCGGTGCGCTGATTCTTGTGCTTCTTCTCGGGGTTGTGGTGCTCGTTCGCTCGCGAGGATTTGCGACTACGTACGAGCGGGAAGGGGTTGACCAGCAGGGACCCGGTGTTGCGCTCCAGATGGAACTCGTAGAACGTCCGCAGCACCGTCTCGCAGTGCGCTCGGGTAGTGGCGGCGTACTTCGAGCTGACGGTGGGCTTGCCGGTCACCGGATTCGGCGTCCCCGGAGCTGGCCTGCCGGCCTGGGACGGCGGGGGTATTTCGGAGGGGTCCTTGCCGCGATGGCGCCAGTGCACACGTACCGGCTTGTCCGCCAGCTTCATCCACAGCATGAAGTCCCGGGCATCGTCCCTGGTCGCACGGTCCCACTCGATCCCGAGGATCCACAGGAACCGCCACCAGCGCAGCAGATCCATGCCGTAGGACCGCGGTGTCAACGGCGAGCTGTCCGCCGCCATGAGGTCCTTGAAGTACACCGCAGCCGGCTCGACCACGCTTCCGAACGGGTCCAGCAGTTGGCAGGGCTCCCAGGGATCCTCAGTCACCAGAAGTTGGCCGATCTCGGGCAGGACGAAGTTCCTCAGATCCCTTCCGGGACGGCGTTCATCGGGCATGGCGGGACGCTAGCAGACATAGCCCCTGACCTGCATAAACAGCGAAGTTAGTTCGGTCAACACACCG
>NZ_JBGCAQ010000051.1:0-5504 GCF_041261405.1 Streptacidiphilus sp. EB103A | reverse complement strand
ATGAAGCAGATCATCGACCTGCGGCCCGTCTATCACCGGCTCGAGGAGCGCATACGCGCACACGTCGTCCTCTGCTGGCTCGCCCTGCTGCTGATCCGCATCGTCGAGACCACCACCGGCGCGACCTGGACGACCGTCCGCCGCGAGCTCGACCGGCTCCACCTCGGCACCTTCACCGGCCCCACAGGCGTGTTCCGGCAGGTCACCACCCTGACCAAGCCTCAGACCGACCTCCTGGCCAAGCTCGGCATCCCCGCACCGAAGCAGATCATCACGCTCGAACCCGCACCCCGCTGACCAGCACGAACGCCAGCGCCTAGAGAAACGACTCTCAGGCGCCCCCACCCATGTCCGCGCAGGTCAGACCCCAGATTCGTGACTCTATGCCGCTGAATTACGCGGAACGCGGGCTCGCGGCAGGCCCTGTTTCTCCGACCGTGGATGATCGCCCAGGACCACTTCCCTCCGCAGGCGCAGGAGCTCGTGAGCATCAGCACGTCCCCCGCCCAGCGGGCGCTGGCGCAGCAGATCGCCCAGGGCGGTGAGTCCTACATCCGCCAGTACTCCATCCCCGTGGTCGACGCGGCGCAGCGAGGCGACCCGCGGGCGAGCAGCGCAGCAGTGACACTGGACGGCAAGAAGCGCGTCGATGCCCTGAGGAGTCTCTTCGACCGCTACACCACCGCCGAGGGCTTCGCCGTCTCAGCGCGCGAGGGGAGCGCTGACGCCGACGCCCGGCAGGCGACCATCGCGGCGTCAGTCGGCATCGGGGCATCTGTCCTGTTCATCGTCATCTACTCCGGGTACGTGACACGGGTGATCGTCTGGCCGGTCCGCAGGGCGGCCCAATTGGCGACTCGGCTTGCCGAGGGCGATCTGACCGCGCGCATGCCGCGGACCGGTGCGCGGGAGATCGGCCAGCTCGAGTCGGCGTTCAACACCATGGCCGGCTCTCTGGAGAACAGTCTTCAGCAGGCGCAGGAGGCTAACAGGCGCCTGCGGCTGCTGTACGACGCCGGCATGGCTGTCGGCACTGCCCTTGATGTGCAGCAGACCGCCCAGGAGCTGGTGGGGGTGGCCGTACCGCGGTTTGCCGACTTCGCCACCGTCGATCTGGCGACATCCGTCCTGCACGGTGGGGAACCGGCGCAGGCCGACACCGCACCGCTGCGGCGCGTGGCCAGGCAGGGGATCCGCGACGACGCCCCGCTGGATCCCGTCGGCTCGTTGATCCAGCCGGCACTGTCGGTCCCACAGGGCCGCCGCTCCGACGACACGGGTGCGATCTTCGTCCAGGATCTGACCGCTTCCGCCACGTGGCGGGCCGGTAATCCGCAGGAGGCGGACAGGCTACTCGACTACGGAATGGACTCGCTGATGACGGTTCCGTTGGTCGCGCAGGGTGTTCTGATGGGGACCGTCACCTTCTGGCGTGCCGGCCAGTCCAAGCCGTTCGAGAAGGAAGACCTTGCCGATGCCGAGGAGTTGGCCGCGAAGGCAGCCGTCGCCATCGACAACGCCCGCCGCTACACCCGCGAGCGTGAGACCGCACTGACCCTGCAGCACAACCTGCTGCCGCAGCAACTCCCCCAACAGCCGGCTGTGGAGATCGCCTACCGCTATCGCCCAACGGGCACGCGAGTGGGGGTGGGGGGAGACTGGCTCGACGTAATCCCACTGTCCGGGACGCGGGTGGCCCTGGTCGTCGGGGACGTCGTGGGCCACGGGATCCACGCTTCCGCCACGATGGGACGACTGCGCACCGCGGTGCGCACCCTGGCCGATGTCGAGCTGCCACCGGACGAGCTCCTCACCCACCTCGACGACCTGGTCATCCATCTTCCCGGACTCGACGAGGCGGCGGGCGGGGAGCTGGGCGCGACGTGCCTCTACGTCGTCTACGATCCGATCTCCCTTCGTTGTGCTCTGGCCAGTGCGGGCCACCCGCTGCCTTTCCTGATCACTCCGGACGGTGCGGTCGAAGCAGTCTCCGGGCGGACCGGTCCCCCGCTCGGAGTGGGTGGTCTGCCTTTCGAGACCGCAGAGTTGGAACTGGCCGCGGGCAGCGTTCTCGCCCTCTTCACCGACGGCCTGCTGCACACCCCGGAGCGGGACGTCGGGCAGGCCCTCGACCGGCTTCGCCGCACGCTCGCGGCGCCTGCGGACTCGTTGGAAGCCGCCTGCGACGGCGTCATGGAGACCATGCTCACCGGCCCTCAGACCGACGACGTCGCACTGATGCTCGTCCGAACCCGCGCCCTCTCGTCCGATCAGGTCGTCACCTGGGACATCCCCGCCGATCCGGCGTACGTCTCACGGGCACGAACGCTGGCCGGCGAGCAACTGGAGGCTTGGGAGCTGACAGAGTCGTCCTTCGTCACAGAACTGGTCGTCAGTGAGCTGGTGACCAACGCCATCCGATACGGCAGTCCACCGATCCGACTACGGCTCATCCGCGACGCCACACTGATCTGCGAGGTCTCCGACGGCAGCAACACCGCACCCCACATGCGTCGAGCCCGGATCTTCGACGAGGGAGGCCGAGGCCTGCTTCTGGTCGCCCAGCTCACCCAGCGATGGGGCACCCGGCACAGCACGGCGGGCAAGACCATCTGGTGCGAGCAGACGCTGCCCACGACGGAACAAGGCCACTGACGGCGTGTTGCGGCGGCCCTCCACGAGCGCAGCTGCGAAAGCCGGCGGGTGGCCTCGCTACCGATCAGCCCGCCGTCAGCGACGGCCTGGGAGCCCGGTCCGTCGAGCAGCCGCTTGCACGCGGCTCCCCCTCGACCGCGCCCGCGCCAAGCGGGCTGCTTGGCCTGCCGCGAGCCCGGATCGGGCAGCCTGCCAAGATCAGGTCACCGGAGCGGGGTAGGTCGGGTACTCCACCCCGGAGACGTACTGGACGACGCGGATGACCTGGCAGGAGTAGCCGAACTCGTTGTCGTACCACAGGTAGAGGATCGCGTTGTCGCCCTCGGCTTTGGTGGCGCCGGCGTCGACGATCGAGGCGTGGCGCGAGCCGATGAAGTCACTGGAGACCGCGTCCGGTGCGCTGATGAAGTCGATCTGACGCTTGAGCGGCGAGGTCAGCGAAACATTGCGGAGGTAGTCGAGGACCTCCTCGCGGGTCGTCTCGCGCGCGAGCTGGAGGTTGAGGATGGCGATCGAAACATCCGGCACCGGGACGCGGATCGAGCTGCCGGTGATCCTCGCCGTGAGGCCGGGCAGTGCCTTGGCCACGGCGGAGGCGGCACCGGTCTCGGTGATCACCATGTTGAGCGGCGCCGAGCGGCCGCGGCGGTCGGCGCTGTGGTAGTTGTCCAACAGGTTCTGGTCGTTGGTGAAGGAGTGGACGGTCTCCACGTGCCCGCGCAGCACACCGTACTCGTCCGCCATGGCCTTCAGCGGCGGGACGATCGCGTTGGTGGTGCAGGACGCGCAGGACAGGATCTGCTCGTCCGGCTTGATCGTGTCGTGGTTCACGCCATGGACGATGTTGGGGACATCGCCCTTGCCCGGCGCGGTCAGGACCACCTTCTCGATGCCCGGGCGCAGATGCTTGGAAAGGCCCTCGCGGTCGCGCCACTTGCCGGTGTTGTCGATGAGGATGGCGCGCCTGATGCCGTACGCCGTGTAGTCCACCGACGCCGGGTCGTCGGCGTAGATCACCCTGATCTCGTTGCCGTTGGCGAGGATCGTGCTGTTCGCCTCGTCGACGGTGATCGTGCCCTGGAACTGGCCGTGGATGGAGTCGCGGCGCAGTAGCGAGGCGCGCTTGACGAGGTCCTCGCCGGCCCGGCCGCTGCCCCCGCGGACGACGATCGCGCGCAGCCGCAGGCCGTTGCCGGAACCGGCCTTCTCCATGAGCAGACGGGCGACGAGTCGGCCGATGCGGCCGAACCCGTAGAGGACCACGTCGCGCGGCTCGCAGCGCTCGATCTTGTTGGCACCGGTGGCGCCGGCGACGGCCTCGGCGGTGAACTCCTCGACCGACAGGCCGCGGCCGTCGCTCGTGTACGTCGCGGCGAGCATGCCGATGTCGATCTGGGAAGGACCGAGATCGAGCGCGGTGAGAGCTTGCAGGAACGGCAGTGTGTCGGTGACGGAGAGCTCCTCGCCCGCGATCTGCCGGGCGAATCGGTGCGTCTTGAGGATGCTGACCACCGACTTGTTCACCAAGGAGCGACTGTGCAGCAGGACCGTGACGTCCTGCTCCCGGTGCAGCCTCCCGATCACCGGGATCATCGACTCCGCGATCTCCTCGCGCTTCTTCCAGTCGGTGAACGAGTCCTCGTTGACAGTCACAGATTTCCCTATTCGGAATAGACGGTTGCTTGCTTCGTCGCTTGTCCAGCCGGTGTCGAAGGGACCGGGCTGTCCGGGGGCGGCGGCCCCGCGCTGCTTGCGTCACGGCGGGCCGGGGATCGAAGGGGATCATTCCGGGTCGTCGGACACGCTCAGGCTCTGGGTCACCAGGCGGTCGCGCGCGCAACTCTCGCCGATCCTGGTCTACCGGGCCGGGCCGACGCTGTGGTGCTGCCGCTCGGCACGCGCGCGCATGAACCTCTCCTCCTCCACCTCGTCCGACCAGTGTGTGAGAGCCATGTCGGTGATCTCGACGGGGCAGACGCCCACGCTCTCGGCGTAGGTGATGGCGGCGGCCAGGGCGCAGGCGAGGATGCCGGGGCGTCCCTCGTCGCCGAGGCAGAGCAGGGCGGGCACGGTGTTGACCGTGGCGCTCAACTCCATGAGGGCGGCGCCGAGCATTGCGGCGGGGTCCACGGTCCCGTCCGCGTGGTGATACATGTCGGCAGCCATGAAGCCGATCACGGTCCCCAGGTCGTCCTCGGGTATCGGCTCGCCGCTGTACGCCTCGACCATCCGGCGGCCGTGGTCGGCACGGTCGGCTTCGGTGAGATCGGGCCCGGCCGCGGCCGCGTGGCCGACGAACAGAGCCACACACCGGCGTCCGCTCTCGGCCCGCTGGCCGTTGGTGGGCTCGTGCGAGATGGTCATATGGGGACTCCTGGCGGGCAGGGTTGTCTCTGGGGCGAGGTGGCCGCACACCGTGGACCGCAGCGGGTTGAAGAAGCCGGCGATTCGCTGGACGGTCCTGGCGCGCTGCTGGGCCGGTGAGCCTTGGGCCGGCCCAGGCGCTGATCCCCTGGGGGCTCTGAACCAACAGCCGGACGATCTTGCCCGCCCGGGGCGGCAGCCATGGACTGCGGCCCCGGCACCATCGTTGTCCCCGGCTCCTGACGGCGCCGGTCACGTGCTCGGGGTCAGCCGGTGACGGTGAAGCCTTCCAGCTTGTTGGCGGCGATGACGTACTTGTTGGTGTAGGTGTTGGCGACGTTGACCTTGCTGACGTCGACCCCGGAGAGTTTGGCGGTGGTCTCGACGGTGGCCGGGCCGGTGGCGGGCATCATCCCGTCCGGGAGGAACTGTCCCTTGTCCTGGGCGAGGGCTGCGGTGTAGACGTCCTTGGTGATCAGACCGTT
>NZ_JBGCAQ010000050.1:0-5525 GCF_041261405.1 Streptacidiphilus sp. EB103A | reverse complement strand
AGCGCTGCGCGCTGTGCAAGCGATTCCCGCCGCTTCGCGGCGGGAATGCGGCTGCGCGCTTCGCTTGCAGCACGGCCCCGCTTCGCGGGGCGTGTGGCCGGCGCTTCGCTTCGGCCACACGAAGGGGATACGCCGCGCTTCGCTTGGCGTCATGAGCCGCTGCTTCGCAGCGACTTGACGGTATGTTGGGTCCGTCCGCTTCGCTCCCGGACCCCGCAACTGGGAGGCTTGATACTGCGTCTGCTCGATTCCGACGGGAGGAGTGTTCGGTGACGGACGTGCTGCTAGACTCTGACGGGATTTCACTAAAGCGAAGTGCATCACTTTGATGCACTGTGTAGAGTCAGGAAAACACCGGCACCCCCATGGACTGAACCCAGGTGACACGGCTCCGGTCCCGGCGTCGAAATCCACTACGTGTCAGATAAAGGGGAAGCGGCACATGCCCGTGAAATTGAGGGACCATCAAGTCGAGGCAGTCGACGCCATCGTCCACGGGCTCGACATCCCGCCCGGGAAGAAAATCCCCCCGAACGGCCTGCGGGCACAGGTCCACTCCCCCTGCGGATCCGGCAAGACCATCACCGCAGCCGCAGCCTCACTGCGACTGGTGCCGCACGGACGGGTGCTGGTGATGGTCCCGACCCTGGACCTGCTCACCCAGACAGTGCGGGCCTGGCGCGACGTCGGACACACCGGACCCGCCGTAGCCGTGTGCAGCCTCCAAGACGACACCGAGCTCTTCGACCAGTAGCAACCCGCAGAAGCAACCGAGCTGGGCACCCGCGTTTGGGTGCGGCCGTGAGCCCGCTTGATGTCAGTGACGTGTGCTGGGATACCCGCATGAGGGATGGCTACCTGTACGCCGAGATCAATTTGGAATGGCCCGATCCGGCCGCCTATGAGGAGATGGCGCGCGCATGGCTGGACTGCGGGTTCACCGCGCTGGCAGGCGGGCACCGGCTGGCGCTGGAGACCGGGCCGAAACTGCCTCCGGAGGCAATGCGCCGCAACATTCCCTGCGGGCCGCCCCACGCTGCCTGGGGCTTCGTTTCGATCGCCCGCCATGACGGCCGGCAGCTTCGCCGTTCGAACCGGGTGATCTCCGCCCGGAGCCTGTCGTGGTTTCTGAAACAGCTGGCCGAGCCGCCACGCACCGCCACGATCGGGCTTTCCGTGCTCGACGAACACGGCTACCCGGGCCGCAGCCCGCTGCGGATCACGGTCAACCGCCCGGAGGCCGGGCACCCGTCAGAGGCCATCGACTGGGCGGTGCTGTCATTCCAGATTCCCGAGGCGGATCTGCTCGACGCCGCGCGGCAGGAGGCGGTGCTCGGCTTCCTGCGCAATATCAGTGAGAGCCTGGACCCGTCATTCGGCAACATCACCTACCACGACGGGCTGGGCAAGACGGGTCTCGAGCGGACGCTCGGGCCTCCATGGAGGTCCCCCAAAGAAACCATCCCGACCAGCCGTCAGACGCTGCGCGGATACGAGTGGTGGACCATCTGCCCGAAAGAGCTGGCTGACGCCGTCGGCGGCGCCAACGCCCTGCGCACCACCGGCGCGTTCCACGAGGTGGTCCGCCTGTCGTCGGGCGCGTTGTGGCTGCAGGCGACGAAGCACTACCGGGACTACAGCACTGACGCCTACTCGGCGGTGTTCCACGCGCTGGCTCCCGCCCTCCCGCCGGGCACACCGAAACACTTCGACCAGCGCCCCGGCGAACCGTCGGAGCGGATCGTCTACCGGGACGCGTCAGCCGTCAGCCGATGACGGGTGGTGGAGCGGGTCCCGAGCTTCAAAGGTGGCACCCGGGCAAATCACCAAGATCGTTCCATTTGGTGTACGGCTTGCCCGACTCTGCAGGATTTCTTCACCTTTCAGGGCTGACTGACGAGCCGGTCGAGACCCGGATCAGCTCGTCGATGAAGACAAGCTGACCACGATGAAGGCCGCCGAGACCACGGACGAAATCCGCCTCCTCAAGCACCGACTCGTACGGCAATACCCCCCTCTGCCCCAGCTCCACAATCAGAGCTGCCGACATCTCACCCCACCCCACTTCAACCTCACCGAACCACTCCCCCGCACTGATCGGGTCTCGGTGATGGCCAGACGCGTCGCGGACTCGTCGACGACAGCCTTGCGCCATACGCCCAGGAACCGCAACATCGCCCCAACCCATCGGAGCCACCGTTGAGAGCGTGGTGGTGAACCGGTCTGTAGCTCGATGACCTGGCGCTTTCGGGTGGTCGCGGCGTCGGTGTGGTCGGCTGCGGGCAGCCAGCGGAGGGTTCGTCTGGCTCGTGGAGGTGCGGGTGCCGTCGGTGATCGCGTTACTGGAGGTCCGGGAGGCGCGGGCCCGGGAGGAACTGGACTCGTGGCTGGAGATGCTGCGGGAGGCCAAGGTCCAGGCGGAAGCGGCCCGGCAGCGGCTGGAGCATGCGCGGATCGCCCGCGAGGAGGTGGCGCGCACTTTCGCCGAAGGAGCGGCTGCGGACCGCGACGGTGACGGGGTGTCACCTGCACCTGCCGTGGCGGTGGAGCCCGTCGCAGGGCCGACGCCCGCAGGTCCGGTGCTGCGGGAGGGCTACGATGCCCGGCCGCCGGTCTGGCAGCCGGGGCTGGAAGCCTATGCGTTGAGCGGGGCCTACCGGCAGGTCTTCGAGACGGCGCTGGCCGCGTCGGGTCCGGTGACGGTGCAGGAGTTGACCCGGGCGCTGGGGCGGGACGCGGCGCGGTTGAACGCGGTGGAGAAGGTGCGCCACCGTGCCTATGCGCTGCAGGCGCGCGGCTGGCCGGTGCGTGAGCGGGGCCTGTTCACTCCGGCCGCGGGTCCAGGCGCCCGGGGCGGAACTCCGGCCAGTGCAGGCGCTCTTTCGCCAGCTTCCGTGTCAGGGTGATCAGGCCGGCCCACCACACCATCTGCGTGTGGTGGTCGGGGCGGCGCTCGTGGTCGCAGTTCAGGCGCCGGGCCCGTGAGAGCCAACCCAGGGCGCGTTCGACCGTCCACCTGCGCGCGAGCACCACGAATCCCCTGGTCCCGTCGGGGCGTCTGACGACCTCGACCCCGACCCCGTGCGCGGCGAACGCGTCCGCCAGGGCCGGGCCCTGGTAGGCGGTGTCCGCCCAGATGAGTCTCAGCAGGCGTCCGGGCTCGGCCATGAACGCCTCATCAGTTCCGGGGCGGCGACCGAGTCGTGCACGTTCGCGGGGGTGACGGTGACCTCCAGCAGCAGGCCGCCGGTGTCGGTCAGGATGTGGCGCTTGCGGCCGTCACGCCGCTTGTTGCCGTCCACTCCCCGCGTGGCGGCCGGGCAGGTCTCCGAGCCGTCCACCGACTGCGCGTCCATGATGCCCGCGCTCGGCTCGGCCGCCCGGCCCTCCCGCGTGCGCTGCAGGCGACGCAGCCGCTGGCAGAGCTCACGCACATAGCCGTGGCGCGACCAGCGGCGAAAGAAGTCGTAGGCCTTGCGCGGGGCCGGCAGGTCCACGGGCATCGCCCGCCACTTCACGCCGTTGTCGACGAGGTAGCGCACCGCGTCGACCATCTCGCGGTGGCAGTAGGCCTCGGGGCGTCCGCCCCGGCCCTCCAGTCAGGCCGGCACCGGCATCGAGGCCTTGACCTGGGCCCATTCCGCATCCGTCATGTCGGACGGGTAGTGCGGCGCACGCCGCCCCGCCGCGATCGCCCCGTACCGGTGAACGTAGCAGTCACACGCCAGAGTGGCCGAAGTGCCACCGACCGGTGCGCAGATGGTCAACTGATACGGCAACGGGCCTCCTGGGCCGGAGGGTTGGTCTCGACAACCGCACTCCTACCAAGAGGCCCGTTCGTCTACGCCCGCCCAGCGGCCAGCACGAACATTCGAGGCATCCCCGACTCGGCCCCACCGAACACCACCCGGTTCACCACCACGCTCTCAACCTGCGAACACGCAAAGCATCTGAACGCTCCCCGCGGCCACCGGAGCCCGACTGCCCGGTACATGCACAGGCAGAACTACAGTTTCGCACCATTCGAATACCCCAGGGCCACGGCGAACGAGGTACTGGCCTTTCTTGAGCTTTGAACGGCGGAAGACCTGCCGTCGCCAGGCAACCGGCAACTGGTCAGCCGGCCTTCAACAGCAGGTCGGTGAGTGTGTCCGGCACGGTGACCATGCAGTCATGGCCGCTCCGCAGCTCCCGCACCTGCGACGCAGCGCCGTTGGGCTGCACCGCCGGAACCGGGCGGCGCGTGACGTCCCCCGGTGCGCTGCCGACACAGTGGATGTGCGTCCGGGAAATCGCATCCACGGCCGGGTTGTCCAGCCGGACAGGCTGCAAGAAGCAGCGCACCGACTCGTCCGACAGCATCGTGCGCAGCCACGCCGTGTCCGCCGGGTCGGTCACCCCGAACAGCCCCATGGGCGCGGGCATTTCCGGCACGGGCGGGATACGCCAGGGGGCGTCGGAGGCGGCGGCCGCGTCGATCAGTCGCTGGGTCTTCTCCGGTATGACGTCCAGCGCGCTCTCACCATCAGTTGGGACCATCGCATCGACGTAAACCAGATGCGCGATCCGCTCCGGGACCTCCCCGGCCACGCCGGATATGACCATCCCGGCGTAACTGTGCCCGACCAGCACCACGTTGGTGAGATCCCACTCGCTGAGGAGAGCGACGACGTCGGCGACGTGGGTGTCCAGGTCGACGTCTGGAGTGAGCAGGTGTTCCTTCTCGCCGTGGCCGGTCAGCGAAGGGGCGAACACCTGATGCCCGGCCCGGGTCAGCAAGGGAACCACCCGGTCCCAGACGCGCCCGCTGTGCCAAGCACCATGGACAAGAACGTAGGTTTTCGTGTGCGGCGTACTCATGCAGGAAGACGCTACTGAGCCGATAGGTACCTCCTGGTAACCTTCGGCCATGCACGACTCAGCCGGAAGCGTCTTCCTCGCCGACTGCCCCGCCCGGCTCGCCATCGACATCATCACCAACAAATGGGCCGTCGTCGTCCTGTTCGCCCTCAGTCGCAGGCCCCGTCGGCACGGTGAACTCGTCGACCTCGTCGGTGGCATCTCCCGCAAGGTACTCACCCAGACACTGCGCAGACTTCAGAGCTACGGCCTCATCGAACGCCGTGCCTATGCCGAGGCACCCCCACGGGTCGAATACAGCCTCACCGACCTCGGCCAAACCCTCACCGGACCCATCGCCGCCCTGACCGACTGGGCGAAGACGTACGGCGCCGCCGTCGCCAATTTCCAGGAAGCGGCGCAGCAGGACAGCACCTCCGACACCTGAGCCGTGACCGCCACCGGATCAGGTGATCAAGAAGGGCACTGGTTGTGCGGTCTGTGAGCCGACCAGATGGTCCGGCTCGTAACCTGCCGCTACACCGCCCGCGACCCACAACGGCCCCCGACACGGGTGGCGTCCCGCGAAGTGGGATCGCGTCCCTTGGCGTGGTGTAGCCGATCAGGGTGGGGTGGTGCGCCGGGGGCGTGGGGCCGGGTAGGTTCCGCTCCCTGCCGACAGGGTG
>NZ_JBGCAQ010000049.1:0-9099 GCF_041261405.1 Streptacidiphilus sp. EB103A | reverse complement strand
CAAGCTCACCGCCCGAGCCGCCCACGGCTTCCGCAACCCCACCAACCAACGCCTACGCACACGCTGCGTCACCACCCGCCGAGCCCGCGGACACCTCCACACCGCCTAAATTCGAAGACCCGCCAACCAGGCAACGCGGGTGACAGTTTTCGCCGGTGCGTCCCCCATAGTGTCTGCCCGCCCTTGAATGGCGGATCGGCATGGCCGGGCTGACTCGACCTCACGAGTCAGCCCGGCCACGCCGAACGACTGGGGGTCGCGGGAACCCCTGAAGGAAACAGTGGGACGTCAGGCGAGTCCGAGTTGCCGCATGAAGGTCAGCTGGTCGTAGATGATGAATTCCTCGTCCATCACACCGTGTCTGTTCCAGATGCCGACGGTGACCATGTTGATGGCGTATTTCTTGCCGGTGGGCGGGATGAAGCCGCCATTGCCGTCGGGCATGGGCCGGGTGAACGTGCCGGTGGAGACTCCGGTCACGGCGGTGAAATTGTCCTTGGCCACTCGGATCGGATGCTGGACGGTGCGGGAGTCGGGGGCGAAGATGAAATTGTACTTCATGTCCTCGATGTGCCTGGCCAGGCCGTCGGTGTAGTGTCCGTCGGGCCAGTGCGCGCGGACGTTCTCCGAGTGGCTTTCGCGGACCCGGTCCCATTGCTGGCCCGAGTAGACGACGAAGTCCAGCTCGTCGAAGGTCTTGAGATTGCGCCGTTCCTCGTGGGTCAGGTGCTTGGGGTAGCCCAGCGACTCCCCGGTCTCGGCGGGGTTGCCCATCAGTGCGGGCAGGACCGACGCGAACGCCGGATCGCTGCCGCTTTCCACTGCGGTGATGGCAAGGGCGCCCACGACGACAGCGCCGCTGCCCCGGAGAACCGCACGACGATCGATCATGTCATTCCTCCTCGAATACCTTTGTCCTGAACCCGCCGCCATTTCCGTGACATGATGACATCGGGCGGGATAAGACGTTCCAACTTGAACTACATATGAGGCTAGTTGAAAGTTCTAATCTGAGCAAGTCCTGGTAGCTTGAATATGTGAATAAATCAAAGTCGCTGAACCAGCGTGAAGAACAGGCGTGGCTCACGCTGGTCACCGCCAGCACATTGCTCAACCGGCTGCTCGATCAACAGTTGCGTACCGATGCTGGGGTGTCCCACGTGCAGTACGGCATCATGGCTCGCCTCACCGGCGCCCCCGACGGGTCGATGCGGATGCTGGCGCTCGCCGAAGCGCTGGCAGTCACCAAGAGCGGCCTGACCTACCAGATCGTGCAACTGGAGAAGGACGGCCTGGTCATTCGCAGAGCCTGCGCCACGGACGACCGCGGAGTGATAGCCACCATCACTCCGCTCGGCAGGGAGCTGATGCGCCGCGCGGCACCCGATCACGTCAGCCTGGTCCGTGAACTGGTGATCGATGCCCTCACCTCGGAGCAACTGAACCTCCTGGCCGAAGCCTTCGCCGAGATCCAAAGCCGGATCATCGAGCGCACGATGTAGCCCTCGCCCACCGGGGTGTGCCATCGCGCCGTTCGGTCGGAAGGACCGTGCGGCGGGTTAGGTGCTTTGTCATCAAGGTGATGTTGGCCAAGTGGCCCTGGCAGGATTTTCGCAACCGGGGATCATCATGGGAACGAAGGGCGCACGCTACCTGGCGCTGGGCATCCTCCTGCTGCGTGGTTTCGAACTCCTTTGCTGCTCCAGCATTTGACCGGTTGCAGGCTTCTCGAAAGGCGCAGATGTGGCTGCGCGGGAAGTGGGACATGAAGGGATGGGGCTGTGCCCGCCCGGGCGGGCTGCGTCAGTCCCGGGTGGCGGGGAGGGGGAGAAGCCGCTGGTAGGCGGAGATGGCGACGGCGGCGACAACGACGTGCATGACCATCAGGGCGATGACGGCACCCCAGCTGGTGCCAGGCCGGCTGTCGGAGATGCCGACCATGATGTCCGGGATCAGGCTGACGATCAGGATGGCCGGCACGAGGGTGCGCAGCAGCCGGGCCGGGTGTGCTGAGCATGCGCGGATGATCGCCCAGGCGACAGCGGCGGCCAGGACGCCAAGGACGCTGAGAGGGGCATAGGCGGAGGGTTGGAGGGGCTGAAAGTCGTCCGAGGCGCCGGCGGCGTGGGCCGTCACGGCGACGATGGCGTTGAGGGCGACGGCGACGACAGCGGTGCCGATCAGGCCGCCGGCGATGATGAGGCCGCTGGGGCGGGCCGGATGGGTGGCGAGCTGTCCGCTCATGAAGTTTCTCCGGATCGGGTGAAGGCGGGGCAGGGAGCGGGTCGGGTCAGCCGGCGATGACGACGGAGCGGCGGCTGGTGGCGGGGTTGGTCAGGGCGGTGAGCAGCCAGGCGGCGACATCGGCGCGGCTGATGGTGTCCCCCATGCGCAATGTGGCCGACTCGGGCAGTTGCTGGGTGGTGCCGGTGGCGGGGCCGTTGGTGAGGCGGACGGCGTGGACGAGGGTGTAGTCGAGGGCGCTGGCGCGCAGCGCGTCCTCGGCGGCCGCCTTGTCCTTGACCATGGCCGCCATGGCCGTACTGGACATGAGCTTGGCGGGTTTGCTCAGGCGCTCGCGCAGCACGGCGAAGGAGGACAGCTCCACGAACCGGTTGACACCGGTGGTGGTGGCGCCGGAGATGACGGCCTGCGTGGCGTCGGTGATGACGGTTCCGCCGGTGGCGCCGAGCGTGCTGATCACCGCACCGACGCCCGCCATGGCCTGCTCGACGTCACTGGCGTCGGTGGCCTGCCCGGCAACGATGTCGAGGCCGGGCCGGGCAACCAGCTTCTGGGGGGAACGCACGAGCGCGCGCACGGTGTGGCCCGCGGCCAGGGCTTGATCGACGACCAGGCCCCCGGTGGCACCGGTGGCGCCGAGTACGAGCAGCTTCATGGGGACTCCTCAGGGGTTCGATGCTGCTCGGCATTCCGGGCAGTCACTTCAAGCTATAAGTCAAAGGTAGCGGCAATGACTTCACACTTCAAGCGATAGCGAGCTGGATTCACTTCAAGCATCAAGTCTCGGTACAGTGGAGGGCATGACGAACACCCCGGCTGACGAGGCACCCCGCTGGCTCGACAAGGAGGAGCGCTGCGCCTGGCTCGTCCTGGTCGGCATCCTGCGGCGGCTGGAACCCGCGCTCGACGCGCAACTGCGCGACGAAGGACTGACGCACTTCGAGTACGGGGTGATGGCGGCGCTGTCGGAGTCGCCCGAGCGGGAACTGCGCATGAGCGCCCTCGCCGCGTTCGCCGAAGGCTCACTCTCCCGTCTTTCCCAGGTCGTGGCCCGCCTCGAACGCAAGGGGTACGTCCACCGCCGCCCCGATCCGGCCGATGGCCGCTACACCCTGGCCACCTTGACCGACGAGGGGTACGCGAAGATCGTCAGCGCTGCTCCCGGCCACGTCGCGGAAGTGCGCCGACTGATCTTGGACCCCCTGACCAAGGCACAGGTCAGACAGCTCGGCCACATCGGCCAACGCATCCTCCACGCCATCGCCCCGGACGACGGCGACCGCCCCCGAGATCCCTCACGCTGACCGGGCGTCCATCCACGGGCCCGGCTGCCCGGCCGCGGCGATGCCGGAGCACGTCCCAGGACGTGGCGCTCCGGGGATCACTCCGGCCGGGCGACCGATCGTTCTCCGTCGCGCGCATGCATCCCGGGCGCAACGCGGAACTTCACACCAGGTCCAGGTTCGCGGCGACAGGCGCAGCAGTCGCCGCAGCACTGGTTCGTGAAGGTCCTGGCGAGGGCGTCGGCGGCGCGTGCCAGCAGGCCTACATCCACGCCGACGGCGGTGAACGTGGTTCCGAGGTCGATGCACCGTCGCGCGAACGTGGGGTTGGTGGTCAGCACGCCGGCCGGTCTGTCGGCCGCGCGCACGCGTCCGATTGCCTCCTCGACTGCCTCGATGACGCTCGGTGCATTCGGGTCTCCGGGGTGACCGAGGCTGGCGGCCAGGTCGCTGGGGCCGATGAAGATCCCGTCCACACCGTCGACGGACGCGATCTGCTCGATCTGCTCGAGGGCGTGCCGCGATTCGACCTGGACGAGTACACACAGTTCGGTGTGTGCCAGGGCGGCGTAGTCCTTGACCCGGCCGAACCGGGTAGCCCGGGTCAACGCCGACACGCCCCTGACGCCCACGGGAGCGTACCGGGTGGCGGCGACCGCCGCGCGCGCCTCCTCGGCCGACTCGACCTGCGGTATGAGCAGCGACTGTGCGCCGATGTCCAGGAGCCGCTTGATCACGACGGGATCGTTGACCGGAGGACGCACCACTGGCGAACAGGAGTACGCGGCGACCGCCTGGAGTTGTGAGAGCACGGTCGCGACATCGGCGTGCGAGTGTTCGGTGTCGAGGAGCAGCCAGTCGAAGCCGGCGCCGGCGACGATCTCGGCTGCGTACGGGTCGGCCAGCGAGCACCACAGGCCGGTCATCTGCTCGCTCCGGGCGAGCGCGGCTTTGAACGCGTTCGGTGGCAGGGGCCACTGGCCCGGTGCGGACTGTGACAAACCGGTCGGAGAGTTGTTTACGGTCACCGGAACGCCACTCCGATCGAACCCAGCGGGCCGAAGTCCGCGTGGATGACGGTGTTCGGTTCGACCGAGACTGGTCGGGTGAACGAGCCCGACAGCAGCAACTGACCGGCTTCGAGGTGCTCGCCGACCGCGGCGAGCTTGTTCCCGAGCCAGGCGATGCCTGCCGCCGGGTGTCCCATGACGGCGGCCGAGACGCCGGACTCCTCGATGACCCCGTTCTTCGACAGGGTCGCGGCCACCCACCGGACATCGACGTCCATCGGGCGTACGACCCGGCCGCCGACGACCATCGCCGCGGCGGCGGCGTTGTCGGCGATGGTGTCGGTGATCGCGCGAGGTACCTCGGTGCGGTAGTCGATTACTTCGAGCGCGGGGACGACGTACTCCGTCGCCCGCAGGACGTCGTGGACGCGGAGGTTCGGTCCGTGCAGGTCCGAGCCGAGCACGAAGGCGAGTTCGACCTCCAGCCTGGGCTTGAGGTAGCGGTTCGCGTCGAGAGTGGCGCCGTCGTTGACGACCATGTCGTCGGTGAGGAAACCGTAGTCGGGTTCGGTCATCTTCGAGGCCATCTGCATGGCGCGGGACGTCAGTCCGATCTTGTGTCCAACGAGCCGAGCCCCGGCCGCCACCCGCTCCGCCGCCCAGAATTGCTGGATTGCATAAGCGTCGACGATCCCGAGACCGGGATAGGTGTGGCTGAGTTGGGTGATCGGTCGCCGATCGCGGTCGGCCTGCATAAGGGCAGCTGCGGCTGCGCGACGTTCTGCTTCGGTGATCACAGAGTTCCTCTCAGGGTACGGAGTGTCGTCGCGCGGCGTTCGGCTGAACGGGGCGGGCACCTGTCGGACGATGGCACGGTCACGTCACGCGCTGTCCGGCTGGTGTCGCGCTTGGGCTGATACGGGCGGGGTCGGCAGCCATGCCTCACCCGGCTCGACGACGAAGGTGAACTTGAGCCTGTACCAGGGCTCGGTCACGTCCGGGTCCGGCGCCGGCCCGTTCTCGTGGCGCACATACGTACCGATGAGGCGCTGCACGACGCCGAACTGCGCGTCGGTCTCCAGAATGGGGTCGTCGTGGCTGTAGAGCTGGGAGGCGATGGTCTTGTAACCCGGTTTGTAGATCAGCGCATGAAGATGGGCCGGCCGGAAGGGATGGCGTTTGAGCGCGGTCAGGAGATCGCCCACGGGCCCGTCCGTCGGTATCGGGTAACCCGAAGGCTTGATACTGCGGAAGGCGAAAACGCCTTCCTCATCGCTGAAGAACTTGCCGCGCAGATTCCACTCGGCCTGCTCGGGGTCCTGGTTCTCATAGAGGCCAGCCGGTGACGCGTGCCAGACGTCGACTTCCGCGCCGACGACCGCGTTCCCCTCGGTGTCGACGATCCGGCCGGAGAAGAACAGCGGCGGTCCCTCGGTGGGCGAGCGGACAATCGATGCGCCGTTGTTCATCGTGGGACTGCCCTGGCGCCAGAACGGACCGAGCAGGTTCGCCGAGGTCGGATTGTCCTCGGTGCCGTTGTTCATCAGCGAGACAAGCGTCGACAGACCCAGTGAGCCCGCCATCAGCCTGACCTCGTTGTGGCTGGACGTCGTGAGCCGCCCCAGCCTGGTCACGATGTTGAGGGAGGCGTCGAACTCCTCCTCGGTCAGCCGTACTTCTCGGGCGAAATCGTGCAGATGCCGCACCAGCGCCTGGACGATCTCCTTGACGCGCGGATCGCCGGCCCGCTCCGTCTCGGCAAGCACCGCTGCGGTGAGCTGGTCTTCGTCTTGGATGATCACGTCGATGTCCCCTAGTGACGGTCGGCTGCCGACTCGCGGCAAGCGTTGCCACGCGAGTATCCGAAGGCCACTCGGCCCGCACAACGCCCCTGTTCATCTAGCGAACAACGAGCTGCCGCGATGTGTTTAAGGCGCCGCGACACCAGCTCACACCAGCGGATCTTGTTCGTTCAACGGTCACTGCTGTGCCCTCGCGAGCACGCGGGGTCCCTCCGCCGTGGAGTAGCGGCGGTCTTGCACCGTCAGTCTGACGGCCCGAAGCCTGCCGGAGGGCGTGGAGACCATGGACAGCCAGCTTCCGTCGTCGAGCACCTCGACGGCGGGCAGGATGCGCCCGAAGTTGATCCGCCACAGCAGATGCACCTCGTACCGGCGGCCTGGCGCATCAGTTCCAGGCCGTCGGAGCCGCGATCGGCCAAGTGCAGCATGCCCGGTCGCAGCGCGGCGCAGAACTGCTGGGTCTGGCTCGTCTCACTGTCGATGTCAGGCCTGGCCACCGCGTCCACCGGGGCCCGGGTCCGCATTCGACCAGGGCGGTGAGCAGGAGCAGCGGCGTCGAGCTTCGATCGATCAACCCGACTTCGCCGCGTCCCCGGTGCCGGTTCACCCACTTCGACGCCGTTGCTCGGGATATCCCCATCTCTGCGGCGACATGTACAACCGGACGAGTCTTGCAACGCTCGATCAATCGGCGGCGACCCTCTATGTACTACGGTGCGTTCGCGTGGGTCATGGTGTCGTCGAGGCCGCATGGTGCCGTGCGTCGGTGACGATGAGCGAGACGTTCTGCCCACCGAAGCCGAAGGAATTGCTGAGCACGGCCTCCTGGGGGACGTCTCGCCGCTCAGTGACGATATCGAGATCGATGTCGGGATCGACGTCGGCCGCGGTGAGGTTACGGGTCGGCGGGATGACGCCGTGCTCCACACTGAGGACGGCGATGAGTGCCTCGATCGCGCCGGCTGCGCCAAAGAGATGACCGAGCGCCGCCTTGGGGGCTGTCACTGTGGCGCGGCCGAAGACCTTCCCGATCGCGTGCGCCTCGGCAACGTCGCCGACCGGAGTCCCGGTGGCATGGGCGTTGATGTGGCTGATCTGCTCGGGAGCAAGACCGGCTTGCGCGAGGGCCTTCCGCATAGCCGAGATCTGACCGGAGCCGTCGGCAGCGGGCGCGGTGATGTGGTGAGCGTCGGCGGCGATGCCAGCGCCAGCGAGCACCGCGTGGACACGCGCGCCCCGGGCACTGGCGTGCTCGGCGCTTTCTAGCACCACGACAGCCGCGCCTTCACTGAGGACGAATCCACTGCGGTCCGCGGCGAACGGCCGGGACGCAGACGCGGGTTCGACGGTATGCCGCGACAGTGCTTGTGCCTGGGCGAAACCGGCAACGGTGATCGGTGTGATCGCGGCCTCGGTCCCGCCCGCGATCACCACGTCCGCCTCGCCAGCACGGATGAGCCTGGCCCCCAGGGCGATCGCCTCAGCACCGGAAGAGCACGCCGAGACGGGCGTATAGACACCTGCCCGCGCACCGTATTCGATACTGATCAGCGCCGCCGCCGCATTGGGCATGAGCATCGGGACCGTGCGTGGCGAGACGCGCCGGGTCCCGGCCGCCTCCAGTACGTCGTCTTCCTTCAAGAGCGTCCGTACGCCCCCGATGCTCGTGCCGATCGCCGATGCGAGCCGGTGCGGGTCCACCTCTGGGGCACCGGCATCGGCCCAGGCTTCGGCCGCTGCGGCCAAGGCCGCCTGCTGCGAGCGGTCGAGCCGCCTGGCCTGCACCGGCAGCAGCAACTCGGCGGGGTCGATCGCCATCGTCCCCGCAACGGTGTCGGGAAGGCTGGCATCTTCGTGGCCAAGCAGGACGCCGCCGCGGATGCCGGACTCGCCGGCAAGCAGGGCGTCCCAGGTGGACACCACGTCTGCCCCGAGTGGTGTGATCGCGCCGAGTCCGGTCACGACGACTTCAGTCCTGTGCATGCCCCTCAACCCTTCTTGTATGCGATACAAGCGAACAGCCCATGTTGTATCACATACAATTTCGGTGTGGAGAAGAAGCGAACCGAAGCTGGATCAACGTCGGCTCGGCCGCGGGACCGCGGTCGCGCGACGAGGCACCGGCTGATTGAGGCAACTGCACGGCTCTGCATGGAACGGCCCGGCGCTGAGGTGAGCGTCGCGGAGATTGCGAACGCGGCAGGCGCCTTCCCCAATCAGGTCACCTACTACTTCGGCTCCAAGGACTCGCTTCTCGTGCACGCCGCCTTTCTCGGCTTGCTGCACGACGCCCGACGGATTGAGCGCATCGGTCGCCAAGCCCCCGATGCCGCGACATTTCGGCGCAACATCGCCCGCGCAGTACTGGCCATGCCATCGCTCCCGTCAGTCACGCGGGCACTCGCCGCCGGGATCTCCAAGCCCGAGCTCGCCCCCGTGGTCGACCAGCACCTCCAGTTGCTGTTCCGGCAATCTGAGCGCTTCCTGAGCCAGCTCATCGACAGTCGCGGCTGGAGGGCCCGTCGACCGCTCAACGTGGAAGCCAGGACGTTCTGGAGCACCGCGCTCGGTGCAGTGCTGCTCGTCCGCGCCGGGGCACATGGCACCGTCGCCGAACTCGACCTCGCCGGAGCATTGACCATCCACGACGACCCCGATCCCGGTTAGCTCAGCCCGGATCCACCGGTTGATATCTGCTGGGCGTGAGGCCCGGAAGCAAAGAGATGCCTTGTGACCTGCGAGGATGGGACTTCTCTAGGG
>NZ_JBGCAQ010000048.1:0-11650 GCF_041261405.1 Streptacidiphilus sp. EB103A | reverse complement strand
AGGCAAATCTGCCTGCGTTACCAGCCTTCAACCCGCTGACCTGCACCTTCAACCCGACAGGGACTCCAGAGCCCCCGAATTACGCGGAACGCAGGGCGAGATGACGAAGCCACGCTGGTACGTCTCCACATCGAGGACGAGGTTGTCGACCAACCTGGCCTGACTCTCCGCCGCCACGGAACGCCGTTCCGAAAGATTGGCTCCCCGCATGTGGGCGACCGACCAGAACAGCACTCCGAACGCGACCCCAACCAGCACAGCCAGCAAGGCAGTCGCAACAGCCGTCAGAGCCACCAGACCCCGCTGCGTATGCCTGTCCTGCCGACCCCTGTCCACCACGGGTGCCTCGTACTCCGCGACTGCCAAACAGCAGCCTTCCACAATCAAACGTAACACCGTGTGACCATGGTGGCCCGGAAATCAGCCGGTAGAGGCGCACCACCGCGCCAATGGTGCGGCTGCCACGCCTGTCGCCGGGAGTGTCCAATTAACGGCGGATCACCCGCCGTGCCAGGTAGCCGGATGGCTGGCCTGGGGAAGAGGATTCACCAGTGACTGACGTGACGACTGAGACCGTGGACGCTGCTGCCGCTGGGGCGGTGGACGACCAGCTGATCGGGATGCTGGTGGACCGGGCTCGTGCCGGTGGTCTGCAGTTGACCGGTGAGGGCGGGCTGCTGCAGCAGCTGACGAAGCGGGTGCTGGAGTCCGCCCTGGAGGGCGAGATGACCGATCACCTGGGCTACGAGAAGCACGACCGGGCCGGTCGGGACGGCGGCAACAGCCGAAACGGCACCCGCTCCAAGACGGTCCTCACCGATGTGGGTCCGGTCGAGATAGCCGTGCCTCGCGACGTGGAGAACAGCTTCGCGCCGCAGATCGTGCGCCAGCGCCAGCGCCGGCTGACCGGCGTGGACGAAATGGTCCTGTCGCTGTCGGCCAAGGGCCTGACCCATGGGGAGATCGCCGCCCACCTGGGCGAGGTCTACGGGGCGAGCGTGTCCAAGCAGACCATCTCCACCATCACCGACAAGGTGATGGACGGCATGGCCGAATGGCAGTCGCGTCCCCTCGACTCGGTCTACCCGGTGGTGTTCGTGGATGCCATCAACGTGAAGGTCCGGGGCGACCAGGTCGCCAACCGGCCTGTCTACGTGGCTTTGGCTGTCACGGTCGAGGGGACCCGGGAGATCCTGGGGATCTGGGCCGGGGATGGCGGCGAGGGGGCCAAGCACTGGCTTCAGGTGTTCACCGAGCTGAAGAACCGCGGCGTCGACGACGTGCTGATGCTGGTCTGCGACGGCCTCAAGGGCCTGCCCGACGCCGTGGCGGCGGTCTGGCCTCGCACGGTTGTCCAGACGTGCATCGTCCATCTCCTGCGCAACAGCTTCCGCTACGCGTCGCGGGCGGACTGGGACAAGATGGCCAAGGCCCTGCGGCCGGTCTACACCGCGCCGAGCGAGGCCGCGGCCACCGAGCGGTTCCTGGAGTTCAGCGAGGTCTGGGGCGCCAAGTATCCAGCGGTGATCAAGTTGTGGTCCGACGCCTGGGCCGAGTTCGTGCCCTTCCTCCAGTTCGACGTGGAGATCCGCAAGGTGATCTGCTCGACGAACGCCATCGAGTCGGTCAACGCGCGGATCCGCAGGGCCGTGCGGGCCCGGGGGCACTTCCCGAACCCGCAGGCCGCCCTCAAGTGCGTCTACATGGCGCTGATGTCGCTGGACCCGACCGGCAACGGCCGCAAGCGCTGGACTATGCGCTGGAAAGCCCCGTTGAACGCCTTCGCGATCGCCTTCGAAGGCCGCATGCCCACCGACATCAAGTAACCATCCAACAGGGTAGATCCGCCGTTAAGTTGACACACCCGTTCGGCGGCGATCTTCAGCTTCGTGCGGAAGCCGGGGTCCTTCTTGCTGGTCGGGGAGTGGTGGGCGGGGCTTTAGGGCACGGCGTGCAGCGGGTAGTAGAGGTTCTCGTCGGCCCAGCAGGTGGTCACCGTCACGATGCCGTTGTCCGGAGTCGTCGATCACGAGCACCGCGCCGGGGTGGGGCGCGGTCGCGGGTCGGTCAGCAGCAGTTCGACCAGGCGGGTGTTGACCCGCTCGTGGTCCCATGTCGACTCGGACAGGGAGAACTGCAGCCGCTGTACCGAGGCGTGCTGGGCACCGACCACGGGCTCGGTGCCGGCCAGGGCGGTCAGCGGCCCGGAGCGGGCGACACGGAACACGACGGGTCATCACAAGCCCCAGGGCAGCGAGGCGACGTTCCTCTGCTACCGGCCTACTATGGCACTGACCCGCCGTCAACAAAGCACCGCTAGGGTCTGACGGCATGGGATCACCGACGGAACCGGACGCCTCCGGGGAGTTTCAGCGGATAGCCGACTGCTTGGCGGGACCGGACGCCGACGCACACCACGCCGGCTTGCAGGAGCTTGAGATGCTCGCCCAGGCACATCCCGCGCTGCGCCAGCCTGCCGCCGACGCCGTGTGCCGTTACCTGTGCGGCACGGTTGTGGAAGCTGTCGACAGTGCTGTCGCGCTTCTTGTCGCGCTGGCGCGGGGCGGAGACCACCTCGCCTTCGCCCTGGAAGGCGCCGTATTGCCGGACGTCGACTTCAGCGGCTGCTCCTTCGGTCCGACTGTCTTTGCGGACGCCCACTTCCGCGGCCGCTGCGTCTTCGACGGCGCTCACTTCCGCGACGACGCGATCTTCGCGCGGGCCGTGTTCGAAGGCGAGGCGTCGTTCGCCGACGTCAGGTTCGGCGGAGACGCCCACTTCGGGCTGGCACGATTCCACTCCCCGGCCAGCTTCGTCGGCGCCCGGTTCGACAATCTGGCCTGGTTCGGCCGTGGTGAGGAGCCCGTCCAGGAGGACGACTCCCGATTCGAAGAGTTCGACGAGGACGGCGGTCTGCCCTCTGACAAGCCGGATCCGTTCGGCGTGCAGATCCCCTGGCGCGAGCCGAACGAGGCCGATCCCGACTGGCCGAGCGCCGTGCTTCAAGAGGACTACCAGACCTGGTACGAGGGCAGCGACGGCACCTGCTTCCGGGATCGGGTGTCCTTTCACGGCACGCGATTCCACGGTCCGGCCTGGTTCTGGAAGGCACGGTTCGGGGCGGATGCGGAGTTCGGCGACGCCTGGTTCGGCGATCAGGTCCATCTCGACCAGCCGAGTGTGGATCTGACCGGCGCGACCGCGGACACTGTCGCCGAGGAAGACGATGCTTCGGAAGTCGACGACGCGGAAGAGTCGTTCAGCCCTCAGGAATGGCCCTTCGGCTGGGTGCTGCGTCCCGAGGACAACGGGCCGGGCCGGCTGGTGACGGACGAGTCCGTGGCGCCCTACGCCCACCAGCTTGCCGACGCCGACCCAGCGGTGCGGCTGTCCGGACTGCACGTGCTCGACGCGCTCGGCCAGACCCGCACCGACCGGCGGGCCAGAATCGTGGACGCAGTCTGCGGATTCCTGAGGGCGCCGCTGGCGTTCGAGGTCGGCGATGAAGCCGCGCTCACCGCGGAGCAGGAGGTCGAACTGAGGCTGCGGCGGACTGCGCAGCAGATCCTCACCGACCACCTCCGCCCTCACGACCCCGGGGCGGCGCCGGATTCCCCGCCGCGCGAACAGTTCTGGGACGGAGTCGATCTCAACCTTTCCGCCGCCACTCTGATCGACTTCGACCTCAGTGACTGCCGGTTCGCGCGTGCGGACTTCATGGCCACTCAGTTCCACGGGACCACCAACTTGGAGCGAAGCGCGTTCAAGGTGCACTTCATGCTGCCGGGCGGTGGCGGATACGCCACGTTCCACGGCGAATGCCGCACCGCCGGCGCCGCCCTCACCGAGGGCTGGGCCTGGCGGGAAGCGCCGACGAGACCCTCCAGCAGGTTCGGGCACGGTCAGCCGAGGTGACTGTCTGAGTCAGTCCGTCAGCCGTCGATCGGCTTCCGAGCCAGCACGCCATACGTCAGCAGCATCGGCTCCCCCTCGGTCTCGGGCGCCGGACGCCACACGTCGATCGGCACCAACCCGGGCGGCTGGATCTGGAGGCCGTCGAGCCAGGCCGCGATCTGCTCGGGGGTGCGGTTGGTGAACGGCACGCCGGTGGTCTTCTGGTAGTCGGCGAGCACGGCGTTCTGCTCGTCCGGGTGGGTCGGGTCCGGCGCGGCGTGCGTCAGCGCCAGGTAGCTGCCCGGCGCGGCCTGGTCCAGGTAGGCATGCACGATGCGGTCCGGCCGCTGGTCGTCCGGGATGAAGTGCAGCACCGCGTTCATCACCACGGCGATCGGCCGGCTCAGGTCCAGCGTCTTCCCGCAGCGAGGGAGCGGACGGCGACCTGCAGCTGTGCCGCCTGAAAGACACCGGCCACCCCTCCGACCGGAAGTCGTCGCCCGATCCGGCAGCCGCACCGAATCACACAGCGATTAGGTAGTTGTACCGATGTCCCGTGCGCGCGGCCTCTGAGAACATTCCCCGTGGGGCGCTGAGGTGAGGTCTGCCTCCCCTCGTGCCAGGCAGGAGTGTGGATGAACCGGGTGAACACCTGCGAGGAATTTGGGGCGGTCGTCAGCAGTCACCTGGTGGCCGACCGGCACCGCCGGGCCAGCAGCGGCTGGGGGCTGGGCCTCGGCCGGCCGGCCGGGCTCCTCGGGTCGGTCTTGATGCAGAGCCGGGACGCGACGTACCACGCCGATCAGGGGCAGATCCTCTGCTTCTTGATCGGCCCGGCGTCGGAGTCCTCCAGCGGACCTCCGGGGTCACCGAACGGCGCACGGGACCGCTGCGCTCGCACGGCCGGGGGTTGAGATGCCGGACCCGCTGAATCACCTCGCCGCGTGGGTGGCGTGGGGCGGTGGAGTGCTGTCCGCCAGCGTGTTCATCACCGTTTTCGCTCGCCTTCGTAGCAACAGGCGCTCCCGGGCTCCCCTCGACCGCCCAGCTCACGTACCCCGCATTACCGAACTCACCCCCGAACAGGAAGCCATCCTCCCGACCATCCGCGACGAATGGATCCAACACGGCCTGTCCACCCGGCCGGCCGACCGTCCCGCAGCCGAAGCCGGCATGCGTGCGGCATACGAGGCGGCCGGGCTGGAACCCCCGAAGATCTTCGTATGGCTCGACAGCCCGCTGGCCGGGTGCATGGGATCGTGGATGCTGTCCCAGGTCGAATCCAAGGTCGAAACGCAGGCCTGGACGCAGGTCGAGGGCCACGTCGAGGGCCAGGTCTGGGCGGATGCGTGGGCGCAGGCATGGGCCCGTCTCGAGGCCTGCGACCAAGTCCAGGTCGCAGGCCAGGTCGGAGCCCAGGTCGAGGAGCAACTCAAGGCCTACGTCAGGTCCCAGGTCAGGTTCCAGGTCGGGCCCCAACTCAGCTCGGACTCGACCTGGTACCAGGTCGAGGACCAGGCCGAGGGCCATCTCATGTGGCAGGTCTGGGGCCAGACCGATTCCAAGGCCAGGTCCCGGGTCGAGGACCAGGTCCACGACCATGTCCAGATCCATGTCGGGACCCGGGTCAAGTCCCAGGTCGGTGACCAGGTCGCGAACCAGGTCTGGAACAGCGTCAGGGCCGAGGTCAGGTCCCGGGTCGAGGACCGGGCCAGGCCCCAGGTCGAGAAGGCGCGGTTCGGACAACATGAAGCCGCCACGTTCGCCTACTACGACGCGGTCGCAAGCCTCGGAGCCACCGGAATCGAACCCGTCACCGGCCTCATGGACGTGGCCCGCAACGCGGGCTGGTGGTGGGCCATGCGACACACCGCCGTCCTCACCGAACGCCCCACCACCCTCCACCGCGACCGCGAGGACCGCCTGCACCACGAGACCGGACCGGCACTCACCTACCCCGACGGCTTCGCCGTCCATGCCTGGCACGGCACCCGCGTCCCCGCCGACCTGGTCGAAACCGGCTGGGACACCCGGCGGATCCTCACCGAACCCAACGCCGAAATCCGCCGCTGCGCCATCGAACGCCTCGGCTGGGACCAGTTCACCGCAGAAGCAGGCCTCACCCAGATCGGCGAGACCGTCCCCGACCCCGGCAACCCGGGACACACTCTCGCCCTGTACGACGTCCCCGGAGCGATCTACGACGAACCCGTGCGGGTACTGCTGTGCACCAACGGAAGCGTTGAACGCGACGGGATGCGCCGCAGGTTCGGTCTGACCGTACCCGCCAGCATCAACGACCCCGTCCACGCGGCCGCCTGGACATTCGACTGGCCTGTGGCTGCCTACCGTGACCTGGAGGTCCGACGGTAGCGCCGAGCGACAACTCGCAACTCCACCCGGCAGTTGTGACAGCCCGACACGAGACAGGGAACACCGGCATGATCCTGCGAGACGCCAGCACCCGCTTCGACGTCGAGGTCCTCGATCACCTCGACCACGACGCCGCACTCCCCGTCGTCACCCGCGCCGCCTGCCAGGGCGACGTGTCCATCCTCCGCGTCACCACGGCGGGGGCCACCACCGCCGTTTCGGAGGCCGGAGTCGCCGTCGTGCGGGGCGAGAACGGCGGCAACACGCACTCCCTGCACGGCGACGGTCCGATCATGTGGGACGTGGCCGCACCGTCCACCACCAGCCTGACGCTGGGCACCCTCACCGTCCCAGAAGGATCTACCGCGATACTGCTGCACCCGGAACACGGCGGCCTGGCGATTGTCCCGGGGACCTACCGCGTGGGTCGGCAGCGTGAAATGGCCGACATCGTGCGAATGGTGAAGGACTGATGGGCGGGACGCGATTATCGCGGGCGGCTGAGTCCCACGGGTTGGGGGCGCCCGGGTTCTGGCTGCGGGAATGATCTCAGGCGGCTGACGCGCCGCCCTGTGCAACTCGATGAAGCCGGCTCCCTCACATTCGGCCGACTGCGGGTGTGCGGTCTCGGAGGAGTGCGGCGACCCGGGCGTGATAAGCGGGGGCCAGCTTTCGTCATCGCCCTCGTCCTCGGCGTCATCGGGACGGCTGAGGTACTCCACGACGTAGGCCTGAGTGAAGCAGGCCAGCAGCAGGACGAACTCGGCCACCGTGGGCGCAACCCAGAATGGCCTCCACGAGCCCGTGCCGTGCATCGCAATGCCGACTCGGGGGCCCGGCGCCGCCGTGTCGGCGACGAACGAATCTCCCGAGTGATCGGCGATGACCACCCACTCGTCCGGCCAGCCCACCAGCCGGTGCCCGTCGTTGCTGTGCCGGCGGTAGCCGGACTGGTACGGGACCGGGCCCCGAGCAGGGGTGAGGGTGATCCCTCCGAGCGGGGCGGGGATGTCGACCGTGTCGAGTGGGCCGGAGGCCGGGCAGGGCCCGAACGGCCCGCTGACATCGGCACGTTGCAACACGTCGATCAGCATCGCAACCGCCGACCCGAGCACTACTTCGGAGTCTGCCATCCCGCGCAGCACAGGACGCCGACGCGCCCCACGGAGGCCTGCTGGAGCTCTGCCACACTGGGCCGGTGATCAATTTCAGGTTCGGCCTGCTGCCGGTGGAGGAGATCCAACCCTGGGGCGGTGTCGGCGAGAGCCCCTGCCTGAGCTGGTTCGCACTGACCGACGGCTGGTACTGCATCGATGTGGGCGGCCACGAGCTGCTCCGCTATGTGGACCGCGCACCGCATCCGCCGGACGGCGAACCGGGCGGCCGTGCGGCGAGCCCGTATGTCGACTACTTCGTGGTCCGGTTCTGGGAGGACATCCTCGAAATGGTTCCGAGGGTGATGGAGCCGGTGCCGGAGGATCTGGTCGCGTTCGTGTCCGGTGACGAAACGCACTGGGCCTCGGCCGACACGTCGGAGGCCGAGGAGGCAGCCGACTGGCACAGCCAGCACTACCTGGACATGGGGCACTTGCGGTATCCGCCCGAGCTCCGCTGGTGGCGGACGGTGGCCGACGGCGAGGATGTGGTGACCGTCAGCTGGCAGCACGAACCCGGCGGCGGGATCGAGTTCACCGCTCCCGCGAAGGGTCGGGTGACTTTGCCGACAGCCTCGTTCGTCGCCGCGGTGAGGGAACTCGACCGCGGGCTGCTGGCCGTCATGGAGCAGCGCATCACGGAGTTGGAGGCAGCCGGACCACCGCCCGGCGTCCACATCGACCTGCGCCATCTGCGCCACGAGCAGCAGGATCGGGAGACCTGGTTGCAGCGGGCGTGGGGCCGAGCGTGCGACACCGACTGGGACACCGTACGGGCCGGGGCCCGGGAGCTCCTGCGCCCGCTCCGGGGCTCGGCAGGTGACAGCGGCAGGATGAAGGAGTGACGACGAAGCGTGACGTCCCGGCCCACAGTGACCTTCTCGCAGCGAAGGCGTTGGTATACGACCCGGGCGAGTTCGCCTGCTCGCGACCCGTACCCGAGGCGGAGGGCGCCGCGTACGGCGCTCACGAGTTCGCACTGGACGGCGCCGCCGTCAGGTTTCGGGTGGCCAGAACGACCCCGACGAAGGTCGGACAGGTCGGCCGCCAGTCGAGCGACTGCGAGACCGGCCATACCCTGACCCTGGCTGGCCGCGTCTGCTCCGGCTGGCCCCTGTGCCGACCGGCTCCGCGTTCTGCCTCAGCGGGGGCGGAGGTGCGGAATCCCGGTGGACTGGTAGCTGATTAGGTAGTTCTACCGACGACCGTCGGCAGCGATGGTTGCCACAATCATCGGACCGGGCAGCGAGGTTGAGCGCTTCTGTGTTCACCCTTGGCACGAGATCTCTACCGGACTCCTCCTGCCCCACCACACCCGACGCAGTTCACCTACGGGATGCCCTCGGCCAGAGGTTCGTGGACGACCAGTACTACGCGCCGCTCGCCCGTATCGCCGATCCCGGCCCGAGCTTCGCGCCCGCCCAGATGCCGTCCGGACCCGGAGGTGAAATCAGTGATAGGCATTCATCATGCGTACGCAGGAGCTGATCCGCATTTCTACGATCACCCCGCTGGCACGTCCGGCCGCGGCCGCTTTGCTGCCGCGGGCCGCCCGGTCCCGGCTGGTTGGCGTCGCGACGAGAGCAGTTCCTGGGTCTATCTGACCCCCGACGGCGTCCGGCTGCCCGACCAGGGCTGGAAGGTCCACGTCTCGGCGACTCCGGGCGACGCCGAACCTCTCATCGAGACAGTCGGCGCGTACTGCACGGAACACCGCATCGCCTACAAGTTCCTGCCCAGCCGGGGCGCTCACCTGCTCAGTGACAGCAAGTACGCTCGGCGCGGCAGCAGCGGCAAGCTCATCACCGTCTACCCGCAGGATGAGCGGGAACTGCGGCGCCTCTTGGAGGATCTCACGCCCCGGGTGGCCGGTCGCCGTGGTCCCTACATTCTCAGTGACCTGCGCTGGCGCGATGGCCCCCTCTACGTCCGCTACGGAGCATTCCGTGAGCGGTACTGCATCACAGCAGACGGCCAACGCGTGCCGGCCGTCACCCGGCCCGACGGGGTGCTGGTCCCCGACCTTCGTGCGCCCTCCTTCCAACTGCCCCGCTGGGTCGAGCCACCTGACTTCATCACCGAGCAGATCCAGGCCCGTGCTGTGGCCGGCGCCGGCCACGACCTGCCCTACACCGTCGAACGAGCTCTGCACTTCTCCAACGGCGGCGGTATCTACCTGGCTCGCGACGAGCGGACCGGTGCATCGCTCGTTCTGCGCGAGGCCCGCCCCATGGCCGGCCTGGACGGATCCGGGATCGACGCGGTCGCCCGACTCAAGAACGAAGCCCGCGTCCTGAAGAGCCTGGCCGACCTCGACTTCGTCCCTGACCTGCTGGACGAATTCTCGGTCTGGGAGCACCAGTTCCTGGCTCAGGAATACATCGAGGGCGACACCCTGCAAACCTTCATGGCCCGCCAGAACCCGCTCACTCGGGCCAACCCCAGCCCGGCCGCGATTGCCCAGTACACCGCCCAGGTCCTCGACATCCTCGACCAATTGCAGCGTGCCATCGACACCATCCACCAGCGCGGCTTCGCCTTCGCGGACCTGCATCCCGGCAACGTGCTGCTGCGCCCCGACGGCCGGATCGCACTGGTCGACTTCGAGGTCGCCTACCGCCCGGGCCTGGAACGCGCCCCCGAGATCGCCTGCCCCGGCTACTTCTCCCCCCACGCCGGAGCTGGGATCGCCCGCGATCACTACGCCCTGGACAGCCTGCGCCTTGCCCTGTTCCTTCCGCTGACCATGCTGCTGGACCTGGATCCCACCAAGGCCGACAGCCTCACCTCAGCCCTCGCTGAGCTCTTTCCAGTGCCCGCCGAACTGGTCAACGGGATCCGGCGCGGGCTGACCCGGCCTGGCACGCCAGTCCGTACCGGCCCTCCACTGACCGAAATGTTCACGCGGGCGGCAGCCGATCCGGATTCGGCCGCGATGGGCGACTTGCAGGCAGCGCTCGTGCGGGCGATCACGGCCAGCGCAACCCCTGAGCGGACCGACCGGCTCTTTCCCGGAGACCCCGCAGCACTGCGCGACGGCGGCTACACCCTCGCCCACGGCGCCGCGGGCGTCCTCTACGCGCTCGCCGGCACGGGCCACGACGTCGACCCGGAGCACACCGAATGGCTGTGGCAGGCCACCCGCCGCAGCACCGACCCCCGTCCGGGCCTGTACGGTGGTCTGCACGGGGCGGCCCTTACCCTGCACATCCTGGGCCGTACCGATCAAGCCCTCGACATCCTGGAACGCGCCGGTGCGGCCACAGACTCCACCACCTGTGCGACCGAGCTCCACGACGGGCTGGCGGGCATTGGATTGACCCTGCGTCATTTCCTTCGCGCCACCGGCGAAACCGCACTGCGTGCCCCTCTTCAGGCGGTCGTCGACCGCGTCGCCGCCGCAATCCAAGCCCCCGACGATGCCGTTCAGCCCTCTGCAGCACGCGCCGGCCTGATGCACGGCCCCACCGGAGCGGCCTTGCTCCTCCTTCACCTGTTCGAGGACACTCGCGACGACGCCTACCTCGACCTGGCCCACCGTGCCCTCAGCAGCGACCTCGACCACTGCCAAACCGACAATGAAGGCGCGGTCAATCTCCATGACGGCACTCGACTGCTGCCCTACCTCAGTGTCGGCAGCGGCGGCATCGCCCTGGTTCTGCGGCACTTCCTGCGCCATCGGCACGACGAGCGCTTCGCTACCGCACTCGGGGGCACCCTCCTCGCGGCGCAGGCCCACTTCGTCGTCCAGAGCACGCTGTTCAACGGCCGGGCAAGCATGATCGCCCTCCTCGCCCAGCACCCCGGCGACTCCCAGGCACGTACCTCACTGGCCCGCCACGTCCGGCTGCTGGCCTGGCATGCCGTCCCGTACCGCGATGGCATCGCTTTTCCCGGCGACCAGCTTCACCGCCTGTCCATGGACTTGGCCACCGGCACCGCAGGCGTCCTTCTTGCCCTCCAAGCCGTCGCCCGTCCCGACAGCTCCCTGCCAGGGCTCGCCAGCCCGGGTATCCACCTTCTGCCCCATTGACCCGCCGCTCAGCGCCGACCGACAAGCGCGCAGCGAAACCCCAGCCCACAGTTGCCGGTCCGGCGTTCCCCGGATCCGAGCCTGCGGTCGAGGGCCCTCAGACCTTCTGGGACAGCTCCCGGAAGTAGCCGATCACCGTTAGGAGAGCACCTCGTGGAGAAGATCCTTCAGTTGCAGGACCTGTCGGTCGCCGACA
>NZ_JBGCAQ010000047.1:0-18934 GCF_041261405.1 Streptacidiphilus sp. EB103A | reverse complement strand
CCCCCCCCGGGGGGGGGATGCCCGCCCTTCGGGCGGTATCGCCACGCTTCCTTCGGAAGCGGGCAGTTGGGGTTGCTTCGGCCCTTCGGGCCTGCGGGGGTTGGGAGTTGGCCGGGCCCTTCGGGCACCGGCCGGGTGTCGAGGGGAGTGCTCGGCCCGTCGGGCCTCGCGGGGTGGTTGGTGGTGGTGGGTCACATCCCGTGTTGGGGTGGGGAGTTGGTGGGGTGTGGGCAGTGCGTGATGGATGGTCAGTTCGGGTCGGAGTCCGGTGGCGTGGATGGTGAGCTGTAGGTTGGTGAGTTGCAACTTTCGAAGGACGTGGTGGCGTGGTGGGTGCGGCTGTGTTGTCGGTGAAGGTGTCGGTTCCGTTCGGGGTGCGGGAGGTGGTGGAGGAGGCGGTGGCGGCGCAGCGTGCTCGGCGTGGGGTGCTGGGGTCTGCGGATCGGTGGCGGACGTCGGGTCTGCCTCGGGCTGAGGCTGCGGTGGTGCGGGCGCGGTGGCGTGACGAGGTGGAGCGGCTTCGTGGGGTTGGGGAGTTGCTGGACACCCGGGATGTGCTGGTGGGGTTCGGGGTCGGGTTGGAGGTGGCGGCGCGGGGGTGGGACAAGGTGGTGTGGCCTGAGTTGCCGGAGGAGGCGGTGGAGCCGGGGCGGTGGCCGGGGGTTCGGGATACCGGGGTGCCGGAGACGATCCCGGTACGGCTGCCCGCTGGTCTGGTGCGGGTGGTTCAGGCCGGCTGCTGGTTCACCTCGGTGGAGGCGATCACTGCGCTGCGGGCCTGGAGGGACGAGTACCCCGGGATCGTGCCGAGCAGCGTGGACGAGCAGGGCGCACCGGCTGGGCCGCTGGCCCGTTATGAGGAACTGGCCTCCCAGGTCGTTCCCACCGGCGTCGTGTGGCGGGCCGGCCTGAAGCGGGCTCTGGTCCACACCGGTGTCGCGGACCGACTGCCTGCGTCAAGTTAACCAGCCGCGGTGTGGACAAAGGTGCCTGCGGGCGGCTCAGCCAGTGGCGGTTCGTCTGCGGGTTGGTGAGTTGCAACTTTCACAGGCCCACGGGGCATCCTGCCGGCTTCACAGGTCGTCGAGCATGGAGACGAGGAACCCCATGGCCGCGCGCAGGCTGCTCTTCTGCCCCGGCGCCGAGCAGCGGGCAGACCTGCTGGCTGTCGCGGTGCTCGGCGGTCAGGGCGGCGGGGTGCGGCTCGGTGGGCCGGGTCAGTGGTCCGCGTCGCCGCGCCAGGCGATCCAGCCACCGTCGCGAGCCCGGCCCAGGTGGAGGGCGGGCCGGTGGCCGGAGTCGTAGGCGCAGACTCTCCCGTGGGCGCCGTGCCGGGCCGGGCACCGGCGGATCATCGCCTCCACGCCGAGGACCTCCAGGTCCCCGGGCAGTACCGCACCCGGCTCCGTCGCCCGGACCAGCGCACCGATCCGCCGCTCGGCCTCCTCCCTGCGGCCGTCGTACAGGCGCGCCCACCGCAGCACGTCGTCCTCGGTGCCCACCGGGGTGTAGAGGCACTGCAGTGCGCCGTACTCCTCCAGCCCGTCATCCAGCAGGACCCAGCCCAGGCCCTCCAGCAGCCGGCGCGAGCCGGTGTTCGCCCGCTGGGTGACCGCCACCAGCGATCCGGCGCCGGCCACCGTGCCCCACCAGGCCACCGCCGCGCCAACGGCCTCCTTGCCCAGGCCCTTGCCCCACTGGGCCGGGAGCAGCTGGTAGGAGACCTCCGCCCGGCCCTCGCAGCGGTGGTCCGCGCCGATCGTCACCAGCCCCACCGCGGCCCCGTCCTCTCCCGCGGGTTCGATGGCCCAGCACCCCGGCGTCACCGGGTACTCGCGCAGACCCCGCGCCACCCGCTCATCGCCGGCCGGGCCCCCGAGGAACCGGCCGACCTGCGGATCCGTCAGCAGAACGCCCAGCACGCCCGCGTCGCGCTCCTGAACGGGGCGCAGCACCAGGGGGTCGGTGCGCAGTTCGAGCGGCCAGCAGCGGGCGAGGACCTCGGCGACGGAGTACACCGGACCAGGATGGCAGTCCCACGGACCCATCTCCCCCACGACCGTCGCATGCCCGGCTCCGGGACGCTGGGCCCCAGCGTCGCCGCCCGCAGCCCGGAATCCCACACCGACGGCCAGCCGCGATCGTCGCAGGTCAGCCAGGGGACGCCAGTCGGCCCCTGCGGCCGGAGCAGATCGGCCCAGGACGCCTGCCGAGCGGGCGAGGCCTCGGCAGGAGCGGTCGGCGGCCAGGTGGGAGGACCGGCGGGCCGCGGGTGCCCGGCCGGCGATGAGCGGGGCGGGAAGCGGCCCGGCTCGCGCCCTGGTGGCCCTGGTGGGGGCGCTGAGGTCAGGGCCCCCGGTCTGGACGGCGGCGCTGCAGGAGTTCCTCGACGCCACCGACGCCGACCAGGAACCGTGACCACCCCTCCGGTGACCGGGGAGCGATAGATCGGCGGTCCCAGCTCTGACAGGCAACCGGCCGACGGCCCGCCTCTCCAACCACCCGCACCGCAAGCCCACCGCTGCCCGGGTCGAGTCCGAGCCGACAGCGAGCAGCCGGACGCGGGGCGAGGGCCTATTCGAGGTCGCTGTGCCAGGGCTTGCCCGTCTCCACCTCCTTGATCAGGTAACGCACGCCCTGGTTGTCGTCCGGGTTGGTCCACAGGCTGTTGCGGAACACCTTCGCGGCCCTGGCGTGGTCTCCCAGCCGCCACCACGTCAGGCCGAGTCCGTGCAGTGCCCGGTGAAAGGGCCGGTTGTCCATCTCACCCCACCGCAGGACGCCGTCGAAGGCGTCGGGCAAGGAGAGCTCGGCCACCGCGACACCGGTCTGGTAGTAGCCCAGGGCCTGTGACAGCGCGGCCGGATCGCGGTCGGCCCGCTCCAGGGCGTCGTTGCCCAGGTGGGCCCAGCAGTCGATCTGCCGCGGGTCCTCGCGGACCGCCCCGGTCAGCGCGGCACGGTAGGCGCCGGCGTCGCCGCCGCCGCCGCGCTCGCGCAGGTCAAGGGCGCGGTCCACGGGCGGCTCGCCCTCGCCCGCGTACGGGTCGGGCATCCGGTAGTACGGCCGCGGGCCCGCCTTGCGCACCGCACTCCACCATCCCCAACTCGGCTTCCCTCCCCGGTCGGGGGCGGCCGAGGGCCGCGATCCCCAGCCGCGCTCCGAGAGCGGGTCGTACTCCTCGCTGTGGTCCAGGCGCGCGGGGGTCGGCCCGTTCCGGTAGACGCGTAGCAGGATCCGGCGGGTCTCGAAGCCCTCGTAGAGGTCGGTGATCTCAGCCAGGTAGGAGAACCCGCGGCCGGGCTCCTCGTCCTCGGGCGCGGGGACGGGCAGGACCTTGCGCAGCTCGTCGAGCATCCTGGCGAGCACGTCCTCGGCCTGCCCGGCGGTCAACGGGAACGAGACCCCGTAGTTGCGCGGCACCAGTATCACCGGGGTGAACAGGTCCTCGCTGTCCAGACCGCTGCGCTCGGCCAGCAACGTCCTCAACCCGTCCTGGGTCACCTGCGACACAACCACTGCTCCCCTGCTGTCGAAAACCCTGCCCGGACACTGCCCTCGGGAAGCCGCACGCCGGCCCCCGCCGAGCACCATGCTGCGAACCCCCTCCAGGCCAAGTCTGGCCGGGCAGCGCCCCGCGCACGATTGAACCGGACATTCGCCACGATTCGCCAGTGCAGACCCCTGCCCTCACCGCACCGCGGACCCCCGGGTGCCGGCAGCATCGGGGGCCACCTGGTGAGGAAGCCCGCCACCGCCCTGGTCGAGTCCAAGCCGACGGGGAGCAGCCGGGTGCGGGGGCCGGGTGCTCCCCGGTCTCAGCGGGGCGCTGCCGCCAGGTTCCGGGAGATCTCGCTCGCGTGCTGCAGGTGTTCGTGGATCGGGTCGGCTCCCGCGGGCCCGCGGGTGCCGGGCAGGTCGCGGTAGGCGGCCTCGGCGCGCCGCAGGTACTCGCTGCCCAGGTCCACGCCCAGGCGCGGGGGCAGATCCTCGAGCACGGAGACGAGGAACCCCATGGCCGCGCGCAGGCTGTCGGCGCCGGCATCGAGCAGCGGGCGGGTCTGCGGGCCGTCCCGGTGCTCGTCGGTCAGGTCGTTGAGCTCGCCGGTGATCTGCCCGGCCAGTTCCTGGAACTGCTCGTGGGGCGGGACGTCGTGCTCCTGGTAGTGGAGTCGGGCTCGTTCGATGCGCGCGGTGCTCTCAGGGGCGCCGCAGGTCACCTCGCAGGTCAGCCCGTAGGCGGCCCACAGGCAGTCGGCAGCGACGTCCAACCGCCGGCGGCCCCCGGGGTCCGCGAAGTCACTGGCGGTCAACTTGCGGCACAGACGCCGGACTTCGGTCATGACCTCGGCGCTCGTGTCCTTGGGTTCCGGCATCCGCTCTTCTCCTTCGGTGGGACTCCCAGGGACAGTACCGGCGGCACGGGCCGGCCGGGCCCGATTGCGCTGACCTGACCGGGGGCACGGGGCGGCTCGGGGGGTGACCTCCTGGACCCCGCCGCGCTCGAGGAGTTCCTCGACGCCACCGAGGCCGACCAGGCCCCGTGACCACCCGCCCTCGGGGAGCAGCGCCATGCCGGTTCGGTGCGGGGCAGCGAAGTGCGGCGGGCCGGGCGCCCGTTGTGTACCGCCTCGTGCCCGTCCTGCTGGAGGGCCTGTACGCCTACGGGTTGGGGGTGAGGGACTGGTGGGCCCAGCCCGGGAGCGTTGTCGGCGCCGCCGGATCGATCATGACGCTCAGCGCGCTCTTACCGGAGCTCACCGGAACGTCGCGTCCGGCGTGGTTGAGCCGCCCGGCCAGGAGCAACCCGAGCCACGAGGGCAGGTCCGGGCCCAGGACACCGCGGGCCAGGTCTGCGTGCTCCGTCGAGACGCCGGCGGGAACCGGCTCGCGCAGGACGATGACCTTGGCCCGGTGGTCGTACTGCTCCTCAGCGGTGTTCGCCCAGACGTCGGTCACCGGGAAAGCCCAGCCCAGCGGCGAGGCATGCACATAGCCCATCGCCTCATTGCCGATCCTGTGAATCGAGGTGACCAGCGGAAGCCCCCGCGTCTCCTGAACGGAATCAGCGCCGAAGATCAGGATCGGCGTGTCGTAATCCAGTCCGACAGCCGTTCCGGGGAGAACGAACGTGGTGTAGTGAGAACCCATGCACCGAGCCTAGAGCCGTCCACCGACAGCTCGATGCAAGGACCGGACGGCTCATCAGATGCCCGGCACGGCGGTGCACTCTCCGTTGGCTGCGCCCCGATTTTCCGTGATGCTCCGGCCCCGGGTCGGAGTCCGAGTCCGAGTCCGAGTTGGCGGGGCAGCCGGGCGCGGAGCGGGTTCGAGACGCCGTGGCGGACGTCCGCCGGCGTGCTTTCACCTGGGCGTTCGCGTGGCGGGCCGACGTGCCGGTATCTTCGCGGGAGCGTACGTCGATGGTGCGCGCCGCGGCCGGACCCACCTCCGGTCGAGGGTGAACCAAGCGGCCGCTTGGACACGAAGGTGATCTGGTCGTACCGGCACGTCGTTGACGCCCCGTACGCTCCCCGGCAGCTGCTGTGGTGGGACGGCATCGCGGCCGGGTGTGTACAGGAGACCGTCATGGCACCGAAGAAGACCAACACCGGCCACCAGCAGCAGATCGCCCGCTTGCTGCACAAGGCCTCGCAGTGCGGCTACCAGGAGGCGCTGCGCAGGGTCGCCCAAGCCGCACGCAAGGGCCTGCTGCCCCCTGTCCTGGACAAGGCCGGCCGCGAGCAGGCGGTCGCGTTCCTGCTGGCCGCCGACCCCTCGCTGCTGGAAGCTCCCGCCGCACCGATGCCCCTGGGAGCACTCGCCCCCTGGGCGCAGCGCGCGCGGTCCGTCCTGGACACCTTCACCCCGCTGTTCACCGCCGACCTGCTCGCGAAGGACCAGGACAGCAAGGAGCACCGGGCGTTCGTGTCGTACTGCGAGGACAGCGACGGCGAGGACCTCGACGCGGCTTGGCTGTACCTGGGTGCCGGGTGCATCGGCGCCTACGACCAGGACCGGGGCCGCGACGCGCAGCAGCGGCGGACCTCCCTGGACCAGTTGGAGCAGCAGATCCAGGAGCACTGGCGGGGCCTGGTCGGTGCGGTCGACCACAACGACGGCTTCACCACCGCCGAGGAGGTCTTCGCGCGGGACGTGTGGGACCTGCCCACCATGACCGTCCTGGCCGGCCTGCCGGAGGCCTCGGTGCCCGCCACGATGCGGGCGTGGGCCAGGGCCTGCGGCAGTGTCGCCGCAGGGGACGCCGGGCGCGCCCTGGCGGCCTTCGAGCGGGCCCGCGGCCACCGGTTCTCCGGCGACCTCGCGCAGATCCAGGTCTCCACCCTGCTGAGGGCCCTGCAGAGCGACTTCACCCTGCCCGACCTGGTCGACTACTCCTCGCGGTACGGCCAGGCCCTGGCCGACCACCACATCGCCGCAGCGGCCGGTGCCGCCGCCGCGACTGCCGGCGCCGCTGACGGACAGGAAGGCTGACCGTGGCCGCGACTGAACTCCCCTTCCTGTCCACGCAAGCCCTGGGCCTGCTCGGCGTGGAGCTGCCCGCGCTGGTGTCGGTGCAGGTCGCGCTGACCGGCGGCGGCAGCGGGAAGTACCACGTCCCGCGCGGCGAGCGGTACTACGGCGGCGGCTGCCGCCACGCCGGCTCCGCCACCGGAGCGTCGACCTACCCGCTGATCGAGGTCGCCGGCGAGATCTGCCGGCGGTGCCACCCCACCCTCCCCGGTCCCGAGGACGCCCTGTGGCGGGCCGGCGCCCACATCGCCTCACGCGCCGCCGACCTGGAACGTGCCCGCAGTGACGCCAAGGCGGCCACCTGGCTCGGGTACGCCCGCTACGCCGCCCAGGAGCAGCCCGGCGACCGGGAGCAGCTGCAGGCCTGGCTGGAGCTGGCCGCCGCGAAGCGTGCGCTGGCCAAGGACGCCAAGGCACTGGCCGTGGCGGCCAAGCAGGTGGCCGAGGGCTTCGCCGCTTTCCTGGCCGGGTACGCGCAGCGGTGCCCGCAGGTCGACGCCTACAACGGGGCCCGCGACGCGGTGCTGCGCACCACCGACGGCCCGCAGCACCGTGCTCTGGAGGAGGTGACGGCCGCCGTCGCCGGCCGGTCCACCCGGCCGGCGGGCCGGTACGAAGGGCCGGCGCGGGTGGACGTGTGGCAGGTGACGGCCGGGGTGTGGCTGGCGGCCCGCTCGCGCGGCCAGGACCCTGTGCGGGCCGCCGGCCTGGTGCAGGACGCCGTGGGCGGGGAACTTGGCGGGGCCCGGGTCGTGGACGTGACCCGGCTTCCTGCGCCGCGGACGGCGGGAGCGGGGTATGTGAGTCCGTCGGCCTGGGCGGACGCGGAGTTCGCCGGGTGGTGGCCGCGGGCGGTCGCCGAGGCGTGCACGGCGCTGGAGGCCTCGTTCGAGGCCGAGCAGGACCTGGGCGTCACGCGGCTGCTGCTGGTGCGGGACTGGCCGCTGACCGACTCCCGCGACGCCCCCATCGCCTACCTCGCCGCCTGCCCCGTGCTCGGACCGCTGGTCCCCCACAACTACCGGCGCCGCGACCATTACGGCGCCGCCGACACCTCCGGCCCCCGCTGGGCGGCGGTCATCGCCGCGCCCGGGCACATCGCGGCCAAGCTGGAGCAGGAGGAGGCCGGGCTGGGCCGCCACCACACGCCGCGGTTCACCGCCGCGGGGCCGGTGACCGGGCGCCGCCGCGCGGACGAGACCGCGGCCCTGGAACTGCTGCGCACCGCGTTCCCCCTGCTGCCCGGCGACGAGGACACCAGCGAAGGCCCACCGGGGGTGCCCGACGTCGTCCAGGCGCAGCGCCGTGCCCGCGCCGGGGCCGACCAGCAGGTGGCGGCCGGCGACGAGGAGCGGGCCTCGCGCCTGGCCTACTCCCTCGCCGACGGATACGGCTGCTGGATCCCGGGCGGCGCCGAGGAGACCGCGCTCCTGGCCGAGCTGCACCGCTGGCTGCGCGGGCGGGTCCTGCGCCTGGACGTGTGGTGCCCGGCCCCGGGCGGCCGCGACACCTGGGCCAGCCTGTTCGGGACCCTGGCGCAGGTCGGCGACGGCGAGGTGGGCTTCCGTCCCGGCGGACAGCACCAACCGGTCCGCATCCCCCTGCACCGCGTGGTCGCACTGTCCGGCGCGCCCCGCTGGGAACGCACCCACCACCCCTACGGGAGCGACCCGCTGTGGGAGCCGTACGAACCGCGGCCCGTACCCGGCCCGAGCGGCGGGGACGCACAGTAGCGCCAGACGCGGGACGATGACCCCGGGGCGGCCGGGAGCAGCGGCGTCCGGCTGCGTCCAGCCGAGCACCCGCACGGACCCGGCGTCGTGCCTACCGGGTCTTCGACGTCTGGCCGCCGACACCCTCCAGAACCGTGCCCTGCCGGGTCGCCACCGGCACCACCTCGTCCTGCGCCTGGCAGTTCTTCCGCATCAACGTCGTACTGGGGACGCTCTGCGGGTAGAGGAACATCCCCGCCGAGGAACGCACGATCACGGCCGGACCGGCCGCCGCCTGGTAGCCGCGGGCGCGGAAGAAGTCGACCGCGCCGGGCCGCGCCTCCAGGAGCATGACCCGTGCGCCCTCCCGGCCCAGGTACTCCTCGCACGCGGTCAGCAGCGCGGAGGCGGCCCCGGGGCGGCGGCTGTCCGGCCGGACCGCGACACCGTGGATCAGGCCGATCTCCCGATGGGCGGTCTGTCCGTCGGGCCCCAGCGCCAGACCGCTGTAGGAGCACCCGACCACCGTCGCGTCGAGCAGCGCCACCTTGACCCGCTGCCGCCCCGACAAGCCCGCCGCGCAGACCGCCAGCCCCTCGGCGACGTACGCGGGATCCGTCCACGGTGCGCCGCCCATCAGCCCGAACGCCTCGGGCATCGTGGCGCAGACCCCCGGGATGTCCTCCTGCAGCGCATCGCGGACCAGCAGGCCACCGCCCACGCCACGCGGCCCGCTCCTGCCCGGCTTGCCCGGTTTCTGACGTCCCATGTGCCGTCCCCTGCGTCATGATGATGCGGACCCGGCCGGATCGCGGGTCAGCCACTTTCCTACCGTGCCCCTGTGACAACCGGTCGGGAAGGACCGGAAGGACACCGGCACGAGACGGCCGGACCGGTGACAGCCGGCAGGGCCTCGGCCGGGTGCAGCACCGTGACGGCGCGACCGGTCGGCGCCGCCGACGCCGCAGAGCGGCAACCCCGGGAACGGGAGCAGCCAGGGCGGCAGGGTGGCGGCGGGGCCGGTGCGGGGCCGGTCAGGCGCTGCTGGTGGCGATCTGGGCCATGGAGCGGGGGTCGAGGAAGTGGGCGGCGAGCAGCCGGGTGAGCGGGTGGTCGTCGGTCGCGTCGGCGTTGAGGGCCGCGACGGCGTCGCGTAGTTCGCGCAGGTGCTCGAGTTCGCCCGGGTAGTCCTCGGTGGCGGCTGCGGTGCCGGTGTCCGTCAGGGCGGTGCGCAGCGCGTCGACGGCCGCGGTGGGCAGGTAGACGCTGGACTCGCCGGTGGGGTGGATGTAGAGGAGGGTGCCGTGCCGGCCGCGCGGCGGGGCGGCGTACAGGGCGTCACCGGAGGAGTCGCGGTGCAGGAGTTCGTCGTCGGCGTTCATCGGGATGCCTCTCGGGGGTGTTCGGAGCGGGCGGGGCCCAGCGGCCAGCCCTGCGAACCGCGGCCCGTGCCCTGCCCGGTCCGCAGCGGGCGCGGTCAGCGGATGGTGTGCAGGTCGGCGGCGGTGACGTCGCCGAAGGGGAGTTGGAAGTAGTCGGCCAGGGCCTGGTTGATGGCGTCCTCGGCCTCGGGGCTGTCGGGGTCCTCGACCAGGGCCGCTGCCTGCTCGCCGGTCAGCTTGACCACCACCGGGGGGCGCATGCGGCCGGCGCGGACCACGGCGGACCCCTTGATCTCCACGCCGGCGTCGTCCAGGTCCACCGTCACCCCCACTCCCGAGAAGCCGGTGCCCTTCGCGGTGTACTCGCGCGCGCGCCGCTTGCGGCCGGTCTCGGTGATCTGGACCTCGGCGGCCTGGGTCTCCAGGCGTTCGGCGTCGGCGCCCTGCGGGGTCCGGTCGCCCTTGATCCAGCGCTGCACGGTGCGCTCGGAGACCCCGTAGTGCGCGGCCATCGCGGCGGTGTTGCCGCCGAACGCGCGCTCGCGCACGTGGGAGGCCTGTGTCGTCGCCTTGACCGGGACCTGGCGCGAGGGGAACATCTTCCCCAGCATCCGCCCCACGAAGCCCTCAGCCACGCCCTGCCCCTTCCATCTTCGCGTCAGTGTGGATCAGTTGGGCGTCGGTGCCGTAGCGGGCGACGACGCCGTGGGCGCCCTGCAGCGGCTCGCCCGCCTCCAGGGCCGCGGCGATCACCGCCATCGGCACCGTCGCGTCGTGCTTGCAGCTGCCCGGGGCGATCCCCAGGCGCACCGCCCCGGGCAGTTGCTTGCCCGCGTCGGTGAACGCGATCAGGGCCAGCGGGTCGCCGTCCGCGCTGGCGTAGACGATGCCGTCGACGTGGACCGCGATCGGGGCCCGCCCGGTGGCGGCGAACGTCTTCAGCAGGCGCCGGTACATCGCGTAGCGGGACGCGGCCAGGATCCTGAAGCGGATCTCGGGCCGGTAGTGCCAGGACTCCACCACCTCCCGTACCCAGCGCGCCATCTCGGCCTCGTCGTCACCGCGCGGGTTCTCCGACCAGCTCCCGGTGTTGGCCCGGTAGACGTCCTTGTAGAAGTCGATCAGCACCATGGCGGAGGCGGCGACCGGGTCGGTGGCGGCCAGGTGGGAGCGGGAGGCGTAGGCGGCCAGGAACGCGGCCGGGTCCATCGCCTCGCCGATGCCCAACTGGGCGTGGCGGTACTTGTAGCCGTCGCGCAGCTGGCGGGTGGACTCGTGGAACAGCGTGGCGCTGTGCTCGGCGAGGTAGGCCTCGGTGATGGTGGACGGGTCGAAGCCGTACCACTCGATCATGCCCTCGACGGTCTTGGTGTCGTACCAGCCCGGCCCGGTCGGCGGGCGCCCGTCGCTGGTGGCGGGATGGGGCAGCAGCTGCTCCGCGACCAGGCGCTGCTCGGGGGTGAGCATCGTGGTGGTCAGGCGCAGGCCGGTGAAGTCGCACCACCACTGGCCGCAGGTGTTCTTGCCGTACACCGGGTTCGTACGGTGCAGCAGCGGGCTAATGGGGACGTAGAGGGAGCCGGTGATGGCCATGTGGGCGGCGCAGACGTCGAGTTCGACCCCGTAGGCGAGGGCGGCCTCGGCGTCGGTCAGGGGGCGGGTGAAGCGGACGAAGTCCTCCTCGCGGCACACCGGCCGGCCCTCTTCCAGGGCCTTGAGGGTGAGCGGGTGCCAGCGGCCGGCGGCGGGCTCGACGCAGGTGTCGCCGTCGGGCAGCGCCCCGGCCTTCAGGATGCGGGTGCCGTCGCGGTTCGGGCCCCACTCCTCGCGCGGGCGCACCGATTCCAGCAGGGTGCGGGCGGTGACCCGGGCGGTGCCGGTCAGCGGCACGCCGAGGTCGAACGCGACCGCGCGCAGGTGCTCGGCCAGGGCCCGCGGGTCGCAGCCGCCCAGCTGGTCCGGGTCGGTGGGGGCGCCCAGGCGGTCCAGCCAGTGGTCGACGGCCTGCGCGGGGCCGCTGGCCTGGCCGATCCAGGGGGTGACGATCAGGGTGACCGCGCCGGCGCGGCGCACCCCCTCGGTGCGGCGGGGGGTGACCGCGATCCTGGTGGCGACGCTCTTGGCCCAGTCGCCCTTCTTGCGCTGGTCGGCGCTGCCGATGTCGCATCCCGAGGCGGCGGCCGCGGCCTGCAGCCGCTCCCCCAGTGCGGTGCGCTTGGCTCCCTCCGGCAGCCGGGCGGGCAGCTTGAGGGCCCGGCACAGGTCCGGGCCCAGCACCACGGTGCCGTTGTGGCGGCGCGCGTCGCGGTGGATGCCGGGCACCCCCAGCGGGGGCCCCGAGGCGATCCACGCGAACAACGCCTCCAGCGTCTTCGCGCCCGGGCTGCCCAGCCCGGGAACGTCCGCGAGGACCTGGCCGCCGTCGACCTCCAGCAGCACCGAAGCGACCAGGTCCACCACGTCCTGCTTGGCGCCCTCGGTGCGCCGCGCCCCGCCCTCACGCCGGCCGGGAACAGGCTGCACCGGCCGCGCCGGCACCGGAGCAACGGCCACGACTGGGGCCGAAGCCGCCGGGGCCGGAGCCGGGGCAGCAGGGGCAGTTGGTGCTGGAGCCGCCGGGACCGGCGGGGCGGGCCGGTCGACCGGTGGTGCCTGGACGGGTGTGCGGGGGGCCGGGGCGGGCGCGGGGGGCGTGGTCGGGGCGGGGGGTGCTGCGGCCGGGTGCTGCGGCACGGCCGCCCAGGCGGCGCTGTGGCCGGCGCCGGTCCTGCGGCGGCGGCAGTACGCCGCGCGGGCCGCGCTGCGCCGAAGCGCCTGGGCCCGGTTGCGGGGCCAGCAGGACGCCGGGCACCGCTGCCATACCGTCAGCAGCCGGCCGCCCAGCTCCGGGACGTTCACCGGCGCGGGCACGTAGCCGGGGTACCCGGAGGCGGCACACCACACGCAGTCCCCCGGCCCGGCGCCCGTCCCTGCCTGCTGCACCGTGTTCACCGGTCCTGCCCCGCGGCGACGGGGCCCACCGGGGACTCCAGCGCCTCGCAGGCCACGGTGGGGCCGGCCAGCAGCGTCAGCACCGGGATCCGGAAGTGGCCGGCCAGCAGGTCGACCTCGTCCAACGTCCACGCCGTCACGCCGGACTGACGCCTCGACACCTTCTCCTGCGTCAGGCCCACCCCGGCCGCCAGGTCGGCCTGCGACTGCCCCGCCGCCTGGCGCAGCGCCGCGACGGTGACCCGTAGCTTCTCCAACGTCCCCATCCCGCCACCCTACCAAGCCCATGCAGTAAGTCGCTAAAAATCGTATTCTCTTTCCAATTGTTCGAAAAACTGCATACCGGTGGCCGGCGGGAGGGCTGGGTAGCCGCCCTCGTCGGGTCGCTCCGATGGCGCGGCAGCGATGGTTCCGCCACTTCCCGGCGCGGTGGTCCGACCGGGTAGCGGCGCAGCTCGCCGCCGCCCTACCGTTGCCCCATGACGACGATCGACGCGAGGACGCCCCCTGCGCGTCCGCCCTCCAAGCCGCCACCGGGGCGTCCGCCCAGCGGGCCGGCGCCGGACAAGAACCCGCCCTTCCCCCCGAATCCCCCGCAGCCGAAGCCCTGATCATGCGCGTCGCACACATCGGCTGGGGCCAGCTCCCCGACCAGGTCCGCACCGCGGTGGAACGCCGGGTGGGAGCACCGTACGAGACGGCGGAGATGACCACGGGGGAGAGCTCCGGAATCGCCACGCTGCTCTTCCCCCCGGACGGCGCGAAGGTCTTCGTCAAGGGCCTGCCCGTTGACCACGAGCGGGCCGGGGAGCTGGAGAGGGAGGCGAGGGTCAATCCCCATCTGCCCGACTACGCCCCCAAGCTGCTGTGGCATCTGGAGGCGGGCGGCTGGCGGCTGCTGGGCTTCGAGGGCGTCACCGCCACACCGTGGGCGGATTTCACACCCGAGGGCGGCCACCTGGAGCCGGTCGCGGCGGTACTGCGGGAGTTGAGCACCCGCCCGGCCCCGGACATCGAGCTGATGACGGCCTGGGAGAGATGGGGGCCCTACTGCGACCCCGCGGCCGAGCCGCTGCTGACCGGCCGGAATCTGCTTCACACCGACCCCGCGGCGACGAACTTCCTCATCGCCGGCGACCGGACCTGGCTCGTCGACTGGGCCTGGGCGGCCCGGGGGCCGGGATGGATCGACGCGGCCCTGTGGGGGTTCCGGCTCGTCCTGGACGGCAACCAGACCCCGGAGCGCGCGGCGGCGTGGGCCCGGGCCGTTCCCGCTTTCGCCGGCGCACCCCGCGAGGGGGTCCGCGTGCTCGCCGAGGCGGAGGCGCGGTCCTGGGAGGACTGGAAGGCGTACGGCGCAGCGGGAATCGAGCCGATCGTCGAGGCCGCCCGCCGATGGGCCGACTTCTGGCGCTGAGGCCGACGAGAGGGTCGGCGGCCGGTGCGGTACGCCAGGGCGCCGGCCTCCGCAAGGAGTTCCTCGACCGTGTCCGGGCACGGTCTGCGACCCGTGCGGCGGACCGCCGGGCGGCCGGCCGGTCCGCCGCACGGGTGCCGTCAGGGCCCGGCCGGCCTCAGGCCGGGTGCTGGGGCGGCTGGTCGGCGTTGATCTGGTCGACCACCGGGCCGGTCGCGCCGATCTTGCGCAGCCGGCCCGCGATGCCTCCCTCCTGGCGTCCGAAGGCGGCCATCAGCTCCGGCATCGTGGCGCCGGCGGCGGCCATGGCGCGCAGCCGCTCATCGTCCTGCGGCGTCCAGCGGGCGTAGGCCTGGGGGTGGTCCTGGCGGCGCTCACCCCAGGTGTAGGCGGTCTCCTTCTGCGCCGGCGCCGGGCGCCGGTCCGGTTCGGGGCCCTGGGGGCGGGGTCCGAGCCCCAGGTGGAAGAGCCTCCAGTGCACGGCGTTCAGGCTGCGGCCCAGCTCGAGGGCCAGGTCCTCGGCGGTCGCGCCGGCCCGGGCGCGGTCGCGCAGGGTCCGCTGCTCCTCCTCGGTCCACAGGTCCCCGACCCTGCGGTCGTCCGAGGAGGACTGCCCGGCGCGCTGGGCGGGGATGCTCGCGCTGGCCATGAGCAGGGAGAAGGCGGCGAACACGGCGAGGTCCGCGGGGTCGGCGGTGCCGGTCAGCTCCGAGCGCAGTTCCCCGTCGGGGGTGGACGCGGTCAGGCGGACGGTTCCGTCCGGGTCCGTGGTCAGGGTGTAGTGGCCGTCTGCGGCGGTGATCTCGCGCCGGCCGGGCACGGCGGCTGCGTCGGCGGCGGAAGCGGTGGTGGCCATGGTCGGAAGCTCCTTGCGGCGGGGGCAGGGCGCGCGGCCCGGACACCGGGCCGACGGGAGCACTGTGCGGCCGGACGCCTGTGGACAGGCGCCACCGGTGTCGGCCCCGCCGAGGAGTCCGGGCCGGGTTCCGCACGCCCTCACCCCCGGGGAGCGCCGGGTCGGCGGCGGCCGGCCTTGGCCGTGGTCGGGTCACGCGGTGGGGCGCGGCCGCCGGCGCCCGGCCCGCGCCGGGTGCCGGTGGCCGCTCTCGCGGCCCCTGCTGCCGGGCCCGGTCAGGCCGGCGCCGGGCCGGCGCCGAGCACGCTTCCGTCGGCGGGGGTCGCGGGGGCCAGATGGCGGGCCGCCAGCACCTCCAGGAGCTGGTACAGCTCGTCCGCGCGGGCGTTGCGCCCCGCGCCCAGCGCCTGGCGCGGCGCGGTCAGCAGCCGGCGCCAGTGCACGCCCACCAGCCGGTCCCGCTGGGCCGCCTTCAGCGCGTAGAGCGTCTGCCGGGCCTCGGGGCGGTCCAGCGGGCTCTTCAGCGGCTGCAGCAACCGGCCGGCGGCGGCGGCCAGTTCGCTGCGCTCCGCCTGCGGGATGGTCTTCCACACCGGGTCCAGGCGCCCGGGCACCAACAGGTCCCACGCCGCCCCCGACGTCCCGCGCTCCACCTCCAGCCCGGCCTCCTGCGGCAGCGCCCGGCCCGCCGGCTGCGCGTCGCCGACCGGCTCGGGATCCTCAACCTGCTCCGATGCCCCGGTCCCGGCGGGCTCCACCGGTGCCGGTGGGGCGGACGGCTGCCGGCCGGCCGCGGCCGGGGGTTCCTCGGCCGGTGCGGCGCCGGCGCACTCGCGGCCGTGGGCGGCCAGCGCCGCCGGGGATCCCGCGTAGGAGCAGCGCGGGCACCGCTGCCAGCCCGCCTTGGCCACCGCCTCGTCCACCACCGACCGGTCCGGGCCGTAGCCGGCCGCCACCAGCTGCTCCGCCAGGCTCCGCCCCTCCAGCGCCCGCAGCGCCGCGGCGGCCGTGATGTCGTGGCCGCGCACGAACCACCGGCCGATGCCCGCCTGGCCGCCGCACCCGCAGAAGCAGTCCCCCGTCGGGACCAGCCGCGGTCTCCTCGTCACCGTCACGACCGCGGACGCTACCGGCTGGACCGCGGCCGGGCCGCGGGAACACACCGGCCGGACCGGAACCCGTCGGCCGGCGACCGGAAGCGGCGGCCTGTTACCGGGCGCGACCGGCCGGAGCGCGGCCCACCGCGCCGGAGCCGGGCCGGTGCAGCGCGTTCGCGCAGCAGGCGGCCGGGCCCGGCGCCGCAGCAGGGCGCGGGAACGCGCTGGGGCTGCGAAGCCGACGGGCGTGCCGGGACGGCGGGCGGGGGGTTGCCGGTCCTGCCCCGGCCCGGGTTGACGGGGCGCCAGGTACGAAGAAGCGTCCCGCGGCCGTGGCCGCAGGACGCCTTCCGGTGATTCGAAGAACCTTGGCCCGAAGGCTCACGAGAACGGGCTCGTGTACGCAGGGCAACCGGCCGCCCCACTGCCGCCGATCCTACCGGGAGCGGACCGCGCCCACGACGACAACGGCGCGATCCGCACCGCGCGGACACCCGGCCAGAGCACCGGCCACCGCCCCAAAATCATGAGTTGCAACTTAGATATCCCCAGGTCAGAGGCCATATCGTGGTTGCACTTGGCGGGGTTGGGGGCTAGCGTTGCGGGCGGGTCGGCGCCATGGGGCGGCCGGCTCTTCGACGTCGACGAGGGAGGTCCGGGGCGATGGCCGCGGAACACGTACAGGCGCAGCGACCCACGACTCCGCCAGCGAAGGCCCCGCCGGCGGTGCCGGTCTCGTACCCGTCCTGGAGCCAGGTGCCTTGGACGCTGGCGTCGAAGACGCAACTGGCCACCGCCGACCTCCCCCGGCGCCCCGGCGGCCCGGTGCGCGGGTACGTGGCCGGGGTGGACTTCCGCGGCAGGCGCACCGAGGTGCCCCTGTACACCGTCGCCGACTGCCCGCCCACCACCGCCACCGGCCGCCAGCTCGCAGCCGCCGCCGACCGGCGCAGCGCGGTGGTGCGGACCTGCTCGGACTGCGGCGCCCGCACCCAACTGCCCCTGACCGAGCGGCGCGGCCGGTACCTGTGCGCGATGTGCAACCGGGTGGCCCGGGTGATCGAGGACCAAATCGAGCTGCGCCGGCGCCGCATCGACAACGCGGTCTGGGCGCACGACCTGCTCGAGGGCGGGGAGGACCTGGCGCTGGTGTGGGTGCAGGTGCTGGACGCGCCCGCCGCCGGGGACCGGCCGGCGCGGGCGGCGGTGGCCGCCCGGGTGCAGGCCGTCGACCAGCGCGGCCGCCCGCTGAAGGACCTGCTGATCAAGCTGACCGGGCCGCGGACCCCCGGGGCCCCGAAGGAGGCGCTGGCGAGCGGGGAGGGTGCCGCCGCGCTGGCCCTGGCCCTCGCCGAGCGGCGGCCGGTGGTCTGGGGGCCGCTGCAGCAGGTCCTGGACCGCCTCGCCGCCCTGGGCCACCATGTCCCGCTCACTCCCGGCGCCGGACAGGGCCCGGCCGGGACGCCGCACCGGTACCGGCCGGACTGGTCCGACAGCCCGGACCAGCGGTACCGGCAGTGGCGCGGCGAGCTCGACCCCGCCACCGGCGAACTGCTCACCCCCTGGCCGCCCGGCAGCGCCGACCGCCTGTGGCTGTGCCTGACCCGCATGGCCGACTCCGCCGACGAGGGCCGCCCCGGGCGCAGCGCGGGCGAGGACCGCGAGGACGCCGAGCTGCGGCACGGGCCGCGGCCCTGCCAGGATCCCGAGGAGCGGCGGACGCGGATCGCGGTGACCGGCAGCGCGCAGGCCGGACGGCACGTCGCCGAGCTCCTGACCGCCGGCGGGGAGGCGACCGGGCTGCGGGCCACCGCCCCGGTGCCCTCCCGCGAGCAGCCCGGCCGAGTCGTCACCACGCTGACCATCCCGGAGCCGACCGCGACCGAGTCGGCGCCCGACTCGGACGAATCGGTGGTGTCGTCGCAGGTCAGCCAGGGGACGCCAGGCGACTTCCGGGAAGCGTCCGCAGAGGGTCCGTGCGGCGGGCGGCGGACCGTCACGGTCGGCGACCCTGGCGGACCGAACCCCGAAGCGGCGCACCCGGCCGTACCGGGCCGCAGCGAACGCCCGGACGCGGCGGTCCACGGCCCCGCCCTGGGCGCGAACACCACGACCCGGGACCCGCTGCCCGGGGGCACCGCCGCCACCTGCCCCGGCTGCCTGGAGCAACCGCCCGTCCACCAGCGCGTCCACGCCGACCCCGGCGCCCCGCAACGACAGGAGTCCTGACCCCCGTGATGCTCTCCCCGCTCTCCCCCTACCTGCACGAGATCTCCGGCGCCCTCGACAGCGCCGGGATCGGCGTCACCGGCTGGCACGCGGTACGCCACCGGGCCACCCACGTCGGCCTCCTGGAATGGGGACCGCGCAACCCGGCCTGCGCCGGGCGCTGGCCCGACGGGATCTCCGCCGCCCGGTTCCCCGACGGATGGACCGTCACCACCACCGAGTACATCGGGGTTCCCCACGACCTGCACCCGTTGCCGCTGCACCCCTGGGCGCAGCCCGGCGACGTCGCCGCCGCCCTGGCCGCGCTGCTGGCCGCCGGACCCGACGCCCTGCCCCCCACCGAGCCCGGCCGGGGTAGCCGGGGCGCTGCGGCTCCGGCCGGCGAGCGGTGGAGCGGTGCCGCGGCCGCCCAGGCCGCCCTGGACCGCCTCGACCCGCACGGCACCGACACCTTCGCCGGCTGACCGCATCCGAGGCAGCCCGGCCGGGTGTCGCTCGGAGAGACACTGTCGTCCATCCACCGCCCGGCACCGCGACCCGTCCCAGAAGCCCAGCGGTGCAGGAACCTGTCCGGGAACCTTCACCGGCCGCGGGGGGGGCCCCCCGGGGGGGGGCCCCCCCCCCCCGGGGCCCCGCGGGCGCGGGCCCCCCGCCCCCCCCCGGGGGGGCGGGCCCGGCGCCCGCGGGGGGGGGGGGGGGGGGGGGGGGGGGGGGGG
>NZ_JBGCAQ010000046.1:0-21930 GCF_041261405.1 Streptacidiphilus sp. EB103A | reverse complement strand
AAGTCCCGAAGGCCAGCTGAACAGCCAAAATAGTGCCCACGCTGACACGCCGCCACTGACAACCCGCCCACTGACACCAGACCGGCATGTCGCAGCGGACGCAGGGACTCAGCCGACACCTGGGCCTACTCCCGGGACGCCGGCCCGACGAGGTCCACCTGGTCGAAGAGCGCCTGTAGCAGCCCAGCGACGGTGCGAGGTGCACAGCGCGGCGGACGGTGGAGCCGGCACTGCCAGAGCGCCATGGAACACTGCCGCCCATGACCTGGACCGATCATGACCTGCAGACCGCGCAGGACCGCATCAACGCCTGGCTCAACGACCACCACCAGCAGGCCCCCGTACGGCCTGCCGCCGGGCCGGACCAGCTCCGCGCGCTCGCAGCGGACCTCGATGCCACGCTACCCGCCGACGTACACCGGTGGTGGACCATGACCGGCGTCAGCGCCGACCACTGGCTCCCCGGAGCATTCGCCCCGGTGTCCCTGGACGAAGCCCTGGAGTCACGGGAGATCTGGCTACTGGTCGCCGAGCAGGAAGGAATCACCCTGGACGCAGGCGGCGCCCCGGAGCCCCGGTTCCACCCCTCGTTCCTGCCGATCGCGATGGATCCCGGCGGCGACGGACTCATCATCGACCTACGGCCCGGGGACTCCTACGGCGCCCTCTTCCGCTGGGACCACGAGACCTGGATCCTCGGGCTCCCCCTGTGGAACTCGGTCACCTCCATGCTCCAGGACACCGCCAACACCCTCGAAACAGGCACCCCAGCCCTCCTGCAGCACGCCACCCTCGGCGGCCACGAGCAGCCCTGCACCGCCGCGGTCGACGACACCGGCGACCTGCACTGGAAGGCAACCACGCACTGACCACGATTGAGCGCGGTTCCCTTGAAGGGAGCGGCACGACATCGGCTTGTTTGCGCATGCTCACGGATCCTGTCAGGGTCCCGACGTGACCGTACTTCTGGGAGACAAGACCAGGTTCGCCGCTGAGGTCGGGGAAGGGGAGCAATCGCTGCGCCGAGTGGACCTGTGGGCTGCGGGACAGTGGCTGACCTGCGACGACAACATGGCGTTCGTAAGGCAGCTCCGCTCTGACGTGGTGGACACAGTGGGGTGGCTGCGCTCCGGAGGCGGCTCTCCCTTGCCGTTCGACGGCCTGTCCCCGGAAGGCACCCACCGGCGCCTCATGCACCGTTCCGGCGCTGACGACCAGACCGAAGAGGAGTACGAGTTCCGCAGCCAGTTCAGGGTCTTGAGCTGGGGACCCACAACCGACAACGTGACCGCACTCCGCTTCCGCAACGCGGACCGCTTGGTGCTCACTGCTCAGTTCCGGCGCGAGGAACACCTGTTCAAGCATCCAGAGCACGTAGGCAAGGTCTTCGCGACGGAGGTCCCGACCGAGGAGTTCGTCGGGATCCTTGAGGGTCTTACGGCTGCACTCGACATCAGCCAGGATCCGGGCTACCCGTAATCGGCCCGCGCCGAGTGTCAGCGGTATGGACTAACGTCCAGGCTCGTCGTCGAAAGGGGGGCCATGAACACGCAGGCAATCTGGCCAGGAGTGCGGGAACGTGTCATCGCAGTGGAAGAGGCCCGGCGTCGGGCGCGCGGCCAGGAGTCGTCCCGGCTCCCAGTCTTCGACCCCGTGTTGAGCAGCGCCGAGATCGCCGAGGTCGAGGCACAGTACGGTGTCGGCCTGCCTCGCGAGTACCGCACGTTCCTGGCCGAGGTCGGAGCCGGCGGTCCTGGACCGGGGATCGAGCTCACGACACTGCGCCGGGTCGATGGGATCTGGGCCTGGGACTGCGATTCCATCCCCTGGCGGTTGGACCCCGGCAGGTCGTTCGTCGAGACCGGGGACTGGGCCGACCAGCAACGAGCGACACGGAAATCTTGGCAGAGCCGAACTTCAAGGCCATTGACAAGCGTCCATGTGCATGGGTACCGATGGGGAGCCCGCCGTGATCAGAAGCTCCGCGACGATCACGCCCCGTCAGCCCCCAACGACATCACGCCTCGAAGGTCAGTAGTTGACGGTGCGGTCATGTCGCAGCTTGGAATTCCTTGCCGGGTGCGGCGTTATGGCACCGCACGAAGCTGTGCGGCCTCGTGGCGGAGCGCCTTCACGGTGGCCCTCACCTCGGGAGAGCGATCGCGGACCGTGACGGCGACAGTGGCTCGGCCGAGCCAGGCGGGGTCGTCGACGTGGACGGTGCGGACCCCGGTGGGGACCGCTGCGGCGGCCAGTTCGGGCAGTACGGCAATGCCGAGACCGGCGGCGACAAAACCCAGGCGAGTGGGCCATTCGCGGGCGGCGTAGGCGATCTGCGGGTGGTCGAGGGTTGGCCAGGCGCCGAACTGGGGATCGTCGCGGAGGCCCTTGCCGACGATCCAGGCTTCGTCCCTCAGCTCGGTCACCGGGATGGTTCCCCGGCCGGCGAACCGGTGGTTCGCGGCCACGGCGAGCAGGAGACTGCCCTCCAGAAGCAGGTCGCGGGGCAGTCCCTCGAAATCGTAGGCGGGCAGGTCCGGCCCCACACCGATCACTGCGACGTCGATGCGGTGAGCGCGGAGTTGGCGAAGCTGCGTGGGCGAGGAGGCCTCGCCGAACTCGACGATCAGACCCGGGTGGTCGCTTCGGAGGCGGGCCAATGCTCTGGGGACGAGCACAGCGGCGGCCGAGGGGAACGCGGCGATGACGACTCGTCCGGTGAGGCGGTCCTGCAGCCCGGCGAGGTCTGCGCTGACGGCGTCGATCTCGTTGAGGGCCGTCGCAGCTCGGCGGGCGAGCATCGTGCCCGCGGGGGAGGGAGCAACCCCGCGGGCGCCCCGGACGAACAGCGGTGCGCCCGCGGCGGCTTCCATCGCCGCCACCTGGCGGGACACCGCTGACTGCGTGTATCCGAGCGCGTCGGCCGCGGCGGTAAACGATCCGGTGTCGACTACGGCCTGAATGACGCGCAGGCCGGTGAGGGTGTAGTCGGCCATGCCGTCATCCTGACACATTCCGGGGCCGCATGTCTCCTATGCGTAACCCTCGCTGGTGGAATGTCTCGGTCGGCGGCACGGTGGAGGAGCAACGGCAAGCGATCCACCCATAGGGAGCACCAATCATGGCGAAGACGTGGTTCATCACGGGCAGTTCGAGGGGGTTCGGCCGCGAGTGGGCGGACGCCGCGCTCGAACGCGGCGATCACGTCGTGGCGACGGCTCGGGACGTCGGCCAGCTGACCCCTTTGGTCGAGCGGTACGGGGATGCGGTATTGCCGGTCCGGCTCGACGTCACCGACCGTGCCGCGGTGCATGCGGCCGTGCAGCGTGCCCACTCGCATTTCGGTTCGCTGGACATCGCAGTCAACAATGCCGGCTACGGGCATTTCGGCATGGTCGAGGAGATTGACGAGGACGAACTCCGGGCTCAGATGGAGACCAACTTCTTCGGCGCGGTATGGGTCACGCAGGCCGTCCTGCCCCTCATGCGGGCACAACGGTCGGGAAGGATCCTGCAGGTGACCAGCGAGGGCGGCGTACGTGCCTTCCCCGGCATCGGTGCGTACCACGCCTCCAAATGGGCTCTCGAGGGGTTGTCGGAGTCCCTGGCGCAAGAAGTGGCAGCCTTCGGCATCCACATCACCAACATCGAGCCCGGCCCCTACGCCACCGACTGGCTGGCCCGCGGGGCACGGCACAGTAAGCGGCATCCGGACTACACCGAAGTACACGCGGCCACTGCACAGGATTTCGAGGTCGGCGACCCGCGCGCCACCCGCGACGCGATCCTTCGGATCGTCGACGCGGACCAGCCCCCGCTGCGGTTCTTCCTCGGCAAGTCCCTCACCGACGTCGCCGGTCTCTACGAGGAGCGTCTGCACACCTGGCGCCAGTGGCAGCCGCTCTCCCTGGCCGCCTTCGGTTGAGGGGCAACACCGCCGGCACGGAGGTCACCCCCAGATCAGCAGCCTGCAGGTGCGAACTCACCGGCTGCCCGGCCGCATTGGCCCGCTCGGGAGCCAGGGGCCCGCACCCCCAGGCCCGCGAGCGCCTCCAGCCCACTGGGTGCACCCTGGGCCCATGAACGGCAAGCAGCACAGCGTCGTGGTCTGGCCCATGGAAACGGGCCCCCAAGGACCCGGACGCCCCGTCCAGGTCGACCACGACGACATCGGCATCGCCGGATCCTGGGACGATCTGGACCGCCTGCGCCAACGGCCTCTCCCCCGAGGCCCCCGTCGTGTGGCGCGGCGGCGACGCCGACGCCTGGCAACAGGGCGCGGATCGGGCTCGCCGTGGACCCACCTCATCGCAGCGCTGGGCCTGTTCACGAGAACCGACCGGCAGCACCTGTGCACGAGGAGTTCGGGCAGCACTCGAAGCTGTGCCGAGATCGAACAGCTCACGGCTTCAGGCAGCACAGCCCCTGCCGAGAGTTCGGCAGGGGCCCGCGGTGGAGAGGACTGCGGAGGGCCGGGACCTGTCCTCGATGCGAGGCGGCTCGGCCGACATCCGCTACCGTCTGCCGGTCTGACGGCCCGGTCTCACTTCAGATGCCGGGTGAAGAACCGGGCCGCGGCGTCGCCCGCGAACTGCGGGACGCCTGTGTGCCCGCCCATGTTGGCCTCCAGGGTCTTCTCCGTGGAGCCGAACGCGTCGAAGAGGTCCAGGGCCGCCTGGCGGTCGTTCCCTGCGTCGTCCCACTGCAGAAGGACGTGCAGCGGAATGGTGACCTGCCGGGCCTCCTCGAAGATGGCGCGAGGCACGAAACTCCCGGCGAACAGCCCGGCGGCCGTGATGCGCGGCTCGACCAGCGCCAGCCGGATGCCGATGGAGATCACTCCCCCCGAGTACCCGACCGGGCCGCCGATCCACGGCAGCGCAAGGAGGGTGTCCAGGGCGGCCTGCCATTCCGGGACCGCCGTGTCGACCAGCGGGAGGATGAGGGCGTCGACGATCGCGTCACTGACCGGCTCGCCGACCTGCACCGCGCGGCGCAGGTCGGCGCGGGCCTGCTCGACGGCGGGCCAACGGGGCCGGTCGCCGCTTCCGGGGAGCTCGATGGTGGCCGCGGCGAAGCCCTGCGCGGCGCAGTGCCGCGCCCGGGCCACCAGTCGGGGGTACATCTTGCCCAGCCCAAGGGGAGGGTGGCCGAGCAGGATCAGCGGCGCCGGCGCCGTTTCGGATGCGAATCCGGGCGTCCACAGGATGCCGGGGATCTCGCCGAGGGTGAATGCGCGTTCGAGGACGCCGTCGTCCAGGCGCTGCTCGGAAGTGAACTGCATGGTCGTGCCTTTCGGGAGTGCACTGAGACGGCGCTCCCGGACGACCTACCGTCCGACCGCGACCCCGAAGGGGAGCACCCATGTCGATACAGCGTTCACGGGTACCACCTCCTCGATCTCTCGCACGGCCTCCGGAAAGGTAGCAGTGGTCGCCCTCGTCCGCCTAACGGTTTTTGCGGAGTCCCCGTGGCCGGATGCCACCGTGATACTGCGACGGCGGGGTGCACTCGCGCGGCTACAGCGCGATCTGCCCGTTCAGCCACCATTCGAGGTACCTGGGCCAGACTCGGGGCCACCCAGGTGCGGCTGTCGTCCTCATGGTTCCACGCGAAGACATCGGGTCGGTCGATCCTGGTGTTGATTGCCACTCAGGATGAGGACGCCGGGGGCTGGTTGTGCCACTCGTGATGACGATGGCGAACTGATGTCCGGGAACGGGTTGACCTCCGGGGTGCCCGGCGGCACCGTGATCATGTCTTGACACGGCGACGGCCCTCCCGTCGTCGTTTGGTCGCGAAGCTGAGGTCCCCCGATGTCCGGGAGGAGCTGACCAGCCGTCAGAGCGGGTTGACGGGGTGTTGTCTGGGGTCATCAGCGGGAACGGCGGGCTGGTTGATCAGCTCGGGTAGCGCCGCCTGAAGCCTTTGGGCCGCTACAGCTTGACGTGTCCGTCCCGCGCGGGGTTGTGGCCCTGCGCGGGACGGACACGGCGAGTCGACGGTGGCGGCGGTACTGTTCGTGGCGGCGTTTCGCTGGGCGGGCTACTTTGATTCGACGCGTCCGACCGCGTCAGCGCCGGTCGTGAGCGCCTCGCACTCGGTCTGCCAGGCGTGGTCGCCGGGCTGGAAGTGGGTGCGCAGGTAGGCGGCGGTCAAGCGGGCGAGGGCGGCGACCGTGTCGGGGTTCTCGTCGGTGGTCTCCTCGGCGTCGTACCCGGAGATGCCGCCGAACAGGTGCCCGGCGCCGAACAGGGTGAGCAGGGTCTTGGGGGCGGGGGCCAGGCGGTAGGTGTCGGTGTGCCAGTCGGGGCCGGCGTCGGTGAAGTGCTTGGAGTCGTCCCGGTCGCCGGCGACGACCAGGGCGGGGGTGGTCATCGTGGAGTAGTCGGTGGTGCTGAAGAACGGGACCTGGTCGGCCATCCACCCGTTCAGGACCTCGCCGCCCCTGCCCGGCGCGCCGAGCAGCACGCCCGCGGTGATCCGGGGTTCGACCAGCTTGTGCTCCTGCCCGGTGTCGGGGTCGGTGATCCGGGCGCCGAGCAGCAGGGTGGCGGTGTGGGCGCCGAGGGAGTGCCCGGCGACCGCGATCTGGTCGTGGTCGATGCGTCCGGCGAGCTGCGGCACGGTGTTCTCGATCACCTCGAGCCGGTCCAGGATGTCGGTCATGTCCTGGGCGCGCGACGGCCAGAAGAACGGGGCACCGGGGGTGTCGGCGAGCTGCCGGCTCAGGGTGCGGGAGCTGAGGTGGGTGGGCTGGATGACGACGAACCCGGCCGCCGCCCACAGGTTGGCGATCGGCGCGTACCCGTTCAGCGAGGAGAGGTTGTTGGAGGCGCCGTGGCCGTGCGAGAGCAGGATGACGGGCAGGCCGGTGCCGGACTGGGGAGCGGTGACGCGGACCTCCAGGTCCACGGGCCGCCCGGGCACCGGCAGGACCACCGGGCTGTAGGACAGGACGGGGGCGGTGGTGTCGATGGACGCGCTCATGGTGAGTGGTTTCCCTTCTGGCTGACCCGCGGCGGAAAGCGGCGGGCGCGTGGTCAGACGTGTCGGGTATCGGTGTCTGCTGCTGTCACGTGCCGAGCAGGGCGGTCAGACGCTGGTAGGTGTCGGGATGGGGCACGTTCTGTCCCCTTCCCCTTCCCCGGTTTCGGTGGCAGTGGTGGTGCGGTGGGTGCGTTCGATGGCCTGGCCCCAGTACGTTCCGGCGATCATGAGCACGGCGCCGAGGCAGGCCCACACGGTGAGCCGTTCGCCGCCGAGACTGACCCCGATCGCGACCGCCCAGATCGGTTCGGTGCCCAGCAGCAGGCTGGCCCGGCTGGCGGAGGTGCGTTGCACGGCCCAGGTCTGCGCAAGGAAGGCGAACACGCTGCAGAACAGGGCGAGATAGATCAGCTGCGACCATGCGGTGGCGCTGCTGCGGGCCAGGCCGGTCAGGTGGGTGAGGGCAGGCACCAGGAACAACGCCGAGCCCACGACAGTCTGGGCGGTCGTCAGGTGGAGCGGGTCCATCCGGTGGCGGGCGGTGAGCCGTCCGACGAGCGCGACGTGCCCGGCCCGGACGACCGCGGCGGCGAGCATCAGCACGTCGCCGAGCCGTAGCGCGTGCAGCCCGGTGCTGGAGGTGAGCAGCCCGACAGCCAGCACGCACAGGCCGGCGGCGAGGAAGAAGGTCCCGGGCAGTGCGCGGCTGCCCGCGGTCCGGTCCAGCGGCGGTGTCAGCACGATGGCCAGGCTGATGATCAGCCCGGCGTTCGCGGCACTGGTGTGCGCGACCCCGTAGGTCTCCAGCGCCAGAACGGCTGCCTGCGTGACCCCCAGCAGCGACCCGACGCGGACCTCTGCACAGGTCCAGCGGCGCACCCGGCGACGGGAGGCGACCAGGGCTCCGCACGCGAGCGCGGAGATCGCGTACCGGGCGAACAGCACGGTGACGACCGGGAGCGCGACGGTGGCCGTCTTGGCCGCCAGGTAGCTGGAACCCCAGACCAGCGCGACCAGGAACAGCACTGCATCGGTACGGCGTGTAACGGGCATGCCCCCAGGCTTCACCACCAGCAGGTTGAAGACAATCCACCAGCTTCTAAAGCAAAGCTGTAGCAGCCCTACACTGTCTGCATGGACGAGCGACAACTCCAGATCCTGCGGGAACTGGGAGAACTGGGCAGTGTCACCGCGGTCGCCGAGGCCCTGCACGTGACGCCGTCCGCGATCTCCCAGCAGCTGCGCCTGCTGCAGCGGACGATCCCCGTCCCGCTCACCGAGCGCGCCGGGCGCCGGCTGGTGCTGACCCAGGCCGGGCAAGCCCTGGCCCGCGCGGCCATCGAGGTGGAGACGGCCCTGGCCCGGGCCCGGCACACCGTCACCGACTTCACCGAACAACCCGACGGCGACGTCTCACTGGCGGCGTTCCACAGCGCAGCCTCCGCGTTCTTCCCCCTGCTCCTGCGCGGCCTCACCGGGCCCGGCCGCCCACGACTGGCTCTCGCCGACGAAGACGTCGCCCAGGACCGCTTCCCCGCCCTCACCCGTGACTACGACCTCGTGCTCGCCCACCGCCTCGACCACGGCCCGCCCTGGCCACGCACCGTCACCGCCAGCACCCTGCTGCGAGAGCCACTCGACGTCGCCCTGCCGACCGGCCACCCCCTGGCCTCCAAGACGCTGCTCCTCCCGCACGACGTCGCCGACCAGCCCTGGATCACCGTCCACGACGGCTTCCCGCTCATGTCCACCATCGAAGCCATCGCCAGCGTCGCCAACCGCCGCCTCGACATCACCCACCGCATCAACGACTTCGCCGTGGCCGCCGAGGCCGTAGCCGCCGGCGCCGGCCTCGCGCTGATGCCACGCTGGACAACCCGCAAGCACCCGAACCTCGTCCTGCGGCCCCTGGGCGCAGTCCACGCCCGACGCCACATCGACGTCCTCCACCGACCCGAACGCACCGCACGACGAGCCGTCCGAACCGTCCTCGCCCAGTTGCACCACGCCGCCGCACAGATCCAAAACCAGGACACCCACGCGCCCCACCCTGGTGCCGACACCACCGCAACCCCATGAAACCGAGACGACGAGGTCGCAGCCGCGGCCGGTGACGGCGGGGCTCGGCCCCGAGGGCCGGCCCCCGCGCGCTCAGCGGGTCAGAGCCCGCGCGGTCCGGGTCTGCACTGCGGCGTCAACTCCTGCTATGAGTAGTCGAACAGGTGCAGGCGTAGAACGTTTGGCCGGGCTGGGTGCCGCTCCGCCTGGTCCTGTGCCTGGATGACACGCTTGGAGGGGTGGGGGAACGGATGATTGCTCAGAGCATCGTGTTCATCCTCTTCGGTGTCCTGGTCGTGGTCTTGGGCGTCCGGGTCGCCGCCGAAGGCGGCAACCGGGCCGCACGGGCGCTGAAGGAGGGGCGCGCGGTTACCGCGCAGGTGGTCCGGACCGAGGCGGGCGGCACCACCAAGTACCAGCCGTACAACGCCTATCCGCCGAGCCTGTGTGTGCGCTACGAGTTGGACGGGAAGACCCGCGAGGGGACCCTGTGGCTGGAGAAGTCCCGGCACACGGACTACCAGGTCGGGCAGACGTTGCAGGTCTACGTGTCCGGATCGCACATCAGGAGGCTTCGCACCATGCGTGAAGCGAGCACATACGGCAACGGGTGGGAGGCCGGCGGACTGCTCCTGATCCTGTTTGGCCTGGTGGCGGTCATCGCCGGAATCGTGTCCATCGTGCGAGGGCCGTGACAGTCCCGCACGCCCTGGTCTTCCCGCACACGGCGGCCGTCGTTCACCACGCCGGTGCAGAGACCACGGCCGCCGCTCTGCGCGCCGAGGTCCTCTCGGTCCCCGTCCCGGTCCAGTTCGACGCGGCGTTCTGGGTCACCCGCCTGACCGCGCTCGGCGTGGCCCCTGGCGCCGTCCCACTGCGCCGCTTCAGCGTCGACACCCTCACGCCGCCCCTGATCCAGGCCACCCGCTCCAGCGTCCACCGCGACCGGGCGCAGCGGCTCGGCGCGCGTATCTTTCTACAGCGGCGGCGTGGGCGTCAGCTACGACTGCACGGACAACAAGATGTTCCTCTCGTGGGCGGACAACACGAATGTCACATGGGATCAGCTGTAGGGGACTCTGAACCCACTCCAACGCGTCATCAGGCCGCCCCCTGGCCGCCGCAGCGTGCTCCGCAAACGACCGCCCGGCCATGCCGGCGCGACCCCCGACACTTGATGCGGATCGGCAATTTCTCCCAGGGCTACTCTTCCCGCCACGTCGTTGATCGCTCGGGTGGTCGGAGTCGCCCGTTCTCGAAGGGTCCGGGCCGGCGTGCCCCGTCAAGGGCGCCTTCGGCGTCGCTGACGCGATGAGATTCGCCCGCCCTGGACGGCTCACCACGGCCCTCAAGAGCGGCTGGCTAACGGGCGACTCCGGAGGTCTGACGCTCCGTCGCAGGTCAGCGGCCCAATGGGTGGGGAATCGACGGGAGCAGGTCCGCCCGAAGCCTGAGCAGGGGGTGGCCAGATTTAAATATCGCCATCAACCCAGAACGACACGGAGACGCGGGGCGCCAGGTCGCCGCGCTCGGGTTCCCCCATCGAGCCCGAGCCGATGGGGCACCTCTGATACCGGTCCGTCCCTGTGCCACACGCATTCTCCTCGGTCATGGTGTCCACGCCTCGGATGTGCATGGGGACGCCAAGCGTACGGCCACCAACACCCGGCGCTGCGCGCCGGTCTGGGAACCACCACAGGTAGCGGCGATCCCACCTCCGGGCGCGAACGCACCGGCGCCCTATCGGTGGCCACACCGACCGGTCCACCAGCCCAGTCCACTCCGAGTCCACCACACCAGGCAGCGCCCGCTGGTCCCAGGAGCAGCGCCACCGCGAACGTGCCGATCGAGCAGCATGGGCAGTTGCATGCTGCTGTGCGACATGCCGATGACTCCTCGCCGAGCTTGTAGAACTCCTCATAACGGCCCGACTGGACCCGCCTGCCGCCACCGCGTCCCAGCCGGAGGTTCACGAGGCGACTCAACTTCCGGCCCAGTCCGGGAATCGGCGGAACCGCTGTCCCGCTGAGGGATCCCAGACCATCGGGCCCGGCTCGGGCTGGTACGCCTCGTAGACGGTGTCGCGCTGGGTGTGGCCGAGCAGGCTGGCTCGCAGCAGCCGCGCATGCTTGGCAACGCTCTGGACCACCCGTCCGCCGCCGGGCGGGCGGCCCGGGGTCCGGGTGTCAGGCCAGGCCAAGGGCCGGGTTGTTCGGGGCCAGAACGTTGTAGAGGTGTTCGCCGTGCGCCCAGCGCTTGAGCTCGCTGCGGCCCACCAGGATGATGCCCTGGCTTGCGGCGAAGTTGGCCGCATGGATGCTGAACCCGTTCAGGGCCACGATCAGCGGCAGATCGGCACCGTGGACCGCCCGTGCGGTGCCGTTGAACCTCTGCACGTGCTCCGAGCCGACCGCCTTCGTGTAGCGCTTGCACTGCAGCACCAGCTTGCGGCCCTGAGTGTCCCAGGCCCGCACATCCTGCCCGAGGTCACCCGCTCCCCCGACGTGGCTGGCGCTCAGGAAACCGTCCCTGGCCAGGAGTTGTGCGACCGCCAGCTCGAACTCGGTGCCGGTCATCGCCACGAACTCCCGCATCCGGAACGTCAGCCCGAGGTCCTCAGCGCCCATTTCGTCCTCGGCCTGCGCATACCCGGCATAACCGTAGCCGGCGTGCAGTCGCGCCCGCACCACCAGCACCGCCAGCAGCAACACCCCGACGGCGATCAGCGCCGTGGTCCACGGATGCCCGGCCGACCACGCCGGCACCGTAGCGGTGAACCAATGCGGCACGTCAACGGCGAACCAGTGCACGACGGGGCTGAGGAGGAACTTCCACGCCATCACCGCGGCCGCCACAACCAGGAGCGCTACCAGGATGAACTTCAGGGTCGGGTCCAGATCCCCGTCCTCGTCCAACACCGTGCCCCTCTCGCCGCGCACCGCGCGGGCTCCCGCTCCGTCGCGCCTGCGCCGGCTTCTTCTTGGTGTAGCAGGGCGCACTGACACCAGCGGGCCGATCACACCACTGGTCCCCGGTGCGGGCGCATGAACCGGCCACCGCCTCCGGCGGACACCGCCGTGCCCCGGCAGCCGCCGTCTACCTGGTAATACGTCCTCGTCTCAGGTGCGCACCGTGTCCCTCCGGGGGAGGCGGCGCGATGCGGACGCCTCCCCTGCTTTAGCCGTTGACCTGCGGTAACGGAAATGCCTGCTGGCTGACGCCGCAGGCGAGAGTTGACGCAAAGGATGTTCCCGGGGGCTGTCTCCCCAGTACAGCGGCCGCAGGACCCAACACCGCGGAGGTCCGTTCCTCCCGGGCACAGCGCGGCCCGTGCGGAGGCCGCCCGGGTTGGTTGCCGACCGGGCCCGGGCAGGCCAGACCGACGACCCGGCGGATCGTTGCGGCGCTTGGGGCGATCCGCACGCCGAGTGCGTCGGCCACGCCAGCCCCAGCCGGGCCAGGGTGTGTTGCGGGGCGTTCGCGGCCCACTGGCCGATGGCCGCGAACGACTGCGCTCCGGCGACGGCCGCGGAGGCGGCAACCAGCAGCGCAGCCAGGAACGGGTGGCGGACCCCTCGCCGCCGACGCGGGTCGGGCAGCACCTGCAGCCGCTCCACCAGCGGCAGTCCCGCCACGCCGTCCAGGACGGGCGACTTGATCAGGCAGACGGTGTCAGACTGGCGGCACATCGAAGCTCCGGTGGTTCGAGGCGACTTGGAGGTCACCCCGTCCAACCGGAGCTTCGTTGCGTTCGTGACGGGCCGGTCCCGGCACCCTTGTCCATCGCGACCTGAAGGCTCACCGCCCGCCAAGACCTTGAAACGCCCCTGGCAGCGGTGGCTCCAGCACCCCAGGCCGATCAGCTGCGCGGACTGAACCGGAGCTGTTGATGGCCGCGAGCGGGTGGAAAGATCCTGGAGGCGATTCCGCCTCCGGGCAGATCCCATGGCGTGGTCAGTGTGTAGCTGCGGAAGTCCAGTCGTGCGGCCGAGGCGATTTCACGTACCTGGTCCTCCGGTAGGCCCAGCCCGGGCATGGTCAGCAGTCGGCGGCCATCGGCATTCAGCACCAGCAGGCTGACCTGGCGTCGCCCGGGCCGCAGCGGATCGTCCTGGCTCAAGAGCACCAGTTCGACCGGACGCGCGCCCCTCGACGAAGCGCTCTGGGCCCCTTTGTCCGCCAGCGGAATGGTCACCCGCCGCGCTGCTCCGTCAACGAGCACCAACACGTTGCCGGTCCACGTCACCGAGGCCGAGCGCAACCAGTCGCCCGTATCGGCGAAGAGCAATCCGTACCCCTGGGTCCACTGTGCCTCCTGGAGCGACGGCGAAGTCCGGCAGGGGCCACCGAAGGAGGACGGGGCGGGGCTGAAGCCGGTCGGCCTCGGGCGCCCGGCCCAGCCGGCATCCAGATCCCACTCCATTGCCCAGCCCGTCCCCCGAAGCCGCCACTCCAGTCTCCGAATCTCCTCCACGAGCTCTGCCGTTTGCAGCGCCCGCCGCACCTGCGTCGGCACGCTCCGCCACAGGGCGGCGTCGGCAGCCACCGGAGTCCACGCCACAGCGGCCAGCCACACAGCAGGCGCCTCGGCCCCCGCTCCCAGGATCGCTCCGGCTGCGACCAGGAGCAGGAACGAACTGCGCCGTGCGAACCATCTGCTCCACGACCTCAGCCGAACCGGGCCGGACAACTCCCGTTCGGGCAGGCCCAGAGCCCATCGCAGCGGCCTGGACCAGCGCCGTGCCCGCCGTCCCACTCCCGCTTCCACACCAGGCCACTTCAAGACAAGCCCCTCGCCTGTGACTTGACCCCCATGGATATCTCCGGCTTCTGGAGTATCTCGCCCGGAACGGCCCGATGGGAACAACGCCTGCCCGCTGCAGCCGAAAGAACCCGGCCGCCTACAGCTATCACGCTTCCAACATCAGTGAATCGAGGAAGACGTCCCGAAGATCCGCACCAACCACGGCCCTGAAACCATGGCAACCCTGCGGAACCTGGCGATCAACACGCTCCGCGACGCCGGATACAGCAATATCGCCGTCGGCCTCCGCCACGTTGCCTACAACGCCTTCAACCGCCCACTCGACCTCCCAGACATCGCCTGACCAGCACATTCACAAGATCAAGAGACTTTGCAATGCCCCTGCCCGCCAGCCGCAGCCCATGTCCTGGACTCAACCCAGGGTGGCGACCACAGGGCGGCTCCTTGCCCGAGGGAACCCTCCTGCAGAACGGCAATGGCATCGGGGTGAAACCGGCGTATTCTGGACAGTGGCCTGCAGGGCGAGCGAGGGAGTTCGGCTGCGGCGGCCGGGAGAGTGAGCTCAGTTCAGGCTCACGGCTCAGGTCGTCTCGACAACCTTGCTGAGAGGCCGGACGGGTCCGTAGGACCCAACGGCGACCTCCATCACCTGATCCGGACAATGCCGGCGAAGGGAGCCCACCTTGCAGGTTCTTTGTTGCGCGCCGGCACGGAGCGAGCGGCAGATCGCGGAACAACCCCCGCGACGCCGGATCGGTATCGCCTGCGGGTACCGGGATGCGTGTCGGGACGTTGACTGTCTGCCTGGGGGGCCGCGGCGGAGTTCCGCCCTCCCAAGGAGTTCTGGCCATGTACTTCGTTGATCGTCTCGATGCGGGGCGGCGGCTGGCCACGCGGCTGGCGTATCTGCGGGGCGCGGACGTGGTCGTTCTCGGTCTACCGCGCGGCGGGGTTCCGGTGGCGGCGCAGGTCGCGGAAGCGCTCGGCGCGCCCTTGGATGTGATCGTGGTGCGCAAGCTCGGTGTGCCGTTCCAGCCCGAGCTGGGCATGGGCGCCATCGGGGAGGGCGGGGTACGTGTCATCAACGAATCGGCGCAGCGGGCGACCCGGACCTCCGCGGACGAGCTGGCCGCGGTGGAGCAGCGGGAACGCGTCGAGCTGGAGCGCCGCGCCGGGCGGTACCGGAGCGGGCGAGCCCGCGTCGAGCTCAGCGGCCGGACGGCGGTGGTGGTCGACGACGGCGTGGCCACCGGCTCGACGGCCCGCGCCGCCTGCCTGATCGCCGGCGCGCAGGGGGCAGCCAGGGTGGTGCTCGCCGTGCCGGTGGCGCCGAGCGAGTGGCGTACCCGACTGGGGGATGTGGCCGACGAACTGGTGTGCGTGGAAACGCCGGCCGGCTTCTTCGGGATCGGACAGTTCTACGAGGACTTCGCGCAGACCTCGGACGACGAAGTCGTAGCCTGGCTGGACCAGGCAGCCGATCGGATGGGTGAGACCGACCGGGACCGCTCGGTGACGCCGCAGGCGGCGCGAGATCGAGCGGGTCCTCCCCTCGCGGATCCGGAGGTCGCCGTCCACGCCGGATCGACACAGCTCAGCGGGCAGTTGGCCGTTCCCCAGGGAGCGGTCGGAGCGGTGCTGTTCGCGCACGGCAGCGGCAGCAGCCGACTCAGTGCGCGCAACCGGTTCGTCGCGGACGCGCTCAACCGGGCGGGACTGGCCACGCTGCTGTTCGACCTCCTCACTGAGGAGGAGGAGCTCGATCGGGCGAACGCCTTCGACACCGCCCTGCTCACCCGCCGCCTGGCCGACGCCACCTCCTGGCTGCTCGACCAGCCGCAGGCCCAGGGCCTGTCCGTGGGCTACTTCGGCGCCAGCACGGGAGCGGCTGCGGCGCTCTCGGCGGCAGCGGAGCCCGGTTCGCCGATAGCGGCGATCGTCTCGCGCGGCGGCAGGCCCGATCTGGCCGGACCCCGACTCTCGGCGGTGACCGCGCCCACCCTGCTCATCGTAGGAGGCGACGACGAGGTGGTGCTGGACCTCAATCGCCAGGCCCAGGCGCAGCTTCGCTGCGAATGCCGACTGGCGGTCGTCCCGGGCGCCACCCACCTGTTCGAGGAGCCAGGCACACTGGAAGCGGTGGCGGATCTGGCCGAGGAATGGTTCACCCGGCACTTGATCCGTACCCCTCGACCGGCGCGGGCGACCCGCTGAGCAACCCTGTGGGGCTCGTAGAGTCATCGCTGCAGCTGAGGCGGCCGGGTGAGGCGTTACATCAGGGGGCGTGCGAATTGTGCTGGTGTGGCATGGTATTGCCTCTTGAAAGCGCGGATGAAGTGGCTGCTGTCGGTGAAATGCCAGAGTGCGGCTGTCTCGGAGATACTGAGCCGTGATCCGGAGGCAGTGAGTGCCTGGGCCGCTTCCTCCAGGCGTCGGCGGCGGATGTAGGCGCTGAACGACTCGTCCAGACTCGCGAAGGCCCGTTGCAGGGTGCGCACTGAGACGTGTAATTGCGCGGCGATCGTGGCCGGAGACAACTCGGCGTCGGTGAGCCGGGCATCGGCGAGGTCCTTGGCCGCTTGTGCCAGCGCCGGGGTGAAGGTGGGCTCGCGGTCGTCGAATTGGTCCAGGATCAGCCCTTTGGCGAGTTCGAGCAGGGCGTTGCGGGACGAGTGCGCCCCCGCCGGGCTGAGGTCGCTGACGGTCCGCTGCACCATGCTGGTGTGTGCCATCAGGATCTGCGCTGCGGGTGAGGTGGCCTGGCCGGTTCGTGGTTTCCCGGCGACCAGGGGTCGCAGGGCGTCGCCGGGAAAGATGAAGATGCGGGTGCCGATCGCGGGGGTGGTGTGGAAGTGATTCTCCGTCACGACGTGGTGCATGAAGTAGGTGTCGGCCGAGACGTACGCGTCACCGCCCTGATTGTGCGGGTCTTGCAGGGCCACCGCGCCGCGCAGCCCGACGTACAACCTGATCTGATCGTGCTCGTACGTCCCGACTGCCCGGGTGCTCACGGATGAGGATGCCCAGAGCTCGTTGATGGCGGTGTCTTCCAGGACCACCGAGCGCATCGTTCCCTGGAAGCCGTCGACCGTGGAAGGGCTGAACTCCGGCAGCGGGTACAGGTCTCCCATGCGGTCGTTCCAGGTGTCGATGAACGGCTCCCACGTTCCCCGACCGGTTCCGGTGGCGTCGGTGTCGGTGTCGGTGTCGGTGTCGGTGTCGGTGTCGACGGTGAAGGTGCCCACCTTGCTGGCCGGGCCGAGGAAACGCGGCCTGTTCGTCCTCGTGAGCCGCCTGGCCGGCAGGCGGCGCCGAGCGTCGGGGTCGCCTCCGGGGTGATCGTGCTGCAGGCGCATTCCTCGACCGGACTTGGCCACCACGGGCAGCCGAACCGACGATAAGGCAACCGAACGACCCTGTGGGGAATCCGGGTGTCACCGCACGGTCGCCGGCGTGATCCTCGTCTGCGGATCGCAGCCTTGAGCCGGTTCGACGAGACGATGCGGGGTAGGTGGCTGGCGCCGTGCCGGTGGATGGGCCTGGGGAGGTCATAACACCGGAGCGCTGTCGGATCCGGCTGGCCCGCGTGGCCGTGTGATCAGGCCGCAGACGCGGAGGTGCGTCGGCCCACCCCCCGGGCCGACGCACGACCCGCCTGCTCCGCGACTCGCGTGCGTGGTCTGGCTGTCGGCCGTGTCGGCCTAGTGACAAGGTCTTGAGTTCGGCGGTCTGCTGTAGGGATGGGGAATCCCAGGTTGGATCCGCTGGTGCTCACGGAGGCCGAGCGGTTGACGTTGCAGGGGTGGGCGTCGCGTCGGTCGACCGCCCAGGGTTTGGCGATGCGGGCGCGGATTGTGCTGGAGTGCGCCGAGGGTCGCTCGAACATCGAGGTGGCCGGGCGCCTGAAGCTCGCTCGCGGCACGGTGACCCGCTGGCGGGCCCGCTTCATCCAGGACCGCCTGGACGGGCTTGGTGACGAGCCCCGTCCGGGTGTGCCGCGCACCATCACCGACGCGCAGGTCGAGGAGGTGGTGGTGCGCACGCTCGAGGAGACCCGGCAGGGCTCGACGCACTGGTCCAAGCGGGACCTGGCCCGGCAGGTCGGGATCTCGCCCACCAGCGTGCACCGGATCTGGCGGGCCTTCGGCCTGCAGCCGTGGCGGGTGGAGACCTTCAAGATCTCGCCCGACCCGCTGCTGATCGACAAGATCCGTGACGTGGTCGGGCTCTACCTGGCCCCGCCCGCCGGCGCCGTGGTCTTCTCGGTGGACGAGAAACCGCAGATCCAGGCCCTGGAACGGACTGCCCCGGTCCTGCCGATGCTGCCCGGAGTCCCCCACCGACGCAGCTTCGACTACATCCGCCACGGCACCGTGGACCTGTTCGCCGCGCTGAACACCGCCAACGGCAAGGTCATCAGCCAGCTGTCCGCCCGGCACCGCGCGGTCGACCTTTGCGAGTTCCTGGACCTGATCGACCGCCAGACCGAAGCCGGCCTGGAGGTCCACGTGATCTGCGACAACCTGTCCACACACAAGTCACCCGTGGTGCACCGGTGGCTGCTGGAACACCCCCGCTTCACCCTGCACTTCACACCGACGTACTCATCGTGGATCAACCAGGTCGAGCGGTGGCTCGCCGAACTGGAACGCCGCTGCCTGGAACGCGGCGTCCACTGCTCCCTCGACGACCTCAAAACAGCACTCCAGGACTGGATCGAGACCTGGAACACCAACGCCAGACCCTTCAACTGGACCAAGACCGCCGAAGTGTCAGCTCGTGTGCGGGCCGAGCGTGGCCGAGGCTGCCTGCACCCGGTCCGGCCGGTTTTCCTTGAGCTCGACGAAGATCCCGTGGGATTCGGTGTCGCCGATGTTCTCCCCGGCGTGGTCCTGGGCGTCGAGCCAGCGCGCTTGACCGGCCGGTAGCTCCACTTCGACTTCTCGGCCGCCGGCCGTCAGCCGTCGTCTGATCGAGCTCAGGGTGATCATGACACTGTCGGGGTGTCCGTGCATCGTGGTCCTGTCGCCGGGCTGGTCGCGGTATTCCAGCACGCGCACGCGGTCGTTCTCGAACAGGACCGTGTAGAGACCGGGGTTCGTGGCTACGGGATCGGAGTACATCGCCGCCTCCTGGCGTCGAGTTCACTTATGGGCACTAGAGTACCATGATGGGCATGGATGTGCCGTATGAATCGACAGGCCGCCGGGCGCAGAAGTCCCGCACCCGGTCGGCCCTGGTCGCCGCCGCCCGCGCCCTCCTCGCCGCAGGTGCGCCCCCGACCGTTGAAGCGGCCGCCGCCGCTGCCCGGATCTCCCGGACCACGGCCTACCGCTACTTCGCCAACCAGCGCGACCTCGTCGCCGCGGCACATCCGCAGATCGACTTCCCCTCGCTGCTCCCCGCAGATGCCCCGACGGACGACCCGGCCGCCCGGCTCGACCTGGTGATGGTCGCTTCCACCGACCTGACGCTGGAGTGGGAACCCCAGCTGCGCGCGTCGCTGCGACTGTCGCTGGAACCGGCCCATGATGGCGACAGCCGTGACGGCGCCAGCCGACAGACGTTGTTGCGCCAAGGCCGCGCCATCGGCTGGATCGAAGACGCGCTGACGCCGCTGCGCGAGACCAGACCGGACATCGACATCCACCGGCTCGCCGTGGCGATCCGCTCCGCCACCGGAATCGAATCCCTGATCTGGCTCACCGACATCGCCGGGCTGTCGCGTGCCGAAGCAACCGAGCTGATGCGACAGTCGGCACAGGCACTCCTGCAAGCCGCTCTGCATGACCGATCCGCGGAGGCCGCCCAACCCCCGGGAGCATGACGACACGCCCGGCCTACCGCGTCTCGACGGTCATCAGGGGCCGCAACGCGCTGCGTTCTGCCCCACAGCAGCGCATGCGGGTGACATCGCGTCCAGAGCCAGAGTCCGCAGCGCGCCCCAGGGCCGCGGCCTTCCCCCTCGGCAATCCGATGGCCAGCCCACCGACGCCGAAACCCGCGCCGTCCCGCAGGTCTGGGCCCGATGCGGTACGTCACCCCTTGCGTGGGCCCCTCGCGCAAGCAACCAGGGTGGCGGTGAAGACGGCCTTGTCTGCTCCTCAAGCCGGACGGTCAGGACGCGGGGGATGCCTTCCACAGGCCGACGTCGCTTCATTTAGGAGGTGTGCTCATCGGTGGCCGCTTCCTGTGCTCGGGGGGCTGTGTTCGGTGCGGTCAAGGAGGGCGTCGGACGGCGGCTGCGACTGGAAGCGCTCCCACCCGGGGTCTGTCGCTCTTCCCTCTCCTTCGTCAATGCGCCGGGCCCGGCAACAGGTCGGCGGCCCCGGTCCCGCTGCCGACCGGAGTTTTCGACCGCACTCAGGTGCTGGCCATGGACCTCCGACGGCAGCGTCCAACGGCGCGTCAGGACAACCGCAGCCGGATGTGCCCGCGCCGCTTCGGGAACAGTCGGGAGCTGAGCGGTCGCGGCCACTCCCAGCCGGACTGCGCGAGCTCGTACGCCGCGAAACGCAGTCCTGCGGCCTGCGCCACGGCACCGACCTCGCGCTGGCTCATCCCCATCGCAGGGAAGGTGAGCAGGCGACGACCCCGCGCGTCCAAGAGGAGGATCTGGCTCTCGACATGGGCGCGGAAGGAGTCCACTCGCTTCTCGGTCAGCCAGATCAGCTCCACCGGGCGGTGCGGCAGCACCCGCTGCCTTGGCGGAAGCGGCTCGGGCTTCCAGCCCAGACCCGCGCGCACCAGTCGCTGCCTCCCGTCGGTGAGAAGCAGGTCCTGCCCGCTCCAACTGACGACCGCGTACCTGAGCCAACGCTCCAACCGCTCGCCCTCGTCCTGTGCACGCCACTGGTACAGCAACTCCCGCACCGGCGTGGCCCTGAGTGGAGGCCCCGACCGGGCCCCAGGCTCGCTGGAACGCACGGGCAGTGGCCGACCGCAGGCACCGCGGTCCGGATCGAACCCCATCGCCAAGGCGCCCGGCGTCCGGCGGACCTCACGAAGAAGCGCCCTGCGTCGGTTCCGCCGCGTGCCCTCGGCCCTGACCCGAGCCAGGGGCTGGTGCCGCAAGACCCTGCGCCGCCGGACCACGCGCTTGTTGCGCACCAGGTCGCGGGCCTGGCCACGGTTGGCTGCGACCAACTCCTCGTACACCTGCGCGGACCGCACCGCCCTGCGCAGGCCCCGCGGCCACAACGGCCACAACAGCGGCTCCAGCACTACCGGAACCGGGGCCAGTGCCAGGACCCAGTCAACGGGAGTCCCCAACGCCTGGGCCACCGAGAACGCAAGCACCAGTGCCACCGACACACGCCACCCGGCACGGCGGACCTGCAACCGGAACCGCAGCGCGTCCGGGACCTCCTCCTCCGGTGCGCGCCACACGGGCCAACTCGCAGCCAGCACCCAGACCGGCAGCGCAGCGTCGAACGAGAACCCCGTGTGCACGGAGACCACACCGGCCCCCGCCCCCAGCGCACCGAGCACAGGCACCGGCAGCCAGCGCTCGACCCGAGCCCAGCGTCGACGGCGCCGCCCCAGCCGCGCGGTGACCATCTGCCAGACCGTACTCACCGTCTGCCTCCTCGAACGAAGCGCACCGTCCTGTGGACAGGCTAGGCGTAGCACCAGCCCCACCCGACCCCGCGGCGGAAGCTGGTCCGCTCGCTCGACAATCCGGACGCCGTGCGCCCCCTTGAAGCTGTCCACGGGGTCCGGAGGAGGTGCCGGACGGCCGGTTTCGAGGAACGGCGCGACCGCGCGTTGCCGGCGCGGTGACCTGGTCGTGCTGAAAAATCAGATTCATTTGCGTTCGACTCCGACAGTCACCTCGTGCGTCAAGGTCGTCCCATGACGCCGGATCTGCCATGCGAGGACGCCGCGGAGCGCATCGCGGGTCCAGCTCAGCGGGGAAGGCGCGGTTGCGCGGGCGTTCATGGACGGGGATCCACCTGACCAGGCGGGAGGGCCCCTCGACGTTCGTGCAGTGGTGGCGGGTATCCGTCCGGAGGCCAAGGACGATCGCGTCCCTTGGCGTGGTGTAGCCGATCAGGGTGGGGTGGTGCGCCGGGGGCGTGGGGCCGGGTAGGTTCCGCTCCCTGCCGACAGGGTGG
>NZ_JBGCAQ010000045.1:0-24705 GCF_041261405.1 Streptacidiphilus sp. EB103A | reverse complement strand
GAGGACTCTGAAGTTAGGACGGCGCGCAGATGACATCCATGTTTCGTGTTTAACTCGCCATTAAGTTCTTAAGCCGTAGTTTTGCGCATTGTGTTTACACCGATAAGCGGACGTCAGAGTCATCGCTGGACTTGATAACGGCAGTACGCAGTAGCCGGCCGGCGTTGGTGTCAGCGTGGTCGACCGGCTTGTACTTATTGATCCTCTTGATCTCGCCTCGTTCGGTCAGAGTGAACCTCTTGGTCCGCTTCGATCAGGAACGTGCGTGCCTGTCCAACTCCCGCGTCCGCGACGAGTTCTGCCCCCAGGGCCCTCGAACTGGGCGCTCCGCGACCAGGGGCAGGCCCGCAACGACGAGGGCGGAAGTCGCGGTGCTACATCGCGGCGGCGGGCAGCAGGCCGAGGCCGGTGTGGGCGGCATGGTCGACGTTAGGGCGCCGCCGTGGGGGCGCCCGTAAGAACTGTGTCTTGCCGCTGTGACCTGAAGTTTCGCCATTCTCGTGATCGGCTTCTGGGTTGCGGGTGACGGTGTGTGAGGTTGGCTGGTCGTCAGGGGTTAGCGGGTGGGCGGCCCCAGAAGCCAGCCACGGAACGCATGCGCGCGTCTCCGCCTACGGCACTCGGTTGTGGACCGCGAAGAGGCATCAGTCCGGGGCAGACCCTGATGGTGCGCCGAGGCTGACCATGCCCGGCCGTTGGCGTTTCGACCGGGTTGTGAAAAGGCGTCAGCCTGTGGGCGTGCCGATGTGGTCGCGCTCCAGGGCGGAACGCAGCTCCGAGAGGGGTCCGGCAGTTCGGCAATCTCCCCCGCGCGGCGGTCTTCCGCCGATTGAGCTCCTCCAACCACGAAACCATCGCCGCCTCCAAGAACGGCGCACTGCATCACCAGCTCACTGCAGAAGAGCCGCACCCCGGGAAGGCCACCCATCGCCCGCCCCTGGCGGACGGCAGCGACATGGCCTTGAGCCGTGCCGGCCTCTCCGGCATTGTCGGGCCACTCCAGGAATCAAAGGTAAGTGGATCGACTTGCCACAAGGGCGGTGCGAGGGCTACCTTCAGGTGGTAAGTCCACCGACTTACCTAACTTCTCGGCAAGGAACCATGAACATGACTCGTCTTGCGGGCAAGCGCGCCTTCATCACCGGCGGTACGAGCGGCATCGGCCTGGCGACCGCCCAGCGTTTCATCGCGGAGGGAGCCGACGTGCTGGTCACCGGCGTCACCCCGGCCAGCATCGAGAAGGCGCGGGGGATCCTCGGGGACAAGGTGCCCGTCGTGCAGGCCGACGCACGCGATCTCGACGCCCAGCGGGACCTGGCCAAGCAGGTGGGTGAGCACTTCGGGGGTCTGGACGTGGTGTTCCTGAACGCCGGCGTGTCGGACTGGCGGTCGTTCGAGGACCACACGGTGGACAGCTACGACCGGCTGTTCGACATCAACGTCAAGAGCGTCTTCTTTCTCACTCAGGCCCTGGTGCCCGTGCTGGCCAACCCGTCCTCGGTCATCCTGAACGCGTCCAGCAGCGCGCACGGTGGCTACGGGCAGTCGAACGCCTACGCCGCGACGAAGGCGGCTGTCTCCTCCCTGATGCGGTCGTGGAACGCGGACCTGCTCAGGTCGCACGGCATCCGGTTCAACGCGGTCAGTCCCGGCCCGGTGGACACCCCGCTGTACTCCAAGCTCGGAATCGAGGACCCCGCGGTGCAGGCGGCGGTTCTGGAGGGGATCAGCGCCGGCATCCCGCTGGGCCGCATGGGTCTGCCCGAGGAGGTCGCGGAGGCCGTCGTGTACCTGGCCTCCGACGCCTCCGCCTTCGCGGTGGGCCAGGACCTTATCCTGGACGGCGGCCAGACCGTCCTCTGACAGCGAGGACACGGCCGGAAGACGGGCGAGGGGCGAGGGGTAGAGGAATGTCGGTGGAGGACCGAGCGGAAACCCGTGGCGACACGTGCCAGGCCGGGTACCACGCGCAGATCAAAGAGGAGAACCGTGCGCGCATCATCCGTGCCGCCCGCGACCTCTTCCTCGCCCGGGGATACGACAAGACCTCCCTGGCCCAGATCGCCAAGGAGGCCCGCGTCTCCACCGGCACCCTCTTCAAGCGGTACCCCTCCAAGGCCGCGCTGTTCGCGGCCGTCACCTCCGAGCAATGGCAGCTGGATGTGGAGTACGCCGCACCGCCCCCGCCCGGTGATCCCCGGTTCGGTCTGGACCACATCGGCCGTGACTACGCCTGCCTGGTCGCGCGTCCGGGCACGGCGGCGCTGTGCCGCCTCATCATCACCGAACTTCCCCAGATGCCGGAACTCGCCGACATCGTCGGCACCGGCTTCGCCATCGACCGCGGACCCTTCTTCGACCGGCTCCGCGACTACCTGGACGCCGAAGCACAGGCCGGCACACTCGACTTCCGTTCGGCCGACGGACAGCCACAGTCGGCATCCGCAGTGGCCGAGCAGTTCCTCGGCATGATCTGCGCCCAGTTGCTGTGGCCTCAACTGGTACGGACCGACTTCGTCCCGCCCACCCCCACTGATCCCGCGATCGTGGACGAAGCCGTCGCCCTCATGCTCAAGCGCTACAGCACCGGATCCTGATACCCCGGACCACCACTCCACTCTGCCAGAACGCCGATACGTCCCCCTGCCGGGACAGATGCACGCGCCCTCCCGGTACTGCCGGCGTACACCCCGGCCTTGCGCCCGATGGCGTGAGCACCGGCAAGTGATCGACGCAATCCTCCAGCACGTGCGAACCCGGGGCTGATGCCGGCCCCGCCGCGACGGTGCTGTCCTTCTGACCGATAGAGGTTTCCCATGTCCAGATCCCAGCGCGACGCCCTGGACGCCATGCTCCGTTCCGCCCCCCGCAGCGAGACGCCCCCCACGGTGGCGGAACAACGCAGCGGATTCAGCGCAGCTCTCACCCGGCCCGCTCCTGCGGGCGTGGTCACCCGCAGAACCGTTCTGGGTGGGCGGCCGGCCCTGGAACTGGAGCCGGCCGAAGTCTCCGGTCGGGGCCAGCTGCTCTACCTGCACGGTGGCGGCTACGTCGTCGGCTCACCGGACACCCACGAAGGGCTGGTCGGTGAACTGGCCCGCCGCCTCGGCCTGCGAGCGCTGTCGGTGGATTACCGGCTGGCTCCCGAACATCCCTTCCCGGCGGCAGTCGACGACGCGCTCGCAGCGTATCGCGAGCTGCTGGACGTGGGCATCGACCCACGCGACCTCGTCATCGCCGGTGACTCCGCCGGCGGCGGCCTGAGCATCGCCACGCTCCTCGCAGCCCGGCACGCCGGGCTGCCGCAACCAGCGGCCGTGGTCGTCTTCTCCCCGTGGGTCGACCTCACCCTCGCCGGCGAGAGTATGCGTTCCAAGCAGGACGTCGACCCCCTCTTCATCGAGGCCGACCTGCGCGCCTTCGCCGATCTCTACGTCGGTGCAGGCGACCGGGCGCATCCCCTGGCCAGCCCGTTGTTCGCCGACCTCACCGGGCTGCCTCCGCTGCTCGTGCAGGTAGGGGCGAACGAGGTGCTGCTCGACGACGCGGTCCGGCTGACCGCCCGTGCGGGCGCCGACGACGTCGAGGTCACGCTCGAGGTCGGGCCTGGCCTCCCTCATGTCTTCCAGCTCCAGTACGGCCGTCTCGACGAGGCCGATGCCGCGCTGGACCGCGCCGCAGCCTTCCTCACCGCCCACCTGAGTGCCGACCGGCCCCAACCTGTCAACTGAGTGGGCGGTTCGTGAGTCTTTGAGTGGATCTGCTGTCGCCTGATGGTGTGGCGGCGGGGCGGAATCTGCCGGTCCGCGGTTGGTGATCTGGTGATGTGACCGGGGTGAGTGAACGCAAGCCGTACCCGAGTGACTTATCGGACGAGCAATGGGCTTTGATCGAGCCGGTGATCACCGCGTGGAAGGACCGGCACCGCTCGGTCAGCGGTCATCAGGGCGTCTACGACATGCGGGAGATCGTGAACGCGATCCTCTACCAGGGGCGGACCGGTTGCCAGTGGGCCTATCTCCCGCACGACCTGCCGCAGAAGAGTGCGACGTACTACTACTTCGCCGCCTGGCGGGACGACGGGACCGACCAGGTCATCCATGAACTCCTGCGCTGCCAGGTCCGGGAGAGGGCCCGACGATTAGAGGACCCGACCCTGGTGGTGCTGGACACCCAGAGTGTCCATGTGGCCGTCGGGGTCCCCGCCGCAACGAGTGGTCACGATCCGGCCAAGCGGGTGCCCGGCCGCAAGCGGGGCCTTGCTGTGGACGTCCTCGGCCTGGTCATCGCGGTCGTCGTCCTCGCTGCGAACACCCACGACAACGCCGCGGGCATCGTCCTGCTGGACCAGGTCGTCGAGCACGCCGGCGGGACTGTCCGCAAAGCCCTGGTCGACCAGGGCTTCAAGAACCAGGTCGTCATGCACGGCGCCGACCTGGGCATCGACGTCGAGATCGTCGAACGCAACCCGCAGGTCAAGGGGTTCGTGCCGCAGCCGAAGCGGTGGAGGGTCGAGCAGACCTACGGGATCCTGATACTGCACCGGCGCCTGGTCCGCGACTACGAGCACCGCCCCTCCTCCTCCGCTTCCCGCGTCTACTGGGCGATGACCCACGTCGTGACCCGACGCCTCACCGGCGCGAACGCCCCCACCTGGCGCGAGACGCAGGCGGCGGCAGCGTGAACATCCAGCCTCTGCTCGACGCCCTGGACCTCCAGGAAGACGCCGCCGGGCCCTGGCCGACGACCTCCGCGCACAGATCGACGGTCTGCAAGCCCGGTTGCGGGAGGCCGAGACGCACCTGGAGCACCCCGCGATCACCCGCAAGACCATCACCGGCCTCGCCGACCGGCTCCCTGCCGTCGCGCCGGAGCTGCCCGAGCACCCGGACTACCCCCGCATCCTCGCCGTCTTCAACCACGCGACCGGGCCGCTACGGACCAAGGACGTCTGCGAAGCCCTCGGCCACGAACTGCTGCCGAAGAACGTCGAAGGCACCCGCGCCAAGCTGAAACGCCTGGTCAAACTTGGGATCCTCACCGAGGCCGACACCGACAACTTCACCAGGAAGCAATAGCCGACGGAACCGCCACCAGCGGCCTTGCCCCAACCTCAGCCGGAAACGGGCATCACCTTGCGAACCGCCCACTCAGAACATCGTGTTGTCGTTGGCGGCGGTCTCGGGCACGGCCTGTTCGGAGCTCCAGTGCTCGACGATCCTGGCATCGCGGACCCGGAAGAGGTCGATGACCGACCGGCCACGCTCGCCCGGCGTGTCGACGTAGTGGCTGTGCACGGCGACCAGGTCGCCTTCGGCGATGACGCGTTTCGGTGTGACACTCGACTGCGGGAACTTGTCGAAGTAGCTGCCCAGGTCGGCCTTGAGGCCGGCCGCGCCGTCGGAGATGTTCGGGCTGTGTTCGTGGTAGTCGGCGCCGACGTAGGCGTCGATGGCGGTCAGGTCCTTGCGGACCAGCAGCTGGTCGACGAACGCGGTGACCAGTTCCTTGTGGTAGGCGGTGAACCAGCGCTGCCCGACCGCGTCGGTCCGCGGCTCGCTGAGCGTGGCGAACATGTCGTTGCCGCTGGCCTTGGTGGCGGGCACTTCCTGAATGACGTCCCAGTGCTCGGCGATCTTGCCGTCCTGGAAGCGGAACAGGTCGAACACGGCCAGACCCTCGGTGCCCGGCACCATGACATAGCGGGAGTGCAGCAGCACCAGATCGCCGTCGGTGATGATCCGGCGGGGCTCGAAAGCGGCCTGCGGGAACTGCTGTCGCATGGCGCCGCTGAAGTACTTGAGGGCGTCGGCTCCGTCGGGCGCCAGGGGGTTGTGCTGGATGTAGAAATCGGGCCGCACGACCCGATCGACGATGGCCGTGTCGCCGAGGACGAACACGTCATGCAGCAGTTGCTTGGCAAGTTGCGCCTTGCTGTCTCGGACAGTCAGCACGATCTTGCCGGTGGTGCGCCCGGTCTCGCCGAGCGTGTGCGCCTTCGCGGCCTCGGCGAGCGGGAAGGTGGCCTCGATGTGGGCGCGCAGTGCGCCGGTCTCGACGAGGGCGGCGATGGCCTGCATACCGGCCTGGTCGGCCTCGACCAGCAGCGACTCGTAGCGGATCCCCCGCTCGGCGATCGCCGCCAGTTCGCCGACATCGACGGGTACCGGAAGGATCGAGACGAGGGTGCCGCCCGGGCGCAGCACGGCCACGGATCGGGCGCGGGCGGCGGAGTCGAGGGAGACCGGGTCGAGGACCACGTCGATGTCGCTGAGCACCTCGGTGAAGTCAACGCTGTGGTAGTCGATGACCTCGTCGGCACCGAGGGATCGCAGGAAGTCGTGTTTGGCGGCGCTGGCGGTGCCGATCACGTACGCGCCGCGGGCCTTGGCGATCTGCACGGCGAGGTGACCGACGCCGCCGGCCGCCGCGTGGATCAGGACTCGCTGCCCGGCCCGGACCCCGGCGGTGTCGACCAGTGCCTGGTAGGCGGTCAGCGCGGCCAGCGGCAGCGCACCGGCCTGGACGTGGTCGATGCCGGCGGGCTTGTGCGTGAAGACGCGGGCCGGCCCGGTCACGTACTCGGCGTGCGAGCCGACTCCGCCCGGGTAGGGCAGCATGCCGAAGACCTCGTCGCCGGGCTTGAACAGCGTGACGCCCACGCCGACGGCCTCGACGACGCCGGAGACGTCCCAGCCGAGCACCAGCGGCATCCGGGCGATGGTCGCGGACTGGGCACGGTTCCCCCAGTCGGTCGGGTTGACCCCGGCCGCGCGGACGGCGACCAGGATCTCGCTCACCCCTGGCGCCGGTTTGGGCAGCAGGGTTTCCTGCAGCACGTCGGGGGCGCCGTAGGTGTCCTGGCTGATGGCTCGCATGGTTTCGGTGTCCGTCATGGGTCCAGCTTGGCCGCCGCCACAGGCCGCTACAATCGCGTGATCGCCAATTTTCGACGGGATCCTGCCGTGATCAAGGTGCACCGCGTCGTTGTCCTCGCCTCGCACGGGGTGTACCCGTTCGACCTGGGCATTCCCCACCGCGTCTTCGGCGCCGCGGACGGCCGCTACGAGGTCGTGACCTGCACCATCGACGGTCACCCGGTGCGCACCAACGCGGACTACTCCATCACCGTCGAGCACGGCCCGGAGGCGTTGCGCACCGCCGACACCGTCATCATCCCACCGTTCCACACCAGCAACCCCCGCCGTCAAACGCTGGTCGACCTGGCGCAAGTCCTCGCGTACGTGGCCCCCGGCACCCGGATCGTGTCCACCTGCACCGGAGCCTTCGTGCTGGCCGCGGCGGGGCTGCTCGACGGGCACCGGGCCACCACGCACTGGCACGCCACGGGCCTCTTCCGGGAGTGGTACCCGCAGGTGGAACTCGACCCGAACGTCCTGTTCGTCGACGAAGGCGACGTGCTGACCTCGGCCGGTGCCGCTGCCGGCATCGATGTCTGCCTGCACCTTGTCCGCAAGGACCACGGCAGCGAGATCGCCAACCGTGTGGCCCGCACCTGCGTCGTCCCCCCGTGGCGCGACGGAGGCCAGGCGCAGTACATCGAACACCCGGTTCCCGATGCAACGGCGAACGACACGTCCGCCGCCCGGCAGTGGGCGCTGCAGAACCTGCACAAGCCGCTGACGCTGAGCGACCTTGCCGAGCAGTCGAACATGAGCCAGCGCACCTTCGGCCGCCGCTTCAAAGAAGAAGTCGGCTTGAGCCCCGGACGCTGGCTCATCCAGCAACGCGTCGACCGGGCCCGGCAGTTGCTGGAATCCACCGACCTGCCGGTCGACGAGATCGCCGGCCAGGTCGGCTTCGCCGGCGGCACCTCGCTGCGCGAACACCTGCACGCCGCTATCGGCGTCACACCACTGGCCTACCGGCGCACCTTCCGAGGCCCACTGGCAACGAGCCGTGCCGTCGCGGCGGATGCTCGGCGGGACGGTCAAGCAAGTCGCCCTGGACCGTAAAATTATCTACGTCATACCATCGGCTGTGCCGGGGACCGGTATCGGTCGCGGGTATGACAGCAAACGCACCCGTGAGTTGCTCGACGAGATCGGCTTCGACGCCCAGATCGCCTGCAAGGGCATGCCCGCCCCGATCCAGATCGGCAAGAGGTGGGTGGTGGAGCGCACGTTGGGGTGGCTGTCACGGGCCCGCAGGCTCAACCGCGACCACGAGCGCCGCCCCGACCGCCACGAGCAGATGGTGTGGTGGGCCGGCCTGCTCACGCTGACCCGGCGGATGGCGCGCCAGCGGCTGCACTGGCCGGAGCGGCGAGCCCACCGGCTGGAGGCGCCACAGCCCTGAAGATCCCGCCGCGCTCACGCAGCAGCCAGCCCCGCGCCTCCAGCGCATACGCGCGGTGCCGCACCTTCTCCACCTCGTTCATCCGACTCGCGTCCCGGCCCAGCGCCCGCGTCAGCTCCTGCACGCTCACCGGCCCGACGCTGCCGCCACCACGGCGAAGACCTGCCGGTAGACCCCCGACAGCACCTCCTGACCCAGACCGGCCCGCCAGGCCGGCGGCCGCGGATCACGGTCAGCGCCCCCGCCAGCCCCGCCAGCCCCGGCGGGCACCGCCTGCCCGGTCACCGGCACCCCCGCCACCGCTCCGATCGGTCCCGCCAGGGGTCCTGACGGCGCGTCATCCTCCGTGCTCTGCCCTGATGCCGTTCCCGGTCCGTTCTCCGCACGCCCGGTGGCGCCTTCGCCCTCCTCGGCCAGCGCGCGCAGCACCTCTTCACGAGCGATGCACGCGTGGTCCACACGCTGCCGGGCCGCGACAGCGTGCGCCTCGGCCTCCCGCACCGCCTCCAGCCAGGACTCGAGCTCCTCGCGCGCCCGCGCTTCACGGCACTCCAGCAAAGCGATCACCGACGGCACTACACACCTCCCGGACAGACAGAACCAACCGTCCGCTGGCTGCCCCGACCCAGCCACAACCACTCCCACTCAACCGGAAAACCACAGCTCATCGAGCTACAGCACAGTTCACCACCACGCTCTCAGACTTCGCTGTCACAGGTCACGCATCGAGGCAATGGCCGGGGCAACCCGCTGAGGGCCGCGCTCCCCGACATCGTGGCCTCCGCCGAACGCGACCTACCCGAGAACGTCACTCTCGACGGCGAACTGGTCGTCTTCGGCGGGGCCGTTGGGCACGGCCCGCGCCCGGGGCTTTAGACGGGGTTCAGCTCCGCAGTTCCCAGAGCTGGGAGAGGTTCGAGCCGCTGCAGGTCCACTGGGTCAGCCACGCGCCCGCGGACTCGCTGCCGCCGTAGGTGGTGACGCAGAAGTAGGGGTTGCTGCCGGATCCGGTGTCGATGATGTCTCCCTCTTCCAGCCAGCCCGCTCCGGCCTCGGTGCAGTACCCCTGAACGAGGGCGACACCCCTGCTGTAGTTGTCGCGGTCGCTGATGCACAGGCCGCTGTTGACGTTCTTGATGTACCCAGATCCGAGCACCCACTGCTGGGCCGTCGAGCCGTTGCACGGCCACTGGGTGATGTGCGCGTTCACCGACCTGCTGGCAGCGGCGACGGTGATACACATCCCCGTCCTGGGGCTGACCAGGGTCCCCGTCCCCGTGGTGACGGCGGAGGCGGGGCCCGCCGAGACGAAGGAAAGGAAGAGTGCTGCTGCGGCCACTGCGGCGACCGCGATTCCCCGTGCCTTGTGCATGGAACTTGACCTCTCTGCTGAGCGAGCGACCGCCGCGACGGCGATCGGCACCATGCTGCGATCCGCACCGGCCCGGACGGGAGGACCGCAGGCGCCAACAACACGCCAGTCAGACAGCCGCGTCCCACCGCCGTTGGGCACGCCGCAGCGCGCGGGCGTCGGAGTAGCCGACGAGGGCGGCCTGCCGTTCGCGATGGGTGGCGGCGTGCCGCGAGAGCTCGGCCCGACGCGCACGGTCGAGCTCGTGCCGCCATGTCGTGCCCGCCTCGGCGAGCCGGCGTTGCAGGGTCCTGGAGCTGGTCGCCAGCCGGCGCGCCACCGTGTCGAGCGAGGCGGTGCCGTCGGCGAGCGCGGCGGCCAGGGCCTGCTGGACGCGGTCGGGCCAGGTGGTGGGCTGCGGTTGTACGCGCGGCATCAGGGTGACATGGCGCCGCATGATCGCGGCGAGGGCAGGATCGGCGGTGCGCAGTGGCAGACTCAGGTCGACCTCGCGGAGGACCAGGCTGTCGGTGTCGGCGTCGAAGACGACGCGAGTGGTGCCGAGGAACTCGGTGAAGACGGCGGATCTGCGGGGCGCCCGTTGCCGCAGGGTGACCTCGACCGGCCGGATCCACTGACCGGTCGCCCAGCGGGAGCGGGTGAGGACGTCGGCGATCCCGACCTGGATGGCTAGTTCCAGGCGCTGGTCGTCACCGTCCATGGACAGGGCGATGCGCAGGTCCCGTTCCGAGTCCCGGGCCTGGAGGAAACGGCCCGCAGTGGTGATGGCGTCCAGGTGCCGCTGGTTGGCCGCGTGCCCCTCCCCCAGCGTCCGTGCCGAGCTGAACAGGTAGTCGTAGACGCCGAGTTGCCCGTGCACGAAGCCCGCGCCGGCGAGCAGCCCAATGTCGGGCTCGCCCCGGTGGTGTGCGGCCAGTTCCAGGGCCCGCAGATAGCACTCGCCGCCGACGGAGATGTCGTCGTCCGCCGTCGCCCACTCCGGGATCCCGGCGTCCCTGGCCAGACGGCGGATGTCATGACTGGATTGAGCCGTCCTCGAGAGCACCATTTTCGGCACGGCGACGATGTACATGGTGGTCACCCGTTTGTCTGCGCGTTCTTCCGTTCCCCCTTGATCAAGTAGAGCACAGCACGCCGGTGCCTGAAGACCAACAGGGCGTTAATGCCTGCGAGTTGGAGGGCGCTGCCCTCCACCACCGGCACATCATCAAGCGTGTGCTGCACGGCATACGGCCGGTCTATTAGAAGGGGGGTTCGTCGATGTAGCCGCTGGTGAGCGCCAATGAGAGGAGTCAACGCCCGTGACGGCGCCCCGGCGTACTGGATGCCGACGGGCGGCTGCAACGGTAGGCGGAACACGCGTGGCGCTCGGCAAGCCCAGCCTGGTACCCATACCCCGCTTGGGCCGAGGCGCAGAGGGATTCGGCGGCCCTGCTCGGCTGTCTACACCGTAGTTCCCGGGTATGGGTAGCACTGGTGCTTGTGGACCCTCTCGGCGAAGGCTTCGAATGCGGTTCCGGGTCGCGCGTAGATTTCAGCTTCTGAGGTCAGGATCTGCATGGCGTTGGCCCTCTCGACCTCCTCGACCGAGGCCGTCCGGTAGCGGCTGTCAGGGCCGCGGTGCAGCCAAGCCATGTGGCCGGGCCCGAGCGGCAGCGCCAGGGTGACGTCGGCGTCCAGCAGAGCGACGCCTGCGACTCGCGGAACTCCCCGAGGACGAGCGAAGCGAGATCGAGGAAGCCAGCTCCGTCCTGCGCAAAGTCCGCGCCACCCGCGACCACACCCTCCTGCCACTGACCGTCGTCCGCGGCCCGGATGCCCCCGATGCCTGCTGAAAGCCCCTCCATGGCCCCTGCCGACGTCCTGAGGGCCGCGCGGCAGCGCGACAGCACCACCAAGCGATCACGCACCCTGAAGACCGTCAAGGACATACTCAAAGACGGCCAGCCCATCACCTTCGCCGCCGTCGCCCGGCGAGCCGAGGTCTCCACCTGGCTCGTCTATGCCACCGGGGTCCGCGAGCACATCGACAAGGCCCGCGCCCGCCAGGCCGCCGAACCCGCGCAGGAGACCAGAACCGGGCTGCGGGCCAGCACCGCCAGCGCGCACACCGACCTGCTGCTGGCCCGCAAGCAACTCCGGACCGAGGTCACCCACCTGCGCGACGGCATGCGGCTCCACCTCGGCCAGCAGCTCGACCAGCTCAGCTCCCGGGACCTGACCGCCAGGCTGAGCGAACTGACGGAGGAGAACCTGCGGCTCTCAGCAGCCGAGCGGACGGCATCTGCCCAGAACACCCAGCTCAGCCGACAAGTGGCCGCGCTCGAAGACGAGCTGGCGGCCGCCCGCACAAGCCTGCGGCGCATGATCCGCAAACGAGAACCGGCCCCTGCCGGAACCCTGAGCATCACCGTTCAGCGGCTCTGGAATCATTCGCGCATGGAATTCGAACTCGCCCCGCCAACCGGCATCGGCGCCTTGACCATCGGCATGCCACGTGAAGCAGCCGACCAGGCACTCGCCTCGTTCCGCGACCCGTCAGCGATCTCGGAATCGGACCAGCCCGGCAGATTCGTCTTCCGCCCCAGCGGCCTGATGATCAGTACTCACTGCTCGCGCGGCGAACTCGAAGCAATCGAGCTGGGCCGACCCGCCGACGGCCAGGACTCCGTCCGGTTCCGCGGCATCGACGTCTTCAGCCTGCCCGCTGCCGAGGTGGTCACCCGGCTGCGAGAGGTAACGACGATCACAGATGCCGAGGACGACCCGGCCTCCTTCGTCGCACCGGACCTCCTCCTCAGCTTCTGGCGCCCCTTCGAAGCCGACGACGCACCCGACGAAGAGCAGGGCTACTACTTCAGCTCGGTTCTCCTGGCCCGCCCCGGCTACTACGACACCCCCACAGAAGCCGCCGCCAGACTCCGCACAGCTGGACACCAGGAGGCGTGAACCGCCTCAAGGCGACTCCCGAGTCGAGGAAGTCGCTGGTCCACGCGATCGCGGCCTGCCATCGTGATGTCGTGCCACTGGAAGACGACCTCGCCGCTGCCCGCACCGGCCTCCGGAACATGATCCGCAATGAAAACAGGCCCAGCTCAACGCCTAGGCCGGAAGAAGAATCAGACGCCCATTCGGATCCATCATGAGTGAAGAAGTGCCACCAAAATGCAACTGCGGGCCCCGAAAGGCCCGCAGCACATGCGTGAGTTAGTGCCTATCTACTGTCTGCCGCTGCTTTTAAGGATGAGGATTCCCGCACCTCATGTCACTCCTTGCAGCAGGAGCAACCACAGGGACGGACAGAGTCGGTGCGCGCCTTGTCGCGCTTGTTCCGACGCCAATCCATCCGGCCCTGCACCATCAACCGAAGCAGGGAGCCTCCTACAACGATCGCTTGCAGATGCTGAGTTAGGTCATGCATTCTGATCACCCAACCGTCTCACCCCTCCCATCTCGGGAGAGACAAAACTGGCGCCTTGGCCGGCACCACCGCCAGGGGTTGGCGGGAGGGGCACTATCACTGGCTGTGAAAGCGCAATGACCCCTTGCCTTGCCAGATAAGACGGCCTGTCACTTGTGAGAGTTCCTCGATCCGAAAAAAATCATCGTGCCGGATGGGCCTCACGCCGCTGCAAGTGCCTGAACTGCAGTTCTGGGATCCGAATCCGAGATAACGAAGATGCCCAGGATGGTGGCGTAGTAGATGACGCGGCAGTCTCGGCGGTGTACTCGCGCAGCGTGGGGGCGCGCTCCATCAGGGCGCCGACCACGGGGTTGACAGCGATGGCCTCCAGGACACGGTCCAGTCGCCGGTAGGCGTCCGGGGTGACACGGGCGAGCTGCTGTTCGGCGGTCTCGGTGAAGACCAGCTGGGCGCGGCGCGGGGCGTGCTTGGCCATCAGGCGACGTCGCCGTGGATGTCCTCGCCGGTCTCGTCCAACGGCGGCAGGCCGCGTTCGGCCCGCAGCTCCTCCCACGAGCGGCACCGCTCGAGGTCGATGCCTTCAGCGGCCAACTGCTCCAGGACAAACGCCAGCTGCGGGGTGCCCGGGAACTCGGCCTTGGCCGCGGCGCGCAGGCCTTCGGCCTCCTGCGGATCGAACACGATGCGGGCCACAGCGCCCCTCCAGGTGGGTCCGGCCCCGGGCGGTGCCGGGGTGCTGATTCCTACGGTAGCGGTGGGCCGGTTCCAGACGGAGGGGTTCGGCGGCTCCGGTCCCCGGCGGGGGTTTGACAGCGCGGAGCAGGCGAACCGGCGCTCGCGCGGCCACCGGACGGCGTGCGACGAACGCCGTCTTCCGTGTTTCCATTCATGAGCCCATGAATTCATGGCTGACGGATCATCAGTTATGGAATTCATCGCTATTTCGTGCCGGGGAATTCGAACGAATGAAGTCGGGCGCGCGGGCGGGTCCGCTGGAGCCCCGCGTACGGGTCAGTCAGCGGGCTCGGTGTTGGGGCTGTCGTCGGCGGCCGCGGTGCTCGCAGCGGGTGGTGCGTGGCACTGTCCGAGGTCGAACAAGGAGCGGGCGAGCTGGGAGACCACGCGTCCCAAGTGGACGTTCTGTCGCCCGGACGGATACCACTGGCCGCAGGCGCACTCTTCCTGCACGCCGTCATCAGGGCTGGTCCGGAGCATGTTGGTGGGGAAGTGCCCGGCCACCAGGGCGGCGGCGCAGCGGTCCAGGTCGTCGACGCCGACGGGCGTCGGCTCCGGGTCCACGACGTAGCGCCAGGTGATCCATTCCCCCGCGTTCGGAGCCTCGGGGTCGTCGTCCGGCACCCACTCCTGGGTGTGCTGGAAGCCGCCCGCGGTGCGCCACCGTAGCCGGGTGCAGTTGTCCGGGAGCAGCATTTGCGATCGCGTCCCTTGGCGTGGTGTAGCCGATCAGGGTGGGGTGGTGCGCCGGGGGCGTGGGGCCGGGTAGGTTCCGCTCCCTGCCGACAGGGTGGGCCACCGTGCAACTCTCCGTTGTGAACGGGCAGTTCAACGCGGGAGGTGCAAGGTGGCCCTGTCTCAGCATGACCTACTCCGACTGCTGGAGTCACTACGTTCAGCAGACGGCCTGGAACTGGTGCGCTCGGTAGCCGAGCGGATGCTGCAGGAGCTGATCGAGGCCGAGGCCACGGCCAGGATCGGCGCCGAGTGGAACGAGCACACCGACACCCGCACCGCGCTGCGCAACGGGCACCGCGACAAGACGCTCACCACCCAGGCCGGGGACGCCGGCGACGACCGCCTGCGCGACCGCCGGGGTGTTGACGGTGACCATGCTCTTGATCTTCGACATCTCGTCTGCCAGCAGACCGGCGCGGCCGGGCGCGCTCACCGGCTGGTCCGCGACCACGTATCCGATGCGCGCGCCGGGGATGACGGTCTTGGCGAACGAGCCGAGGTAGATGACCCGCGCGGCACGGTCGAGCGCCTTGAGGGTGGGCAGGTGCGGCGAACTGCCGTGGAACAGCCCGTAAGGATTGTCTTCGAGCTGGACGATGTCCTCCTGCTCGGCGATGTCGAGCAGCCGGAGGCGCGTGGACAGGTCCATGTGGGCACCGGTCGGGTTGGCGAAGTCCGGCATCACATAGCACGCGCGGGGTCGCAGTCCCTCGGCTCTGGACTTCCGGACTGCAGTGACCAGATCCTGGAGGTCGACACCGGTCTCGTCGGTGCGGACTGGATGGACGGGCATGTCCAGTAGGCGGCGGCACCGGTCAGGCCGACGTAGGTGGGTGAGACGGCGAGTATGACGTCTTGGGCACAGGCGCGCAGCGCGCGCAGCGCGCGCAGCGTGAGGAACGTGAGGAACGTGAGGAACGTGAGGAACATCGCTTCCTGACATCCCACGGTCACGACGACGGCCGCCGGGTCGACCTGTATGTCCTCGTCCATGGCGAGGTTGTGGCTGACCAGGTCCGCGATGATGCCTTTGGTCGGCCCGTACTGGTAGAGGATGCGCCGGATCTCGGGCGCGGATTTCCCCAGGTCTGTGGCGAGGTAGTCCTTGTACCTGCGCACGCAGCGCTCGATCAGGTCGTCGGGGAAGTGGGCCTCCGTCGGCCTGCCCGAGGCGAAGGAGATCGCGTCGGAGTGCCGGTCTGCGAACTCGCTGAGGAATTTCATGGACTCCAGGCGGGGTCCGTCTGGCTCTCGTGGAGCTCGAAGACGGACAGGCCGGGGGGTGATCCGGCAGGTGATCGGGCATCAGGCTCTCCTCATCCCGTCGGAAGGCCCATCAGCTTTGGTGCTGACGCTGATGGCGCCCACCGGGCACATCGACACGGCGAGTTCCACGTCGGCGTGCAATCGACTTTCTGGCTCGGGGTCAAGCAGCGTCACCCTTGCCGTGTCTACGTCTTGGTCGAACACCAGGGGTGCGATGAGGACGCAGGCTCCGCACCCCAGGCAGCGCTCGAGATCTGTATGCGGTCGACACCGTGGCGACAACGCGGGCGCCGCGCAGTTTGGCCATCTGGGTGAGCAGCCCGCCGGTCCCGCCTGCAGCGGCGTGGACCACGACGACGTCGCTGGGACCGACCGGGTGGGTCAAGCTGCAGAGATAGTCGGCGGTGAGTCCCTGGAGCATGATCGCGGCGGCTGTCTTGGCGGACACGCCCGGCGGCGGTGCCACGGCGCGCTCGGTGCGGACGGCGATGCGCTCGCTGTAGGCGCCGGGCCTCGGTGCGTCCACCGTCGCGACTGTGTCCCCGACCGTGTGGTCGGCTACCCCTGGACCGAGGGCGAGTACCGTGCCGGCCGCCTCTCGGCCCGGCACGAACGGGACTTCATGCGGGTAGGCCCCGGAGCGTTCGTAGAGGTCCCGGAAGTTGACGCCGATCGCTTCAACCCTGACGAGGATGAACCTGATGGCCATGCGCAAGCGCAAGACCCTCGTGATCTGCGAGCGCTGTCACCAGGACATCCACGCGGGACGAGCCACAGCAACCACCCGGAAGTGATCACTGGAGAGCGGAATGCGCGGAAACTGGCCCGTCCCGTTCGGGAAGAGATCGTCGGAAAAGGGACCCAGCCTGAGGCACCTCGTCGGCGATCTACTTCACTTGAAGCGGCGGGGACTGGAAACGCAGCATCAGCCACCGCGCCAGTCCCCGACCCTACTCAGGGACACCACCGCTGGTAGAACAGCGCGGGGGCCGCCGGGGCGGGATCTACATGCGCGTGCCGAGGATGGGCACGCCCTCCCCAGACAGGTCCGGCAGGGACGCCCGCCGGCCCGTGATCGCCAGGAGCAGCGAGACCATCGGGCCGGCGACCTCCGGCCCCGCTCCGGTCGACCAGTCGGTGTCGGTCGCCCGCAGGCGAAGGCCCTCGATCCTGCGCTTGCTGCCGATCAGCAGGTTGGAGTCCTTGAAGAAGTCGGCGGCGCGGACGAGTCCCTCGGTTGGGTAGTCGCGCCTGATGCCGAGCGGTCGGCGGAAGTCCTCGCCGTGCACCATCGCCTCCCCGAGCATGGCCTCGATCGGGCCCGGCGGGTGTGTGACGGCGGCCAGATGCTTCTCCATGACAGCCATCGTCTCCTCGACACCACCCGCGTTGAGCGCGGCGATGTCCTTGGCCGTCATGTCGTGGAAGCGGAATCCAACCGCCGCCAGCTTCCCGAAGAAGCGTGCCGGGGTCATCATCGCCGTCGCGGTCTGGTGGGCGAAGACGTCGCGCACCGTCCAAGCCCCACAGAGAGACGCCGTGTCCCACTGCTCAGTGTTCAGCGTCCGCGCGTCGGCAAGCAGGGCTCGGCGCTCGCCGTGGATGAACGGCCAAGGACTGCTCGTCGCCATGTCGTGTCGCTCCTCAAGCCGCCCAGCGGCATCGCTGCCCGTTCCGCTCTGCTCAGGTCACTCACTTCTTGCGTCTCCTTCGTAGCACTTCCCAGCACACCCCGCAGAAGCTTCGGGGCCAGCCACCGGGTGCCGCCACCGCGACCAGCAGCCGTTCCGGTCCGGCGTCCTTGAGCAGGAACCCTGAGGCCCCGGCGCGAAGCGCCGCGTAGACGTACCCGTCCAGGTCGAAGGCGGTGAGCACCAGGACCCGCAGAGCCGGTTCCGCAGCCTCGGCGAGGATACGCGCGGCCGCGGCGACCCCGTCCATGCCCGGCATCCGGATGTCCATCAGGATGACGTCCGGGCGGGTCAGGACTGCCCGAGTGACGGCCCCCGCGCCGTCGGCGGCCTCACCGACCACCTCCACATCCGGGGCGGCCCGCATCAGGCTCCTGCAAGCACCACCCGGCGCGAGCCCTGGCGGCTGGTCACCAGCCTGCTCGACCCCGAGCGCCACCCGGCCCGCGAACTTGTGGATCTCCACCACCGCAAGTGGCAGGTGGAGACCAGCTACTTCTCGATCAAGGCGACCATGCCCGACGGCCGTGTCCTGCGCTCACGCAGCATCCCCGGACTGGACCAGGAGGTCTACGCGCTACTGACGGCCTACCAGGCACTGATCCGCGCCGCCGACGACGCCATGGGCACCAGACCCGACACGGCCATAGAGCGCATCAGCTTCACCGTCCTGCTGGAGGCCGCCGCCGACCCGCTCACCCTCGCCGCCAGCGTCTTCCCGAGCGCGACAGTATCCCTGGTCGGAGCGATCGGACAGGCCGTCCTCAACGCCCTGTGGCCCGCCGATCCCCGCCAGCGCGTCAAAGCCCGCACCCGCAAGAACCGACCAGCAAGTACGGGCCGAACGCCGGCTGCCGACTCCACACCCGCGCCCGCGCCCGCGCCCGCGCCCGCAAGCTCCACCACGACGGGACGCGGTGACGCGCGTCTTGCCCAGCGTCTGACTACGCTTGAGCCGGAGCCCTCGCCGCCTCCCCCGTCGGCGGGGGCTTCACCATGCCGGACCATGTTCGCGGCGGCTCGCGGATGGTTGTGGAGTCAGCCGGCAACCGCGCAAACGGGGAGCCGGGGCCCTGCACCGCCGGAGGGCCCCGCCCACTCCGTCAGGCAGCCTCCGCCGCAGGACAGGCAGAACACGCGGCCCGCATCTGGGGCCGCCCGTGACCAGCCGGCCCCGCTGTGGTCATGCGGCGCCGCTGACCCCTGGGGCGAGCACGCGGCGGTGAAGCGGCACGAATCCGGTCTCGGGCTCCCCCTCCAGCCCGGCCTCCTTGACCGCGGCGGCGAGCCGGTCGGCGAAGAAGCGCTCGAAGTCGCCCTGCGAGTTCCACACGTCGGTCACCAGCAGCGCGCCGCCCTCGAACCGCGCGACGTGCAGGACCATGCCCTGCGGGGGGTCCTCCTCCAGGCGGATCAGGGCACTGACCTTGTTGTACTGCTCGGGTGTGACTCCGGCCCAGCGCAGCGACAGGACAACAGCCATGGCAGATTCCTCTTTTCTCGTGCATTCGGATCGGGTCGTCGTCTGACGGCCCCACGGTCAGCAGACTCCGGCGCACGGCCGGCCGCATGCCCGGATACGCCGTTCGGACGTGCCGCAGGCCGCCCCACCCACCGCATGCGCGGCGGCTACAGCCACTCGTGGGGGCCGCCGCCGATCCACTGCACGCTGCCGTCGGCTTCGGGGTCGAGGTCTTCCAGGCCGGCGCGCCGGCAGAACTCGGCGACGTCGTTCAGCGAGTAGGCTCTGCCAACCCGGAAGCCCAGGATGTCGACGCGGCGGAACGGCGGGTCGGCGTCGACGACGGGATGCACGACGACATGCGGGTGGTGCCCGCGGTCGCGGTCGGTGCTGTCGTCGCTCATGTGTCCAGCGTCCTCGCCGACCGGCTGCTCGGCATGGCGAAGCCGGCATCGGGGGCGTCCCGGCCGGGCGGGAAGTGCTGATCTTGCCAGCACCTGATGTGACAGTGACCCGTGTCGTTTCCGCTGTGGTGACCGGAGCGCCTCGTTCCATATGATCATCGCCGATGGCCCTGCTGCCCCCCGTGTGGTAGGGCCATCGCCATGTTCGAGGCGCGTCCGATCCAGTCAAGGTCAGGACTGTCACAACTGGCAGACCGTGGTCTTGCCCGTGGCCGCGATCTGAGACCCTCACGGTGACGGGCTCAACCGCGGCCCTCATGACCGTGGTTGCCACCCGCCCTCACGCTGCAGGTCGGCCACAGGGGGCCTTTGCGGGTCCGGCTCGCGAACCCGCACTGTGTCTGGTCGGCCACGGACTGGTCACCGAGACCGAGCCCGGCTTGTTCACCCGGCTCCACCAGTGACCTCACTCCACGGGACGGATCAGCAAGCCTGACCCCGAGGCAAAGACGAATCGGACAGAGACCCACAACCCGCCCTCTGACCTTGATGGCCACCACCACCCACCCCACCTTCAAGATGGCATCGTTTCCCGGCCCCGCTGTCTGGCGCGAGGCGGCGGGCGTGGCCGGCGTCGCCCGGAGTTCGCCCCGCTGGAGCCACTAATGACGGTGCTCGACGTCGTCCTATCCGGGCGGCCGCAAGACGTCGAGGCAGCACGGGCCGCTGTCGGTGCTGCCGGAGTCCGGGCCTGGCCGTCCGACAGGTGCACCCGGGTGGACGGCGGGTTATCGTCAGTGCCGGCCTGGACGGCCAGCAGTTGTGCGGCGACGTTGTATGCGCTCGCCGGGATCGGTGGATCCTTGTGCCCGGAGGGGACAAGGATCCGTAGATACTCCTGTGTTCGCGGGGTCTGCCCGAGTACCTCCAGGTCGCGCGACAGCAACAGCACCACCGGACCTGGGCGCAGCGGATGCGGCGGCCGGTCGGTGAAGGTGCGGGCCTGGGTGCGGCGCAACGCCGTCGTGACCGGGGCGGCAACAGCGGTCAGGAACGCCGCCTCGGACGGCTCGAATCTCGCCGCGGCGCCCGATTTCCACAGGTCGAGGAATCCCCAGCAGCCGAAACGGTCCCGGAACACCGACGACGCCACGTCGCCGACGCCGTAGGTACTGAGCAGGTCCCGCCACAGCATGCTCCGCGAGGGCTCTCGCGCTGTCGCTTCCTGCAGGAGCGCGACCGGTTCGTCGCCCAGCGCCGTCCAGCGGTTGACCTTCGTCAGGTACTTGAGCCGGATCAGACGAGGCAGGTCCGACACGTGCGGGACGTCCGCAAGCGGTGCGGAGCCGACTGCCGTCTCGGGGTCGGTCAGCAGGAAGGCGCAGGCGTCGAAGCCCACGACCCGGCGGATTTCCGCGAGCAGCTCCAGTCGCAGCGTCATCGCGTCGCCGACGGCATCGCAGATCCGCTCGATACGTTCGCGAGACCGTGCCGTCGCGGCTGAGCCGACCATCCCTCGAGCGTACGCCGCGACCTTCGCGGCCACCGGGTGACAGAAAGACCCCAGATACCTGGGATGTGCGCCACCGCAGGGCTGTTCCAGCATGGAAGACAGGCACCGACATCCGACAGAGGAGGCATCATGGCCACCCTGCACATCGAACACCCGGTCACCGACTTCGATCTCTGGAAGACCGCGTTCGACCGTTTCAGTGAGATCCGGCAGCAGTCCGGAGTACGCCGGCACCACATCCAGCGGCCCGTCAACGACCCCGCGTACGTCGTGATCGACCTCGACTTCGACACACGCGACGAGGCTGCCGCGTTCCTCGGCTTCCTGCAGACCAAAATCTGGTCCTCGCCCGAGAACGCCCCCGCCCTGGCCGGCGCACCACAGACCAAGATCCTCGAACCCGTCGAGGACCGCTGACCCTGCAACCGCTTGCGGCGCAGTACGCGAGGCAGGTCGGAGCCGAAGGGCCTGGCCAAACGGGTGTCCGGGCTTCGCTCCGCGGTTGGTGATGCCGGGTCAGGTGGGCGGACCGGTCATCCAGTCGTCGGGGCCGGGGTCCTGGCCCTCAGCGCGGGCGGTGAGGCGATCCAAGTAGTGCGACCAGCCCGCTTCATGGGGCGCGCAGGCGTCCGCGGGCAGGTTGCTGTGGACCAGGCGCAGCAAGGTGCCGGTCCCGTCGGGTTCCAGGGTGATCTCCACGGTGCTGGAACCGGGTGGCACGGGCATGCCTCCGTCCTCCCAGCCCCAGGTGAAGACCAATCGCTTGGGCGGGTCGATCTCCACGAAACTGCCGGCCGCGTGGTTGTCCGCTGCCACGTTGGTGCGGAAGGCTCCGCCGGGTTCGAAGCTGAACTCGCCGTCCCTGCCCATCCAGGAGAGCCAGCGCTCGCGTTCGGTGAAGAAGGAGAACACCGTCTCGGGGCGGGCGGCGATCCGCCGCTCCAGGGTGACCGTGTCGTGTCTCATGGAACCGATCCCTTTCCTGCTGCTTCCAGGACCCTTTCGGCCTGTTCGGCGAGGGAGGCGAGGGCGTCCAGCCGGGTCGCCCACATCGCCTGCAGGTAGTCCGCGAGCGGCCCCATGGCCTCCCGGTCCGCCCGGTAGTAGCGCTTCCTGCCGTCCTGGCGGAGCGTAACCAGCCCGGCCTCGCGCAGCACCTTGAGGTGCTGCGAGACGGCACCGAACGTCACCTCGAAGCGGTCGGCGATCTCCCCCGCGGACAGCTCGGCGTCCCAGACCAGGCGCAGGATCTCGCGTCGCCGGGGTTCCGCCACGATCTGCATCGCTTCCATGGACATCATTTTAGTCCCCGCTGCAATTTGCCTCGCCAGAGGATTCGTTTTAGTGTCGACTAAAGCAAGCGGGGATGACGGACGACGCCGATGCTGGTCGCAAGGGCGACGAGCGGGAAGCAGGGTGAGGATGATCGACGAGACAGCGGAGCGGATCATCCCTCTCCCACCGGCCCGGGTCGCGGCCTACGCCATGGACTGGCGCAACGACTCCGCCTGGACCCAGGGCATCCGGCAAGCGGCGCTCACCAGGGAGTCCGAGCAGGGCGGCTTCGGGATCGGTGCCGAGGTCACCCGAACCGCCCACTTCCTCGGAAAGCGCATCGACTACGTGCTGCGCGTGGCCCAGCACGAGCCGGAGTCACTGCTGGACATGGTGTCGGTGGCCGGGCCCATGCCCATGCACATCACCTACAGCTTCGCCCCGCACCCCCGCGGAACCCTGGCCCGCATCCGCGTACGGGGGGACGCCTCCGGCTACTACCGCCTGGCCGCGCCGCTGATGGCCCGCAAGGTCCGCGCCTCCATCGCCAAGGACCTGCGCGACCTCCAGCAGAACCTCACCTCGACCACCTGAACAAGCAGCACACCACCCCTCCAAGGAGCAGAACCATGTCCGAGATCGCCATCCAGGTTGACATCGCCGCCGACCGCGCCACCGTCCTCAAGGCCCTGAACACCCACGAGGGCCTCACCGGCTGGTGGACCACCGGTGTGGACCGCAAGGACGAGAGCCTGTTCTTCGACTTCCCCGGCGTCCCCCAGCCCTTCGAACTGCACCGGGTCCAGGCCACCGAGTCCACGGTGGCCTGGACCTCGATCGGAGCATTCCCCCCGCACTGGTCCGGCACCACCATCACCTGGGAACTCTCGGACAACCCCGACAGCCCCGGCACCCGGGTGCTGTTCCACCACCGCGGCTGGCAGGACGGCGACACCGGACTGCCCCCCGCCGCCTACACCTGGGGCGAGCTGCTGACCCGTCTCAAGGGCTACGCCGAGACTGGCACCGCCCACCCGCTGTTCACCCTCTGAGGAGCCGCTGTGGCCATCGACGAAGGACTCGCGGAACGCATTCGCGCGCACCTGGGCGGTGATCCGGCGATCACCGAGAAGCGGATGTTCGGCGGCCTGGCCTTCCTGCTCCACGGCAACATGGCCGTCGGGGTGCACGGCCCCGAACTCATCGTCCGGGTCGGCCCCGACACGACCCAATCAGCTCTGGCCAGGCCCGGAGCCCGACTGTTCGACATCACCGGCCGCCCGATGAAGGGCTGGATCCTGGTGGACCCGACCGCCCTCACCGAGGACGAGGCACTGGAGGACTGGATCGGGCTCGGTCGCGCCTTCGCCGGAAGCCTGCCGCCGAAGTAACGCACGCAGTGGGACTCGCTCTCGGACTCCCAGCCAAGTGAGGACCTGCGTTCGCTCCCCAATCCCACGCCCGGAAGGGCGCCCCCTCACGACAGCGCTGCCGGCAAATTCGTCCGACTCCTGTCCTGGGTTCCGCGTAATTCAGCGGCCTGGAGTCGCGAATATGGGGCCCGACCTGCGCGGACATGGGTGATGGCGCCTGAGAGGCGTTTCTCTAGGCGCTGGTGTTCGTGCTGGTCAGCTGGGTGCGGGTTCGAGTGCGATGATCTGCTTCGGTGCGGGGATGCCGAGCTTGGCCAGGAGGTCGGTCTGGGGCTTAGTGAGGGCGGTGACCTGCCGGAACAGGCCGGTGGGGCCGGTGAACGTGCCGAGGTGGAGCCGGTCGAGCTCGCGGCGGACGGTCGTCCAGGTCGCGCCGGTGGTGGTCTCGACGATGCGAATCAGCAGCAGGGCGAGCCAGCAGAGGACGACGTGTGCGCGTATGCGCTCCTCGAGCCGGTGATAGACGGGCCGCAGGTCGATGATCTGCTTCATGTCCCGCCAGCCCCGCTCGACTTCGAGGAGTTGCTTGTAGCCGAGCGCGATGTCTTCGGCCGACAGATGTGGGTCGGAGCATCGCAGCAGGTACTTGCCGTCGAGGTTCTCCTCGGCCTTGACCTTCGCGGTGTCGATGCGGAGCTTGCCGGCCGGGGTGGTGCGGAGGTAGCGGTTGAGGCCGGGCTTGTCGGTGAGCTTGCCGCGGAGCTCGCCGCGCTTGAAGTCGCTGAGCTTGTCGGTGTCTTCGATCAGGGACTGAGCTGGGCGACGAGCTGTTCGCGTATGTGCTGGTCACGGGTGGCGGCTTCGGGGTTGTGGCAGATCACGAACCGTTCGGTCTCCGAGATCCGTACTTCCTTGATCCGCATGTTCCCGGCGATCTCGCTGTAGCGGCCCTGGCGGGACAGGGCGGCCTTCACCTCCGGGCTGCCGGAGCGGAGTTTCTCGCCGACGATGTAGGCGTGGTCGCCCTGGCGGAGGTAGCGGCGGTTGCGCTCGCTGGAGAAACCCCGGTCGGTGACCCACACGATCTTGCTCAGGGTCCAGTCCCGCATGTCGTCCTTGACCTGCCGGATCAG
>NZ_JBGCAQ010000044.1:0-25233 GCF_041261405.1 Streptacidiphilus sp. EB103A | reverse complement strand
GGGGTCGCTGCCCGAGGGGACTGCGGTGTGGGGGTTCGGGGGGTCGCTCCCCGAGGGATTGCAGCATGCGGCGGCGGTGTGCCTGAGGGCATATCGGGCGCTGTGCCCCGGGTTTCGTGGGGTCGCTGCCCGAGGGGACTGCGGTGTGGGGGTTCGGGGGGTCGCTCCCCGAGGGATTGCAGCATGCGGCGGCGGTGTGCCTGAGGGCATATCAGGCGCCGCGCCCCGGGTTTCGTGGGGTCGCTGCATGCAGCATGCGACCTCGGCGTAGCTGATGGCGCATCAGGCTTCGACGCGCTCCAGCCGGGCGTAGTGGTAGCGGTAGGAGGTGGTGAAGCCCAGCTTGTCGTAGAGGGCGGCGGCGCGGCTGTTCTCGGCCTCGACCTGGAGGTACGCGCCGCGGGCGCCCTCCTCGGCGGCGCGGCTGGCCAGTACGGCCATCAGCTCGGAGGCGAGCCCGCGTCGGCGCAGTTCCGGGACCACTTCGATGGCCCCGAACCCGGCCCACTCCCCGTCGATGACGCACCGTCCGATCGCGGCCGGACCCTCCTGCCCCGGCACGTCCAGGGTGGCGAACCAGACCGAGGGGCCGCCGGCGCTGGGGGGTACCGGGGGTCGCTCCCCGGAAAGATGGAGTACCTGCCGGGCCGCGCGCTCCAGGGCCGGGTCGCCGCCGACCCGCCGGTAGCGCGACATCCAGGCCGCGTCGGCCCGGCGGGACAGCCGCACCTGCGAGGGCTCCGCGGTGCTGCCGGCGAGAACCGCCAGCGGCGCGGTGCGGACCAGGGTCTCCGCCTCGGTCGCCCCCCGTTCGGCGAGCAGTTCCGCCAGGCCCTCGGGGGATCCCGGGGTGGTCAGCTCGACGTGGGCGGCCAGACCGCGTCGCGCGTACCACTCCTGGACCAGGTCGAGGGCGGCGCCCAGGGGCATCCCGGGGTCGCCCAGCGTCTGCGCCGAGTTGCCGCGGCGGGTGAAGCCGCTGGACGCCCTGAGCACCCACTCGCCCAGCGGCTCGGCCTCCACCGCGGGCCAGCCGCGCGCCGCGATCCGCTGCATCGCGACCGCCCCGGGGTCCTCCGGCGCCGGGGCCGTCCTGCGGATCGGCGCGGGCGGCACCGCCTTGCCCGCGACCAGCGCCTCCTCCATGATCGTGACAGCCTCGCCGGCCCGGTTCAGCACCGTCAGCACCCCGCCGTCCCACGATGTGAGCACGCCGATCACATCGCCGAACACCGGGCGTCCCTCCGTATGACCCAAAATGCGCCGCGCCGAAATGCGTCGTCCCAGGTCAGAAGGGGTGATGTAGATCTTCGGCCGTCCATGTCCGATAGTGTTGTCCGCCATACCCGCCACCTCCGGTGCAACCGCCGTCCTGAAACGGCGATACTAGGTGCGGGCATCGACGACGCCGCGCTCCCCTGCGCGAATGCCAGCCCCTACGAGGAGGAACGTCAGCGTGACCTACGTCATCGCGCAGCCTTGTGTCGACGTGAAGGACAAGGCGTGCATCGAAGAATGCCCCGTCGACTGCATCTACGAGGGCAAGAGGTCCTTGTACATCCACCCCGACGAGTGCGTGGACTGCGGAGCCTGTGAGCCCGTCTGCCCCGTCGAGGCGATCTTCTACGAGGACGACACCCCGGACGAGTGGAAGGACTACTACAAGGCGAACGTCGACTTCTTCGACGACCTCGGTTCGCCCGGTGGTGCCTCCAAGCTCGGCCTGATCGAGAAGGACCACCCGTTCATCGCGGCCCTCCCGCCGCAGAACCAGTGACGCGGGGCCTGTGAACGCCGTGCACAACAGCACCGCCACCGCGCCTTCCACCGCTTCCTGGTGGGAGGCGCGGCGCGTCTCCGGCCTGCTCCCGGAGTTCCCCTGGGACCGCCTGGAGCCGTACAAGGCCACCGCCTCCGCCCATCCGGACGGCATCGTGGACCTGTCCGTCGGCACGCCGGTGGACTCCGTCCCGCAGCTGGTCCAGGACGCCCTTGCGGCGGCCGCCGACAGCCCCGGCTATCCCACCGTCTGGGGCACCACCGCGCTGCGGGACGCCCTGGTCGGCTGGGGCGAGCGCCGGCTCGGCGCGGCCGGGCTGACCCACCGCCATGTGCTGCCGCTGGTCGGCTCCAAAGAGCTGGTGGCCGCGCTGCCGACGCAGCTGGGCCTGGGCCCGGGGGACCGGGTGGCCTACCCGCGGCTGGCCTATCCGACCTACGAGGTCGGCGCGCGGCTGGCCAGGGCGGACCATGTGGTCTACGACGACCCGTGGGAGCTGGACCCGGCCGGCCTCAACCTGCTGTGGCTCAACTCCCCGTCCAACCCCACAGGCCGGGTGCTGACCGTCGACGAGCTGCGCCGCACCGTGGCCTGGGCCAGGGAGCACGGCGTGCTGCTGGTCAGCGACGAGTGCTACCTGGAGCTGGGCTGGGAGGCGGAGCCGGTGTCGGTGCTGCACCCGGACGTCTGCGGCGGCAGCTACCAGGGCCTGGTGGCGGTCCACTCGCTGTCCAAGCGCTCCAACCTCGCCGGGTACCGGGCGGCCTTCCTGGTCGGGGACCCGGACGTGCTGGGTGAGCTGCTGGAGATCAGGAAGCACAGCGGCTTCATGGTCCCGGCCCCGGTGCAGGCGGCGACGGTCGCCGCGCTGGGCGACACCGCCCATGTGACGGAGCAGCGGGCCCGCTACGCCGCCCGCCGCGGGGCGCTGCGCGGGGCGCTGGAAGCCAACGGCTTCCGGATCGAGCACTCCGAGGCCAGCCTCTACCTCTGGGCGACCCGCGACGAGCCCTGCTGGGACACCGTCGGCGAGCTGGCCAAACACGGTGTGCTGGTCGCTCCGGGCGAGTTCTATGGAGAGGCGGGGGCGCGGTTCGTCCGGGTGGCGTTCACCGCGACCGACGAGCGGGTCCGCGCCGCGGTCCAGCGCCTCGGCGGCTGACCCCCTGCTGTTCGGCCGAGGGCCCCGAAGCGTGTCGCTTCGGGGCCCTCGCGCATGCGGAGTGCTGACGCGACCTCAGCCGACCGGCAGGCTGCCCAGCGGCAGGGTCTGGGTGAGGCCGCCCAGGCCGGCGGTGTCGCCCAGGCCGGGCAGTCCGCCCAGGCGCTGGCCGGCGACCGGAGCGGCCGCCCCGGCGACCTGGCCGACGGTGGACTGCGCGGCGCCCAGCGGCAGGCTGTTCACCGGCAGGTTGCTCAGCGGCAGCGCGGAGAGCGGGCCGCCCGGCTTGGGCGCGCTCGGGGTGATGTTGGCCGCGACGGGGGTGCTGCCGGCGGGGGCCGCGTCGGAGGCGGTGGACGGGACCGTGCCGACCGCCGGGACGGCCTGGTGGGCTGCGCCGACCGGCACGGCGCGGGTCGCGCCGGACGCGGCGCCGGCCAGCGAGCCGGTGGTGCCCGCGGTCGAGCCCGCGACCTGGGCCAGCTGGCCCGCGGAGGTGCCGAGCATGCGGTTGGCCTCGGGAAGGGCCTTGGCGGTGGCGGCGCCCGCCGCGTCCGCGACGGTGGGGACGGACTGGGCGACGGCGCTGCTCGCGCTGGAGCCGGTGAGCTGCCCGGCCTGGTGGCTGGCGGACTGGACGTCACCACCCAGGGCACCCGTGTCGAGCTGGCTGAGCCCACCCAGGTCGGGGACGCCGGGCAGCTCGGGCGCGGCGGAGGCGGTACCCGCGGTCAGGGCGGGGACGGCGCCGGCGGCGACGACGAACGCGGCCGTGACGATCCGGCGCGAGAGGGGGAGAGACATGGTGCTCCTCGTTGAGGTGGGGACTGAACCAGTCCGCCGGGCGGACGTGGTGATTACCGCTTGAGGAGCGAGAAGGTTGCGGTTGACGCCAGCAAAGAGTTCCTAAACATCGCATTATCTTTTTCGGTGCATATTCGGACAGATTGCCCCGGCTTCATGCTCCGGCAGAAAGGCTTCTCCGAGGCTGCGCCAGGGCGGAACCGATGCACACAAAATCTTCGCAGGACGGCCGCGCGCTGGGCCGTCCGAGACCCCCGCGCGTCAACCCGGCGGGTCGCCGTTAACTCGACGGGGAGGCCGTTGCGGCCTTCGCCGACACGGTGATCTGCACCGGTCCCGAGGCGGACGCGGTGCCGGAGGTCTGCCACCCCTTGGTGGAGTCGGAGCTGCGCCACACCTTGCCGCCATAGGACACGGTGGTGATGTGCAGGTCCTGGCAGTTGGCCACCGCCCACTGCGCCACCGCCCAGGCACGGGCCGTCCCCGCGGTCCCGCTGCCGGTGCGGACCGTCAGCCCCAGCCCCTGCGGGTCCGCGGCTGCGGAGGAGGACGAGGAGGACGCTCCGGCCGCATCGGCGGAGCCGGCCACGGTCATCGCCCTGGGCGTCACCGTGCTGCCGAACTCCTTCTTCAGCTTCGCCGAGACCGCCCGGCCGCCCTGCTGCAGTCCGTCCGAACCGATCGGTCCGGTGACCGCCGAACCCACGCTGTTCACCGTGCAGTTCAGCGAGGCGGGGACGCGTCCGGTGAGTGCCCCGGAGAGGGTCTTGGCATCGGTCTCGTGCGCGGCGTAGGCGTCGGGGTAGCCGCTGTGCTGGACGTCCTGGGCGGCGACGGTCAGCGGCAGCTGCGCGTAGCCCTGGATCTGCACCAGCTTGTCGAGGAACTTGTTGGTCGCGTAGACCGGGTCGCCGACCTGGGTCGGAGTACCCCAGCCCTGCGAGGGGCGCTGCTGGAACAGACCGATCGAGTCGCGGTCGCCGGCCGTCAGGTTCTGCAGCTTGGACTCCTGCATGGCCGTGGCCAGCGAGATCGTCACCGCCCGTTCTGGAAGATTTCGCGATATGGCCACCGCCGCGATCGTCCCGGCGTTGCTCATCTGGTCCAGCGAGAGGTCGATCACGCCGTCGGCGCTGTCCACCTGGCAGCCCTCGGCGACCGGGATGGGCAGCAGGTCGCGGTGCCGGTTCAGATACAGGCCGCCGACCACCACCAGGGCCAGCACCAGCACGAACGGCAGACAGCCCAGCCACCGCCGCCGACGCCGCGCGACGGGCGCGGTCTCGGCGGAGTCCATCATCGACTTCAGACTCACCCGGCTGTTCCTCCTTGCCATGTTCGCTGCACCCTACCGACTGGGACGGCCCCGCCGTGAGCCCGGTTCTCCGGCCCATCGACCCCGGCCACCGGGCGGCAGGCCGTAACCTGGCTGGTCATGACTGGTTCCCATACCGCTGACGCCCCGGCTCCGGCCGCCGCACCCGTACTCGATCTAACAGCGAGCGGAGGTGAACTCACCGCGGCCCTGGTCGACATCCCCTCGGTCAGCGGCGACGAACGACTGCTCGCCGACGCCGTCGAGGCCGCCCTGCGCTCGCTGCCGCACCTCACCGTGGACCGGGACGGCGACGCGGTCATCGCCCGGACCAACCTGGGCCGCTCCGAACGGGTCGTCCTGGCCGGACACCTGGACACGGTACCCATCGCGGACAATCTCCCCTCCCGGGTCGACGGCGACCTGCTCTGGGGCTGCGGCACCTCCGACATGAAGGCCGGCGTGGCCGTCCAGCTCCGGATCGCCGCGACCGTCCCGGACCCCAACCGCGACCTCACCTTCGTCTTCTACGACTGCGAGGAGGTCGAGGCGGTCCGCAACGGCCTGGGACGGCTGGCCAGGATCCACCCGGACTGGCTGGCCGCCGACTTCGCGGTGCTGATGGAGCCGAGCAACGCGCAGGTCGAGGGCGGATGCCAGGGCACCATGCGGGCCACCGTCAGCACCACCGGGCACCGGTCCCACTCGGCCCGCAGCTGGCTCGGCGACAACGCCATCCACAAGGCCGCCCCGGTCCTGCAGCGACTGGCGGACTATGTGCCGCGCCTGGTCGACATCGACGGCCTGGAGTACCACGAGGGCCTCAACGCGGTCAGCATCGAGGGCGGCGTCGCCGGGAACGTCATCCCGGACGCCTGCACCGTCACCGTCAACTTCCGCTTCGCGCCGGACCGCAGCGAGGCCGAGGCCGAGGCGCACATCCGCGAGGTGTTCGACGGCTACCAGGTCGTCGTCACCGACTCGGCCCCCGGCGCGCTGCCCGGCCTGTCCCACCCGGCCGCCGCCGCCTTCATCGCCGCGACCGGGGCCACCCCGCAGGCCAAGTTCGGCTGGACCGACGTCGCCCGCTTCTCCGCGCTCGGCGTGCCCGCCGTCAACTACGGCCCAGGCGATCCCAACCTGGCCCACACCCGCGAGGAGCACTGCTCGCTGGCGGCGGTGGACGAGTGCGAGAAGCGGATCCGCGACTGGCTCCAGGACTGACCAGGCAATTAAAGATCCCACCTGGTCGAGCGGACTCGTCGTACCCTGCGTAGGTATGACGAGCGACAGGCAGAACGGCGACGGTCCGGACCGGGTTTCCACGGGCCCCAGGAAGACCGCGGAGAAGCGGCGCGGCCCGGTGCTGCTCCGCGGCGAACAGGTCGACAGCAGCACCACGGACCAGCGGCTGCTGGACTCGGCGCAGAACGCGGACTGGCTGCACACCGACCCCTGGCGGGTCATGCGCATCCAGTCCGAGTTCGTCGAGGGGTTCGGCGCCCTCGCCGAACTGGGGCCCGCCGTCAGCGTGTTCGGCTCCGCCAGGACAGCGGCGGACTCGGTCGAGTACCGGGCCGGGGAGCAGATCGGCCGCGCCCTGGTCGAAGCCGGCTACGCGGTCATCACCGGCGGCGGACCGGGTGCGATGGAGTCCGCCAACAAGGGCGCCCACGAGGCCGGCGGCACCTCGGTCGGCCTCGGCATCGAGCTGCCGTTCGAGCAGGGGCTCAACCAGTACGTCGACCTGGGCCTGAACTTCCGTTACTTCTTCGTCCGCAAGACCATGTTCGTCAAGTACTCGCAGGGCTTCATCGTGCTCCCGGGCGGCTTCGGCACCCTGGACGAGCTGTTCGAGGCGCTCACCCTGGTGCAGACCCACAAGGTCACCCGCTTCCCGGTGATCCTCTTCGGCGTCTCCTACTGGTCCGGCCTGTTCGAGTGGGTCCGCAACACCCTGGTCGCCGAGGGCAAGGCCTCCCCGTCGGACCTGGAACTCATCCAGATCACCGACTCCGTCGACGAGGCCATGAAGATCCTCGACGAGGCCCGCCTCCGAAATGGCGTAGTGAACCCGGCCCACAATCCGGAATAGTGGCACGTGGTTGCATGGCTGCGGTTTGCGCAGTTCCCCGCGCCCCTACACGTTTGCAACTGGCCCGCTTGCACTTACCTGGGGGCGCGGGGAACTGCGCGAACAGCAACCACCCACCGGCGTAGAGCCCGCTCGCCCAGCAGCATTCCACCCTCGGCGGCGGGCAACCCCTGGCCGCTAGGCCAGCCCGCGGCGGGCCACCGCCGGGGGCCGGCTGCCCCGGATCGAGGCGACCATGTCCAGCACCTGCCTGGTCTCCGCGACCTGGTGCACCCGGTAGACCTGCGCTCCGAGCCACGCCGACACCGCCGTGGTCGCCAGCGTGCCCAGCAGCCGCTCGCCGACCGGCTTGTCCAGCGTCTCGCCCACGAAGTCCTTGTTGGACAGCGACACCAGCACCGGCCAGCCCGTCGCCGTCATCTCCGGCAGCCGCCGGGTGGCCTCCAGCGAGTGCCTGGTGTTCTTGCCGAAGTCGTGCCCGGGGTCGATCAGCACCCCCTCGCGCGGTACGCCCAGCGACACCGCCCGCTCCGCCAGCGCCAGCGTGCGCTCCAGGATGTCGGCCATCACGTCCCGGTAGGCCACCCGGTGCGGCCGGGTCCGCGGCTCGGCGCCGCCGGCGTGGGTGCAGACGATCCCCACCCCGTACCGCCCGGCGACCTCCGCCAGCAGCGGGTCCACCCCGCCCCACGCGTCGTTCAGCAGGTCGGCGCCGACCTCGCAGACCGCCTCGCCGACCTCGTGCCGCCAGGTGTCCACGCTGATCACCGTGTCCGGGTGGCGCTTGCGCAGCTCGGCCACGAAGGGCACGATCCGGCGCAGCTCCTCCTCGGTGGTGACCTCCTCGCCCGGTCCCGCCTTCACCCCGCCGATGTCCAGGATCGCCGCGCCCTCGGCGACCGCCCGGTCGGCCGCCGAGAAGGCCGCCTCGTCGGCGAAGGTCGCCCCCCGGTCGAAGAACGAGTCCGGGGTGCGGTTGACGATGGCCATGATGACCGGCTCGTCGTCACCGAAAATCCGCGGGCCGAGCGCGAGCGCCATGCGTCCTCCAAGGTACGTACGCCATGATGGCCCCAGTACCGTTCAGTACTGTGGGGCATCCCTTCATGATCCCCCACCGGGAGCCGGGAGTGGTGGGCTTGTGTTCTGGTTGATCCTCGTCGTCATGGTGCTGGTCGTGGGCGCTGCGGCGCTGGTCGCGCTCGGGGGCGGCGGTTCGCTGCCGGAGGCGGAGCAGGACCGGCTGGCCGCACGGCTGCCGCTGGACCGCCCGCTGACCCGCGCCGACGTCGACGTGCTGCGCTTCCCGATGGCCGTGCGCGGCTACCGGATGGACGAGGTGGACGACGTGCTCGACCGCCTCGGCGTCGAGCTGACCCACCGTGACGTCCGGGTCGCCGAGCTGGAGGCCGCGCTCAACGCGGCCCTCGCGGCCGGTCACCCCCAGGCCGGCGAGCCCGGCGCGGCCGAGTTCGAGGCGCTGCGGATGCGGTTCGCCACCCCGGGCGGCACCACCCTGGAGAAGCAGACCCCCCAGGACGCCCTCCCCGGCCTGGACGAGGAGGGCGGGCAGTGAGCCCGACCGCGACGGTCCTCGGCGAGGACGGGCTGCGACGCTGCCCCTGGGGCCTCTCCACGCCGGACTACGTCGAGTACCACGACCACGAGTGGGGCAAAGCGGTCCACGGCGACCAGGCGCTCTACGAGCGGATCAGTCTGGAGGCGTTCCAGTCCGGGCTGTCCTGGATCACCATCCTGCGCCGCAGGGAGACCTTCCGTAAGGCGTTCTCCGGCTTCGACCCGGCGCTGGTCGCCGAGTTCGGCGACGCGGACGTCGAACGGCTGATGGCGGACCCGGGCATCATCCGCAACCGCGCCAAGGTCCTGGCCACCATCGCCAACGCCCGCGCCGTCCTGGACCTGGACGGCACCACCCTGGACGCCCTGATCTGGTCCTTCGCCCCGAAGAAGCCGGGCAGGGCGCCGCGCGCCTTCGGCGATGTCCCGGCGGTCACCCCGGAGTCCACGGCCCTCGCCAAGGAGCTCAAGCGCCGCGGCTTCCGCTTCGTGGGTCCGACCACCGCGTACGCCCTTATGCAGGCCTGCGGCCTGGTCAACGACCACTTCGCCGACTGTTTCGCGCGCTGACGGCTGCGGGTTGTGCGTGGCTGGGGTTCGCGCAGTTCCCCGCGCCCCTAGGGGTCTGCAACTGGCTCAGTTGCAATTGCTCAGGGGCGCGGGGAACTGCGCGACAAACCGCCCACAACCCGCACTAATTGCCCGGGCCTGGCTACCGCCCCACGTACTTCGGCGCTTCCTTGGCAACGAAGGCCTGCACCGCGATCCAGTGATCCTCCGCCGCCCCCGCAAGGGTCTGCAGCTCGTCCTCCTTGCCCAGCGTCTCCACCAGCGTGTGCCCCGCCCCGAACGCCAGCGACTCCTTGATCGCGCCGAAGGCGACCGTCGGTCCCGCGGCCAGCTCCGCCGCGAACGCCCTCGCCGTCCCGGCCAGCTCAACCCCCGGGACCACGCGATGCGCGAGCCCGAGCGCCAGCGCGTCCGCCGCCGGAACCGTCCGCGGGAACATCAGCAGCTCGACCGCCTTGGCCTGCCCCACCAGCCGGGGAAGGGTCCACGACACACCCGAGTCCGCGGTCAGCGCCACCCCGGCGAACGAGGTGTTGAACCCGCTGTGGTCGGCGATGATCCGGAAGTCGCAGGCCCAGGCCAGCCCCGCGCCAGCCCCGGCGGCCACCCCGTTGACCGCGGCGACGACCGGCTTGGCCATCGTCGCGATCGCCGTCACCAGCGGGTTGTAGTGGTCCCGGACGGTGGACAGCGGCGCCTCTCCAGTGTTCTTAGCGGTGGAGTCTTTGGCGGCAGCCAGCTTGCCCAGGTGCTCCTTGAGGTCCTGGCCCACGCAGAAGGCCCGGTTGCCGGCCCCGGTGAGCAGCACCGCCCGTACCGCCGGGTCCTCCTTGGCGGTGATCATGGCGTCCCGCAGAGCGACCTTGGTCTCCGTGTCGAGTGCGTTCATCGCCTCGGGCCGGTTGATGGTGACGGTCGCCAGCCCGTCGCTGAGCTCGTACAGCACGGTGTCGGCCATGCGGATCTCCCATTACTCGTCAGTAGTCCCATGTCAGCATGACGGATCGACAGCCGCTTGGCCGATGTGACGTAGGCCACTGTTTCGGACGTGTCCCGCCCGGTCGGCCGAACCGGGGCGAGGGCGCGGGGACCCGCCGGGGACACGGGAACTGATTTGCGATCGGAACCGGGTGGTCAGCGTACGGATGAGCCTGTCGGGGCAGGAGAGAGTAGTGATGTTGGTCATCGGGTGCCCCGATGCGGGATACTGGACTCCGATCAATGCGTTCGATACCTGCGGTGGACGGGCCGTAGGTGCGTCGGTGAGCAGGTTCGCAGGAAGGGGAACGAGCATGGCGGCCATGAAGCCGCGGACGGGCGACGGCCCGCTCGAGGTGACCAAGGAGGGGCGGGGCATCGTCATGCGAGTACCGCTCGAGGGCGGCGGGCGGCTGGTGGTCGAACTGACGCCGGACGAGGCCGACGCTCTGGGCGAGGCCCTGAAGAAGGCCTGCGGCTGACGACCTCCTGGTCTCCAAGCGAGTAGAGCACTTGTGGCTCTGGCCCCGCACCCCCTCCGGGGGGCCCGGGACCAGAGCCACAGCTGTTGCACCCGGCCGCCTCCGTGCTTCCGGCGGCTCAGCGCCGCACCGCGCACAACAGTCCGTCACCGACCGGGAGCAGCGCACTCAGCAGGGCGTCGTGCTCCCGCACGGTCCGCATCAGGTCCCTGGTCGCCACGTCCTCCAGGGCGCTGACGGTCCCTTCGAAGCAGACCATTCCCCCAGGTCGCAGCAGGCGCAACGATTCAGCGAGGTACTCCGGCGACTCCGCCGGATCGCCGTCGCAGAACACCAGGTCGTACTGGCCGTCGGCGAGCCTCGGCAGCACCTCCAGGGCGGCGCCCGGAATGCACCGGGCCCGGCTCGGCGCGAAACCGGCGTCCGAGAACAGCTCGCGGGCCTGCCGCTGCAGCCCCGGCTGGATGTCGACGGTGGTGAGGATCCCGTCCGGCCGCATCCCGCGCAGCAGGCAGATGCCCGACACGCCCGCGCCGGTGCCGATCTCGACCACCGAACGGGCGCCGACCGCGGCCGTCAGCACCGCCAGTGCCGCCCCGCTGGCCGGCGACACCGGGCGCACCGTGGCGAGCTCGGACTGCCTGCGGGCGTACTGCAGCACCTCGTCCTCGACGGCGTAGGCATCGGCGAGGCGCGGGTCCGACGGCCCGTAGCCGGTGATGGCTGCTCCCTCTCCGGATCTGTCCCTGGTTCTGTGTCTGCATTTCTGGATTTCTGGCCACAGGTTAATGGGTCTTGAAGGAACCGGAGCAGGACGCGACCCGTTGGGAGTGGTGAGTGCGGCCGACCCCGCAGGTGGGTCGTATGGTGATTGGCTTTTATCCGGAGCAGACGGGTGAGGCGGATATGGTGGTGACCCTGCTTGGCAGAAGAGCCGATCGAGGAGGTGTGGCTGAGGGGGGCGCGTGTTCGCGGCACTTCCGCGGTCGTGCGTCGGCCCTGACGCCAAAGCCCGTGATGAGTGAGTCCAAGCCCGCACCCAGTGAGCGCGGGGCCACCGAGCCCGCGCAGAGTCCGCAGACCGCCTCCTTCGACGAGGGCAGCGCGGCCTCCGTCTGGACGCCGCCCAGCTGGGAGGAGATCGTCCAGACCCACAGCGCCCGGGTGTACCGGCTGGCCTACCGCCTGACGGGCAATCAGCACGACGCCGAGGACCTCACCCAGGAGGTCTTCGTCCGGGTGTTCCGCTCGCTGTCGACGTACACGCCCGGCACCTTCGAGGGCTGGCTGCACCGGATCACCACCAACCTCTTCCTCGACATGGTCCGCCGCAAGCAGCGGATCCGCTTCGACGCCCTGGCCGAGGACGCCGCCGAGCGGCTCCCCAGCCGTGAGCCCTCGCCGGCCCAGCACTTCCACGACACGCACTTCGACGCCGACGTCCAGCAAGCGCTGGACACCCTTGCGCCCGAGTTCCGCGCCGCCGTGGTGCTCTGCGACATCGAGGGCCTCTCCTACGAGGAGATCGCCGCGACCCTGGGCGTGAAGCTCGGCACCGTCCGCAGCCGGATCCACCGCGGCCGGGCCCACCTGCGCGCCGCCCTGCAGCACCGGGCCCCCGGTGCGGCGGAGGGCCGCGAGCGCCGGGCCGGCGCCATCGCCGAGCCGGGCGAGGCCGCCCTGTACGGAGCCACCGGAACCGGACCGGACGAGTTCGCGGAACAGAGGCGGTCGCTGTGACCGAGCAGCCGCACCGCGCCCGTCGGCCCGAGGTCCTGGTCGAGCTGCGGGTGGACCGCTCTGCCGCCGCGTCGGCGGTCCAGGCCCTGGAGGAGCAGCACCTCGGCGACCGGCTGGCCGCCTTCATCGACGGAGAGCTCGACCACGACGGCCGGGAGCGGGTCCAGGCGCATCTGGCGACCTGTTCGGCCTGCCTCAGCCGGGCCGAGGACGAGCGCCGGATCAAGAGCCGGATCGCGGCGGCGCTGCCGCCCGACCCCAGTGCCCTGTTCCTCGCCAAGCTGATGAACATCGCCGGTGACGACGACGCCGACCGGCGGCCCCCGAGCGGCGGCGCGAGCGCCCGCAGGGGCTTCGGCGGCGGCGCCTTCGGCAGCACGAACTCCTTCGGCGGCGGTGACTCCTTCGGGGCGAGCGGCTTCGGCAGCGGCCGGTTCGGCAGCAACGCCCTCGGTGCCGACCACCCCGTGCCCGGGGTGGATCCGCGGGCCGAGCGCGGCAGTCGCCCGTTCCAGGGCGAGCAGCGTTCCGTCGGGCCCATCGCCGCACGGCTGAGAGCCGGGTTCGCGCCCGGCGACAGTCGTCCGCAGAGCTTCGCTCCGCAGGAGCGCACCCGCGAGCAGAGCGCGCCCCGTCCGTCGGCGGCGCGCGGTCGGCGTTTCGCCTTCGCCGCCGCCGGGGCCTTCTCGGTCGCCGCGGTCGCGCTGGGCGGCGCCATCACCGGGGTGAGCTCGGCCGAGCAGCCGACCGTGGACGACCCCTACGGCAATGTCGCACCGGTCGCCGACACGGCCGGCGGCCAGGGCGTCACCGAGAGCAGCCGCAACAGCGGGCAGCTGGCGCTCGGGGTTCCGGCGAACCTGCCCGGCGGGTTCTCCCAGTCGCTGGTCGCACCGTCCGCCTCGGCCACCTCGCTCCCGGCCGCGGGCAGCAACAACCCGGCGCTGCGCTCCGGCGTCCTGAGGTAGTCGAGCCAGGAGGGGCGGCCGGGGCTGTCCGTAACCCTGCCGACTCCACAACGCGGTTCGGACCTGGTTGACTGTCCCTCCCCAGCGGCGAGTGGAGGGCGGTGCGCCGGATGGCGGTGGAGGTCGAGGCAGGACTCCCACCAGGCATTGCCATGCCGACCGACGGTCGGGAGCGGCAGGTCCCCCGGGCGACCGCTGCTCCGGCGCCGCGCTGGTGGAGTCATCCGGACGGCCCGTGCGGGCAGAGCTTCCGGCTGCCGCCGGCCCGCCCGGCGGCGTCCGCTGCCGGCCAGTCCCCTGCGAGGCCGGTCCGCATCCCGCGCCGCGGGTACAGGGCTCCGCGCTCGGCCGTGCGCCAGTCCGTACGGATCGCGGTGGGCGCGGTCGCCGCGGTGCTCTGCGCCGGCCTGCTCGGCGGCTGTATCGGCGCGCTGGTCCAGGGCACCCGCCAGGGCGGCCGGATCACCCTGCAGGCGGCCAGCGAGGCCCCCGTGCCGCGCTCGCCCGGAACCACCGCCGGCATCGTCCGCGCCGTGCTCCCCGGCGTGGTCTACCTCAGCGTCAACGCCTCCGGGACCACCACCACCGGGACCGGCATCGTGCTGGACGGCGCCGGGCACATCCTGACCAACAACCATGTGGTCGCCCCGCTGGGCCGGGCCGGGCGCACCACCGTCACCTTCAGCACCGGACAGCGCCACCCGGCCGAGCTGGTGGGCCGCGACGTCGGCTCCGACCTGGCCGTGCTCCAGGTGAAGGGGGTCGCCGGGCTGCACCCGCTGGCCCTCGGCTCCGCTGCCCGGATCGAGGTCGGCGACCCGGTCGTCGCCATCGGCGCGCCCTTCGGCCTCCAGGGCACCGTCACCTCGGGCATCGTCAGCGCCAGGGACCGGCCGCTGACCTCGGGCGGCACCAACTCCGGAGCCGGCCTGGCCTACCTGGACGCCCTGCAGACCGACGCCCCGATCAACCCCGGCAACTCCGGTGGTCCGCTGCTGGACGCCGCCGGCACCGTCGTCGGCGTCAACACCGCGATCCGCTCCGCCGACTCCGACAGCAGCGACCCCTTCGGCGTCACCGACCAGAGCGGCAGCATCGGCCTGGGCTTCGCGATCCCGGTGGACCAGGCGATGCGGGTCGCCGAGCAGCTGATCAACACCGGTCACGCGGGCCGCACCGTGCTGGGTGCGACCGTGGACCTCACCTACCAGAGCGGCGCCGCGGTGACCGCCGTCGCGTCCCGGTCCGGGGGCGACTCGGCACTGCACCCGGGGGACGTCGTGATCGCCCTCGACGGCGCGCCGGTGACCAGCGGCGACGACCTGGCGGCGCTGGTTCGCGGGCGCAGCCCCGGCGCCACCGTCGTGCTCACCGTGCTGCGCGGCGGGCAGACCAGGGAACTGCCGATGCCGCTGCACTCGACGGAGCGCGACGACGGGGCGAACAACCTCTGATCTGGCAGTGGGACCGCACACGTATGAGCGATATCGAGGCGGCGGCGACTACGCTGGTGCCGGTACGCCGCTCTGTGCCCATGAGCGGGTGACTTCACCTCCCAGGGGAGCCGCACGGTGTTCGACATAAGTCCATTCAAACTGGTGGCGCTGATTGTCCTCGCCGTGATCATCTTCGGCCCGGACAAGCTCCCCAAGCTGGTCGCCGACGCGATGGGGATCATCCGTAAGATCCGCGAGTTCTCCGACAGCGCCAAGGAGGACATCCGCAAGGAGCTGGGGCCGGAGTTCAAGGACTTCGAGTTCGAGGACCTCAACCCCAAGACCTTCGTCCGCAAGCAGCTGGCGACGCACGGCGACGAGTTCGGGCTGAGCGACCTCCAGGAGCTGAAGAACGGCTTCAGCAAGGACGCGTCCGCGGCGACCGCCGCGGTGAAGTCGGTCGCGGCCGACCCGCTGGCCAAGGTCGCCGACGACTCGTCCCCGCAGGTCGACATGGTCAAGCCGGAACGCCCGCAGGCGGCGGCCGAGCGGCCCGCGTACGACGTCGACGCGACCTGACGAAGCTTCAACCCGATCGCGCCCCCGCTATTGTTCTGCTGCGACAGCACAGCCGAGCGGAAGCAGAGGGCCGAGATGGACACCACCAGCCACACGGGGACGGCCGACGCCGTCGTCGACGGCTATCTGCGCGCGGACTTCCCCTGGTACAGCCTGGACGAGGCCTGGACCGGGCACCGCTGGCTGGCCCCGGTCGGCACGTCGCCCGACGGCGCCGTCGACTACGGCTCCATCGGCCACGGTGACGAACCGACTCGAAGCTACGGCAAGCAGGACCCCGCGGCCGAGTCCCGCCGCTACGCGGTCGTGGTGACGGTGGCCCGGCGCCCCGGACGCCGCCTGGGCGACGGCACCGGGATACTGGAGGCCACCTCGGTGTCCTCCGCCGCGTGGCTCGCCGGCTCGGGTCTGCTGGCCGCGACGGAGCTCGCCCCGATGGCCCGGGAGATGCGGCAGAACTGGCTGGACCAGCAGTCCACGCTCGCCTGGGACCTCGCGGACGACCTGGACGGCGCGGGCTGGTCCTCCCTCACCCTGCCGGTCAACGGCACCCCCCAGCCGTTCCGCTACCGCGAATCCGAATACGGGTGGGTGCTTGCGGGGGACGCGCCGGGGGTGCACCTGGGGGCGTACGGGCGGGGGGTCAGTGCCTACGCGTTGGGGTTCAGCACGGTCACCGACCTCGGGGGGTACGCCGGCTGAGTGGGCGGGTGGCACCTCGGTGGATGGCTTGTCGCGCAGTTCCCCGCGCCCCTATGGGTCTGCAACTGTCCCAGTTGCACATGCTCAGGGGCGCGGGGAACTGCGCGAACAGTAACCATGCACCGAGGTGCCACCGCTCCGCTCCGTCAGAACTTGTTCCGAGGGGTGATCCCCAGGGAGAGCCCGGAAAGCCCGCGCTGGCGGTTCCCCAGCTTGGAAGCAATACCCCGCAGCGCGACCCCCGCGGGGGAGTCGGGGTCGGTGAGCACGACGGGCTTGCCCTCGTCCCCGCCCTGGCGGAGCCGCACGTCGATGGGGATGCTGCCGAGGACCGGCACCTTGGTACCGGTGGCCTTGGTGAGGGCGTCGGAGACGGTCTGGCCCCCGCCGGTGCCGAAGACGTCGACCATCTCGCCGCAGTGCGGGCACGGCATCCCGGACATGTTCTCGATGACGCCGACGATGGTCTGGTGCGTCTGCAGCGCGATCGTCCCGGCCCGTTCGGCGACCTCCGCCGCCGCCTGCTGCGGGGTGGTGATGATCAGGATCTCCGCGTTGGGGACCAGCTGCGCCACCGAGATGGCGATGTCGCCGGTCCCGGGCGGCAGGTCCAGCAGCAGGACGTCCAGGTCGCCCCAGTAGACGTCGCCGAGGAACTGCTGCAGGGCCCGGTGCAGCATCGGCCCGCGCCACACCACCGGGGCGTTGCCCGGGGTGAACATGCCGATCGAGATGACCTTCACGCCGTGCGCCGACGGCGGCATGATCATGTTCTCGACCTGGGTCGGACGGCCGCCCACGCCCAGCATCCTGGGGATGCTGTGGCCGTAGATGTCGGCGTCCACGACCGCGACCTTCAGCCCGTCGGCGGCGAGCGCCGCAGCCAGGTTGACGGTCACCGAGGACTTGCCGACCCCGCCCTTGCCGGACGCGACCGCGTACACCCGGGTCAGCGAGCCCGGCTTGGCGAAGGGGATCTCCTTCTCGGCCTGGCCGCCGCGCAGCATCGAGGCCAGCTCCTGGCGCTGCTCGGTGCTCATCACGTCCAGCTCGACGGCGACCGAGCTGATGCCGGGGACGGCGCCCACGGCCTCGGTGACCCGGCTGGTGATGGTCTCCCGCATCGGGCAGCCGGAGACGGTGAGATAGACGGCCACCCTGGCGGCGCCGTCCGCGTCGATCTCCACCGATTTGACCATGCCCAGCTCGGTGATGGGCCGGTGGATCTCCGGGTCCTGCACCGTCCCGAGGGCCGTGCGCACGGACTCCTCAAGGGCGGTTGTCTGCGTATCGGAAGCCATGCACTGATGGTACGACGCAGCTGACACGGCCCCGACCGGCTCGGCGCGTGCGGCCGGTCACAGCGACGTCAGTGGCAAGACGTCAGCCGGCCGCCTCCTCGGCCTCGCCCGGCGTCCGGTTCTCCAGTTCCTTGAGCAGCGACTGCAGTTCGGAGCGGAGGAAGTCGCGGGTCGCCACCTCGCCGAGGCCGTGCCGCAGCGCGGCCACCTCCCGGGTCAGGTACTCGGTGTCGGCGACGGTGCGCTCGGTCCTGGCCCGGTCCTGCTCCATGTTGACCTTGTCCCGGTCGTCCTGCCGGTTCTGCGCCAGCAGGATCAGCGGGGCGGCGTAGGAGGCCTGCAGCGAGAGCACCAGAGTCAGGAAGATGAACGGGTACTGGTCGAAGCGCCAGGAGGACGGTGCCGCGATGTTCCAGGTCACCCAGAGCAGGATGAGGAACGTCATCCAGACCAGGAAGCGCCCGGTCCCCAGGAAGCGGGCGATCCGTTCGGACAGCCGTCCGAAGGCGTCCGAGTCCGGGTTCGGCAGGGTGACGAAGCTGCGCCGGCGCTGCGGCTGGTCCAGCCGGTTGCGGCGGCGGTCCTCGCCGCGCTCCGGGGTGCGCCGTCCGTCCGCTTCGCGCGGCCGCTGTCCGGCCGCCTCGCGCAGCCGCAGGTCCCGGCGTTCGCGCAGGTTCCTCAGGTCACGGCGGTCACCGGCCATCGGCGGCCACCTCCTCCGGGGCGCGGTCGTGCTTGGTCTCGTCGTCGTGCAGCGCCGACTCGCGCCAGTCGTCGGGCAGCATATGGTCCAGCACGTCGTCCACGGTCACCGCGCCCAGCAGGTGGTCGTGCTCGTCCACCACCGGGGCCGCGACCATGTTGTAGGTCGCCAGGTAGTGGGTGATCCGGTCCAGGGCGGCGTCGGGGGAGAGCGCGTCCAGGTCGCCGTCGACGATGGCGCCCAGCAGCGTGTACGGGGGCTCCCTGAGCAGCTTCTGGAAGTGCACCAGACCCAGGTAGATCCCGGTCGGCGTCTCGGTCGGGGGCCGGCACACGTACACCTGCGCGGCCTGGGCCGGCTTGAGGTCGGAGACCCGGATCCGGGCGAGTGCCTCGGCGACGGTGGCGTCCGGCTCCAGCACGATCGGCTCGGTGGTCATCAGACCGCCCGCGGTGCGCTCGGCGTAGGTGAGCAGCCGCCGGACCGGCGCGGCCTCCTCCGGTTCCATCAGCTGCAGCAGCCGCTCGGCTTCCTCCTCCGGAAGCTCCGAGAGCAGGTCGGCGGCGTCGTCCGGGTCCATCGCCTCCAGCACGTCGGCGGCGCGCTCCTGGTGCAGTCCGGCGAGGATCGCCACCTGGTCGTCCTCCGGCAGCTCCTCCATGACATCGGCGAGCCGCTCGTCGTCCAGTGCGGCGGCCACCTCCGAGCGGCGCTTGACGGAGAGGTGGTGCAGCACATTGGCGAGGTCGGCGGGGCGCAGCTGCTCGAACGTCGCCAGCAGGTTGGCCGCGCCCTGGTCCTCCTCGCGCAGCGCGAAGCCGGTGACGGCCGACCAGTCCACGGTCAGCGTCTCGCCCTTCCGCCGCAGCCTGCCGCCCTTGCCCTTCTCCACGAAGACCTTGTCGATCTCCCACTCGCGGTTGCGGGTCTGCACCATGGCCACGTCCAGGACCGTGACGGTCTCCCCGGCCTCGCCGTTGGGGCCGCTGGTGCGCAGGGCGACCTTGCGGTCCAGCAGTTCGGCCAGCACCAGGGTCTCGGTGGGGCGCTGTTCGAAGCGGCGCATGTTTATCACGCCGGTGGTGATGACCTGACCCGACTCCAGGCTGGTGACCCGGTTCATCGGCAGGAAGACCCGGCGTTTGCTGACCACCTCGACGGCGAAGCCGAGCACGCGCGGGGGCCGACCGCCCAGCCGCAGGCTCACCACAAGATCGCGAATCCGTCCCACCTGGTCGCCCGACGGGTCGAAGACCGCCATGCCGGCGAGGTGCGAGATGAACACGCGGGAGGAGGCTCCGGTCATCTGCCTTTCCTGCCTGTCGCTGTTGCAGCCCAGGTCGTGCGGCGCCTGGAGACGGCACGGTCCGGACATGCCACAGGTTACCGGCGGCGAACAGGTGCTGCCGCCCTGCTCAATCCTCTGACAGGACAGTCATACCGCAATCATGACCGATCAGGTTCCGCCCCTCCGCCGACGGCGTCCGAAGAGCAGTTTCGGCAGCGCGGCCGGGATCGGCTCGCGCGTGGTCGCCGGGGTCGGCACCGGCACGGCGGCGTGCGACCCGTCGGGCATCGAGCCGGGGCCCGCCACGCTCGCGCCGACCGGGACCAGCCGCAGTACCCGCGACTCCGCGGCCCAGCGGTCGGTGACGGTGGCGTGGTCCGGGGAGTTCAGCCGTTTCGCCTTCAGCTCCTCCGCGGCGGCGGTCCAGGCCTCGCTGTGCGGCTGCAGCTCCTCCACCCGGACCGGCCAGGCCACCAGCCGGCCGCCCTTGTCCTTGCTGCGCGCGGTCAGCACCGTGGACTGCCCGTCCGCGAGCCCGTGCAGCGGCTGCTCGGCGCCCTCGCCGACGACCGTCACCGCCCCGTCGTGCCACACCTGCCACAGCGCCCGGTCCGTCCCGTCGGGGAGCCGGACCCAGAGCAGTCCGGACTTCTTGGCCGACTCCTCCACCAGAGCCCGGTCCAGCAGCTCCACCCGCACCTCAGTCATGCGCTGAGCTTATGGCGTCCACGCCCTGATACCCCTTCGCCCGGGGGGCGTCAGTCCCATACCATCGTCATGCCCCTTACTGGGACAGGGGTCAGATGCCAAGGAGCGCCGTGCAGACGACCAGCGCAGTCACCACCGACGCGCCACCGCCGCGGTCGTCCGCGCACCCCGATCTCTCCACCGTGCCCAGGATCGACTTCCTGCTGCTGGCCCTCGCCGTCAGCGGAGTCGCCTTCTCCGCGCCGCTGATCACCGCGACAGCGGCCCCCGCCGTCGCCATCGCCTTCTGGCGCAACTGCATCGCCACCGGCGTCCTCTCGCCGATCGCACTGCTGCGCCACCGCGCCGAACTGCGCGCGATGAGCCGGCGGACGGTGCTGCTCTGCCTGGCCGCCGGCGCGTTCCTGGCGCTGCACTTCGCCATGTGGCTGCCCAGCCTGCGGATGACCTCGATCGCCTCGTCGACCGCGCTGTGCACGGTCACCCCGCTGTGGACCACCCTCTACCTGCGGCTCCGCGGCCATCACATTCCGCGGACGGTGTGGATCGGCTCGGCCACCGCCTTCGCCGGGGTGCTGGTCCTCACCGGCGTGGACTTCAGCACCGACCCCCGGGCCCTGGCCGGTGACGCGCTGGCACTGGGCGCGGGGATGGCGGCCTCCGCCTACTTCCTGCTCGGCAGCGAGGTCCGCAGGACGGCCAGCACCATCGCCTACACCTATGTCTGCTACGCCACCACGGCCTTCCTGCTGCTGGTCGCCTGCCTGGCCTCGGGCCAGGCGCTGACCGGCTACAGCGGCTCGACCTGGCTGAAGATCGTGCTGCTCACCGGCGCCGCCCAGTTCCTCGGACACTCCCTCAGCAACCGCGTGGTCCGCACCCTCGGACCCTCCCTGGTGTCCACCGCGATCCTGCTGGAGACTCCGGGCGCCGCCCTGATCGGCGCCGTCTGGCTGGGCCAGATGCCGCCGGTGGCGGTCTACCCGGCGGTGGGCCTGGTGCTGATCGGCCTGCTGGTCGTGATCCGCGGTCAGCGCAGGACGTAGGGTGGTCGACCATGTCCCACGACGCAGTCCTCACCGCCGTCGAAGCACGGCTGACCAGCACCTTCGGCGAGCCTGACGCCCGCGCCGCGGTCACCTTCCTGGGGGCCGACCGGATCGAGGTGCTGCGGTTCCACGACGCGGACGGCCTGGTCCGCTACGCCACCCTGGGGATGTCGGCCGCGCCGATGGCCGACCCCGCCGACATGGTCGCCGACCCGGTTGCCGGGCCCCGCGCCGAGCTGGTGTTCACCGTGCGCGGCGGGCGGGACGAGGTGCTCCGTCCGCTCGCCACGCTGGCGGCCTCGCCGCAGGTGGAGGGCCTGGTGGTGGCACCGGGCGCCTCGCTGGACCTGGGCGCGCCGCTCTGGGAGGGGGCGCCGTTCACCTCGTTCCTGGTCGCCGAACCCGGAGGGCTGGTCGAGGACCTGGAACTCGCCGACCCGGCCGACCCGGTCCGCTTTCTGCCGCTGCTGCCGATGACCCCCAACGAGGCCGCCCACAAGCGGGTGCACGGCGCAGCCGACCTCCAGGAACGGTGGCTCCGCCACGGCACGGACCTGCGCGACCCGTTGCGGCGGAGCGTGCCGCTCGGCTGAGCTGGTCGGGGTTTTCGGCTGCGGGCGGTGCATGGTTTGTCGCGCAGTTCCCCGCGCCCCCAACGGTGCTGCAACTCACTCGCAGTGGATCAGTTGCAGCTACCCAGGGGCGCGGGGAACTGCGCGACCAGCCATGCACACGCTGCACCCTGGAACGGACAAGCAGGGCTTCAGGCCGTAACCGGCTTGGCCCCGGTGGCTCGGGCCACAATCGCGTCGTAGACCTCGGGCGCGGTGGTCTCCGCCCCGAGCCGCACCGCCTTGCGGTGGCCGTGGTAGTCGCTGGAGCCCGTGACCAGCAGACCCAGGTCGCCCGCCAGGCCGCGCAGCCGCTCGCGGGTCTCCGCGTCGTGGTCCAGGTGGTCCACCTCGACACCGTCCATCCCTGCCGCTGCCAAATCCGCGATGACCTGTTCGGAGACAGTGCGGCCGCGCTTGACCGCGCCGGGGTGGGCGAAGACGGTGACCCCGCCGGCCGCCCGGACCAGCCGCACCGCTTCGAACGGGTCGAACTCCCGCTTCCGCACGTCCGCCCGGCCGCCGTTGGCCAGCCACTCCGAGCTGAACGCCGCGTCCACCGAGGGCACCACCCCCGCCTCCACCAGCGCGCTAGCCACATGGGGACGGCCGACCGCGCCGCTGCCGGCGATCCGCCGGACCTGCTCCCAGCTGATCGGCGCGCCCAGCTCCCGGCAGCGCTCGGTCATCGCCTCGGCCCGCCGGAAGCGGTCGGTGCGCACCAGTTCGCGTTCACGGGTGAGCTCGGGGTCCTCCGGGTCGAAGAGGTACGCCAGCATGTGCATGGAGATGCCCTCGACCTGGCAGGACAGCTCGGCCCCGGTGACCAGCGTCAGCGCCGTCCCGGCCCGCGCCGCGACCGCCTCGGCGTAGCCGGACACGGTGTCGTGGTCGGTCAGCGCGACGACGTCCAGACCGGCCGCCACCGCATGGCCCACCAACTCGGCGGGGCTGTCGGTGCCGTCGGAGGCGGAACTGTGGGTGTGCAGGTCGATGCGCACGAGCGGGACTCCTCAATCCGGGTGACGTCCCCGAGTTTAGAGCGCCGCTCTGTGCGACCCGGGGGCGGCTACGGGCCGAGCAGCCGCGGTGAGATCGCACCGCACGGCAGCAGCTCGATCTCGGCGCCCGCGTCGCGCAGGTCCGTCAGCACCAGCTCGTCGTACAGCAGCAGGCCGCTGCCCTCCGGCCAGGCCACCGCCCAGAGCCACAGTCCGCGCGCCTCGCCCACGAACACGGCCCGGTCGTCGGGCGTTCCGGCGACATGCCAGAGCGCGGTGGGCCGCCCGGCCGCCAGTACCTTGGCGTGCGGGGGCTTGTCGACGGCGATGGCGTCGCCGGGGTCGGGGCCGGGCAGCCCGGCGAAGCGGGCGCCCAGGCCGACGCCGATCTCCTCGGCCACCAGGACCAGTTCACCCGGGCCGCCGAGCGGTCCCGGGCCCGAGCAGGCGATGGCGGTGGCGCGGGCACCCGACAGGTCGTCACCCGCGTGGGCGATACCGGTGAACAGCCAGCCGACCGGCAGCGGCCAGGGCATCCAGATGGGGACCTCGGCCCGGGCGACGGCGACGGTGAGGGCCTGGACGCTGGGGGGCACGACGGGTTGCAGCGGATGCACGGTGCCGTGCGCGTCGCACTGCCAGGTATCGGTGAACAGGCCTGGGGCGCGGACACGGCCCCCGCACCTCGGGCAACTGGGCTCGCCCCTCATGCTGCACAACGGTCCTCCCTCCCGACCACCCCGTCAAGGACGATCACCCGCATGGGGAGTGTCGGTTGCAGTCGTCAACTGAATGGGGGTGGGCCGTGGCACGAAAGTGCCCCGCAGACACCGCTCGGTCTGCGGGGCACTTGCCGTTCGATTCGGTCAGGACGCCTGCTCGTACGGGCGGATGTAGAGCCGCTCCCCGGTTGCCGCGGCGTCCTCGACCATGGCGCGGACCGTGTCCGCGTCCGCGATGAGGGGCTCCGGTGTACTGCCGTCGGTGTCGCTCAGACGCACGATCTCAAAACGCATGGGCCTCTCCCTTCCTTGCCTACTTTGCAGCGCAGCTGCTTCGCGACGATTGCCCATCCGTTAATCCCCGGTGTCGGGCCGAGTGGGCCCGGGCGGGTTCCGGTACCCAGGGGATGTGGCGGAGGGAAGTGATGGGCGCGCACGGTGTGCAGTCTGGTCAAACGAGAATGCCGGACAAAGATATTCCGGCCGACAGAACTTTACTGAAAGTCGCCGAACCTGTCGCGACGGAATCTGTCCGTGAGCACTCTCTGGCGTTCGGAGAATACTTTCTGGCGGAGTATCAGTTGACGCTCTGCCAGAAATCGGCCAGGGCCGCGGCTGTGGCCTCGGGCTGCTCGGCGTTGGGGGAGTGCCCGGCGCCGGGCACCTGTACGCAGCGGGCGCCCAGCCGTTCGGCCATGTCCGCCTGCTCCGTCACCGGCCAGGCGTAGTCCTGCTCACCGGACAGCACCAGCGTCGGCAGTGCGGCCGCGGCCAGCGCGTCCACCCGGTCGGGCTCCACGGTGAGCTGTCGGCCCATCACGGCCAGCGCCTCGGGGATGTTGGCCAGCCAGCGGCGGTGCAGGAAGCCGTCGATCTCCGGCGGCAGCCGCTGCTCGACGCCGGCTTCGCGGTCCATCTCCCGCATCGCCTGCCAGATGGATTCCAGGTCCATCAGCGGCAGAACCGAGACCAGCAGCTCGGCCCGCTTCCCCTCCTCGGCGGCGACCGGGCCGGGGCCGGTGCTCATCAGGGTGAGCGAGCTCCACGGCAGCGGGTCCGCCGTGGATCCGCCGAGCAGGACGGCCTCGCGGACGACATAGCCGCCGAAGGAGTGACCCAGCAGGTGCAGCGGCCCGGTCGCGCCCGGCAGCAGACCGGCCACGGCCTCTGTCATAGCCCGCAGGTCCAGGGCCAGCGGTTCGAGGCCGTAGGCGGCCGGGTCGGCCGGGCCGCCGGTCTCGTACTGACCGCGCTGGTCCACCGCAACCACCTGGAAGCCGGCCGCGGTCAGCGGCTCCAGCAGCGCGATGAAGTCCTCCTTGCTGCCGGTGAATCCGGGAACCAACAGCGCGGTGCCCCGGGGCGATCCGCTCGGCGGCAGGCTGTGCAGGGACGCGAACTCCCCGCGGGCCGTGGCCAGCCGGAGACTGCGGGCGGAGGCAGGCAGGGTGAGGAACGGGGGCGTGCTCATGGCGGTCTCCATCCTGTCCGGCCTGCGGGTTTGTCCCGCCCTCGACCCTATCGGCCGGAGATGACGGCGGTGTGGCCGGACGGAGACGGGGGGGGGGCGGGGGGGCCGGGCGCGCCCGCGGCCCACTGGGGGGGTGTGGGGGCGGGGGGGCGGGCCCGGCGCCGGCGCCGGGGGCGGGGGCGGGGGCGCC
>NZ_JBGCAQ010000043.1:0-26004 GCF_041261405.1 Streptacidiphilus sp. EB103A | reverse complement strand
GTCCGCTGACTGCCCCGACCCAGCCACAACCACACCCACTCAACCGGAAAACTGCACCTCATCGAGCTACAGCACAGTTCACCACCACGCTCTCAGTGGCACGCTGCTGGAACGGTCCGAGCGGACTGGTTCACTGGACGACCTGGAGGAGGCTGTCGACCTAGCCGAGGAGGCGGAGCGCGCCGATCCCGCGAGCCGCGATCTCTCCGACCACGTGCACCATGTCGCCCTCGCTCGCAGGACCCGCTTCCTCCGTCTGGAGGATGCCGACGACTTGGCTGCAGCCCTCGACGCGCACTCCCGGGCGCTCGATGCCTGTGCCAGTGACTCCCCCTCCCGGCCGGCGCTGCTGAGCAGTTGGGCCAACACCCTGCGCACCCGCTATGACCTGGAGCGGAACCCAGAGGATCTGCGTGACGCGGTCACGGCACAGGACGAAGCCCTGGCCGCCGCGCCCCGGGACTCTCCAGACCGGGCGGGGTACTTGAACAACCTCGGTGCCACGCTTTCAACTCTCGGTTTCGCGCATGACGACCCCGCAGCGACCGACCGCGCCAGTGGGGTGCTGTCCGAAGCGGTCAACCGCGCCAAACCTCAGTCCCTCGAATGGGCGCGGGCGCAGATCAACCTCGGCAACGTCCTCGCCGAGAGGTCCACCCGGCCGGGGGCGGGCCGACGACTGCAGGAGCGCGCCCGGGCCGCGTACGAGGCGGTACGCGCTCCCGGTGCCGTAGTCGGTCCGGAGACGGTCCTCCAACTGGCGGTCAACTGCGGAGAGTGGGCAGAGGAGCGTCAGGACTGGGCCGGGGCCGTCACCTGGTTCGAGCGCGCCCTGGACGCAGTGGACGACCTGCTGGTCACCCAGCAGACCCGGCATCACAAGGAGTCGTGGCTGCGCGATGGCAGGGGGTTGTCCGCCCGCGCGGCCCTGGCGGCGTTACGCGACAAGAACGTCGAGGCCGCCGCCATCCTCGCCGAGCGAGGCCGCACCCAACTGCTGTCCGAGGCGCTCGGACTGACCCGCCTGGAGCTGGCCCGGCTCGATACCGCCGGCCGCTCCGACCTGCGGAGGCGCCTGCACGCGGCCAGGGCTCACGAGCCCGCGTCCCAGGACGACGGCGCAGCTCGGCGAACCGGACGCGGCCCAGCCCCGCAGGACGAGCGGCGGGGCAATCTGCGCAGTCTGCGGGACGAGATCCGGTCCGTGCCCGGCTTCGAGGACTTCCTCGCGCCGCCGCGTCTGGCCGACATCGCCGCGAGCGCCCGGGGGAGGCAGCTGCTCTACGTTCTACCCGCGACGCTGGGCGGCGCGGCGCTGATGGTGGCGCATGGGCGGGTCAGCGGCTGGGAGCTCCCGGAGCTCACCGAGGACGCCGTGCGCGAGGTGGTCTCGCACTACCTTGAGGCGCTTCAGCACAAGGCGGCCGACGGGCGGCCATGGACGCGGGCCCTGGAGCAGGCGAGCCGATGGCTGTGGGACGCGGTGGTCGCACCATCGTTGGAACATCTCGATCCCGGCGTCCCGATCACCGTCGTCGCGGGCGGCCTGGTGGCCCTGCTGCCGCTGCACGCGGCCTGGACCGTCGACGACGCGTCACCCGGCGGCCGCCGGTATGCCGATGACCTGCTGGGCCTGCGGTTCGCACCCAGCGCACGGGCCATCGCCCGCGGATCGGGCCCGGTGGACGGGCGCGGCGAGCCGCGGCCGCCGGAGACCGTCCAGCTCTTGAGCGGGCCAGGCCTTGACCAAGATCGGCTTGAGGTAGCGGCGGTTCGCGCCGCCGTCCACGTGGTGGGCGGGGCCACTCCCCTCGCGCGTGTTGAGGACGCGCTGGGCGCGTTGCGCAGCCCCGGGGTGGTGCATCTGAACTGCCACGGCTCGGGACGTCCCGACCAGCCGCTGGAGAGCGCGCTGCACCTGGCCGACCAGGACCTGACCGTCCGACGGTTGCTCGGCGAACAGCTCCATGCCGACCTGGTGGTGCTGTCCGCCTGCGAGACGGCGGTGCTTGGTACCCGGTTGCCCGATGAGGCGGTGAGCCTGCCCAGCGGTCTGCTGGCAGCAGGCGTGCGCTCCTGCATCGCCTCCCTGTGGCCCGTTCCCGTCACAGCCACCGCCGCCCTCATGGGGCTGTTCTACCGGACCTGGTCCGCGCAGGATGGGACCCCCGCCGAGGCGCTGCGCCGCAGCCAGCAGCTCCTGCGCAGGTCATCCAACGCCGAACTTGCCGAACTGGTACCCGAGGTCGTACAGCCGCCGGAGGGCTGCGGGCCGTTGACCCTGCAACTGTGGTCGCGGGGGCGGCCCTTCCAGGCGATGGACTCATGGGCCGGATTCCTCTACGTCGGGGTTTAGCGTGAATTGGAGCGAGAAGCACATGGAAGAGGAAGCATTGTTCGAGGCAGCGCGCGCGATCCGCAGCTATCTCCCCGATCTGGTTCCTGGCCGCGCCGACGAGATCGACGCCAGGATCGGCGAGTCCCTCGCTCTTGAACCGTCCGAAGCAGCACGGCATCTGTCCGAACTGCTGAGCTCAGAAGCGAAGTTGCTCAACTGGGCTGCAGAGCTGGTGGCCGATCCCGAGCTGCGCCCGCCGGACGTGGCACGGAGCGTCAAGGCATACCAGCCGCTGCCCGGCACCCAGCCGCCGGTGGCGGCGAAGCGCTACATCTGCCCCGTAGGCGCAGACCGCGTGTGGTACCGCCGCAGCGCCGGGCAGGCCGTTCCCCACTGCCCCGAACATGGCGTCGAACTGGTGCCTGAGCCGCTGATGCCCTCCTCGGGGACCCCATGATCAACGCATTCTGGGGCCAGACAGCCGGGAAGCTGGCCGATCGCTGGGCGTCGGTGTCGTCCTCGGCCATGGTGTTCTGGGTCGGGGTGGTCCTCGCGTGGGTGGTCTCACACGGATGGGGCTCGACCTCCGACGCGGTGGACCGGATGATGAAGCAGCACGGCCCGGCCACGCAGGTCCTGATCCTCGTTGTCGTCCTGCTCACGGTCGCGGCCTCTGGCGTGGTCGTACAGCGCCTCACGGCACCCGCGCTACGCCTGTTCGAGGGCTACTGGCCAGCGTGGCTGCGCCGAGTACGCGACTGGCGGCTCGCCCGGGTCGGGGATCGGCACGAGTCGGACGACACCCGGTGGCAGCAGTTGGTCCCCACGGTCCAGAACGGCACTCCGACCCGCCACGAGCTCGACGAGTTCAACCGGCTGGAGGCACGGCTGCGGCACTTCCCCGACCGGGAACTGGACTGCATGCCGACCAAGGTCGGAAACATCCTCCGGGCCGCGGAAACCCGTCCGACCGACCGCTACGGCGTGGGAGTCGTCACTCTCTGGCCGCACTTGTGGGCCGTGCTGCCGGACGCCCAGCGCCAGGACCTGGCAGCCGCACGGCTCGCCCTGGACAACGCGGTCGCCGCTTGCCTGTGGGCGGTTCTCTTCCTGGTGGCCGCGACCCCGATCACCTTGTTGGCGCCGCTTCCGGCCATCGTGGTGGGAGTTGCCGCCTGGACCAGTTGGATCCCCGCCCGGGCCGTGGTTTTCGCCGACTTGGTCGAGGCCGTCTACGACCTGCACCGACTGGACCTGTACCGCGCGCTCGGCGTGCCGCTGCCCGCTAGCCGAGAGGAGGAGCCAGCAGCGGGCCGTGACTTGACCGAGCTGGTCCTGCGCGGCACCGGTGGCGGACCGATCACCGGCGGCGCGAGTGCCGGCCGATGATCTCCGCCCGCCACCCGGCGTATTCCTTCAGCGCGCGTCGAAGAGCGGTTCACCTTACCGACCGGCCCGTCGCACCCGCAGTATCAGGCGGGCGGACCGCGGCTTCGATCATCTGGCCGAAGAAGGGTACTGCTCGTTGTCAGTCGGCCGACCCGGATGCGTCGCCCGGATTCGGCTTGAGGCCCAGGTGTTGCTCGGCGCTCTGCCAGTCGGTGGCGATCGCCTGCTGGGCGGCGAGCAGGGTGACCTGTTTCTTGGGGTGTTGACGAGTATGCCTGTTCTGCACGTGGGGGAGCCGGTTGTAGATCGCTTCCCGTCGGCGGGGAGATCGTTTCCCGGCCGGGGTCGGAGATCGGCTGGGTGTGGCTAACCGGCAGGAAGGTTCAGAGGCATCCGCAGTTGCTTCCGTAGAGGAGGAACCACAGGGCCAGCAGGAGAAGCAGCGTCAGTAGTGTTGTGCCCAGGTTTCGTGCCCGGAGCGGTCCGCGGTGTCTCCAGACCGTGACCCCGACAACGGTGCCGGCGACCAGCAGGACGAGGGCGCCGACGGCGAGTACGGGACTGTGCTGCCAGCTCCAGAAGACGCCGAATCCGGCACCGGCGAGAAGCAGGCAGCTGATGGTCTGGACAGCGCCTTCACCGACAAGGTCGAGAATGATCTCCTTGAAGGCGCTCCGGGTCCTTCCCGCGCCTGCTTGTTCTGGGGGTGGGGCTGTCTCTGTCTGACTCGTTGGCCCGGAATCCGGTGTGGATCCGGATGGCGTCACCGTCACTGCCGCCCCCTTCGGTCCTGTGTGCTGCGAACGTCGGTCGCTCGCGTATGGTGCCTTGATTCGTCCGTCGAGGGTCAAGCAGGAGTACTGATTCGGGCTGGAGTTGTCCCGTTTGAGGCAGTGGCGGTCACACCCACCGGGCGTTTGGGGCTTGGCCCTACGGTTGCCAGAGGTTCTGGCTCGCTTGGCGGCCGGGCTTGGCGGCGGTGGCGGGCAGGAGCGGGTGATGGCGTCGTTGTTCCAGCGGTTGGACGAGGAAGAGGTCATCGTGCGCGGGGAGTTGGACGCGCTGCGGGAGAAGATGGCGGCCGGTGAGGAGCGTCTGGCCCGGTGACCATCACCCGGGAGACCGCGCGGCAACTGCTCGGCGAGGACCACGAGCACTCCGGTCCCACCTCTGCGGCACCCGCTGCCGCGGGGGGTTCCGGGACGGCGGAGCAGGTTCCGGTGGACCAGTTCGCGCAGTTGGAGGCGAAACTGGCTGCGCTGGAGCCCCTGTTCGCCGACCGTCCCCCGGCCGCGGCACCCACCACCGCCGCCCGATCGGCTCTGCCTGGGCCGGGGCGGGTGGAGTGGGCGGTGGGGATGGAGCGGATCGTGGCGGTGCTGGCGACGTCGGGGCGGGTGATGCGCACGCGTGAGATCGCGGCGGCGATCGGCGAGGACGCCTCGCTGCCAACACGGGTGGAGACGACGCGTTCGCGGCTCAAGCGCCTGGTCAAGCAGGGGGGCAAGGTCGTCGAGAGGAAGCCGGGCTACTTCCGGATCGCCCCTGCCCCACGTGTTGTCGGGGAGGCGCCCGGGACCGGATGAGGCAGTGGGGTCGGGGGGCGCCGTCGAGGGTTCAGCTCGACGGCGCCGGAGGTGCGCCAGCTACCGCGAAGCGGCTTACGCGTCTTCGAGCTTAGGGCGACCGCGCCGGCTTGCAGGGGCAGTGCCGCGAGTTCGTCATGCCCGGTCGGACACCGATCCGATTCAGGGCGGAATCGAGGCTCAATGCCCCACCGACCGGTCGGTCCCGGTCGCGGTCGGCCACAGGTCCGCGTCCAGCGCGGCGGCCAGGCGGGCGACGGTGGCGATGTCCGGCCACGAGTCGCCGGCCAGCAGGTTGGCGACGGCCTGCCGGTTGACCCCCGAGGCTGCGGCGACCCGCCGCAGGCTCCACCCCCGCTCGGCCAGGGCGGCTTTCAGGGTGGCGGAGATCTGCCGCACCGCCTCCGCCCCGGGCTCGGTGCCGGCCCGCTCGGGCCAGGCTTCCGGATCGTTGGAGCACTCCCGGGGGGAGCGCACGCGGGCTTCTCCGAACTAGCAGGGGGAGCAGGGGTGTTGCAAAGTCCGGTGATCTTGTAATTGCGCTGGTCAGGCGATGCCCAGGAGCGTGCGAGGCGCTCTCCTGCCGCGGCCCAGGGTCACCGGTCCCGGGGGCCCACCGTTACTCCGTCACGGGGCACGCGGTCAAGGCATCGGTGACCGCCGTTACCCCTTGGGGTGCCAACTGTTCCAGGAGACCAGTGATCCCGTACCAGCCGCCGAGCGCGGCGAGTCGTGCGGCGAGCCTGCGGGCGTCGGACGGCGCGGCCAGCCCCGCGACGACGAACAGCGCGCGGTCCCGTGTCTCGCGGAAGGCGATCGTGTCGGCGAGCGCCTCGGCCCGCTCCGTTTCCCCGCGCCGTGCCAACTCCTCGACCACGGGGACCAGTGCGTGCCCCCGCGCCCAGAGGTCGGGGATCGCCCGGGTGAGCGCCTGGGCTCGGTCCGTCTCCCCGCGCCGGGCCAACTCCTCGACCACGGCGATCAGTGCTCTGGCTCGTGCCCGTCGGTCAGTGATCGCGTGGGCGAGCGTCTCGGCCCGGCCCGTGTCCCCGCCGCGGGCCAGTTCCCCGACGATCTCCGCCTGCCAACCCGCACGGCGGTGGGGGGCGTTCATCGCGTCGGCGAAGGCCATGGCCCACTCGACGTGACCGTGCCGGGCCAGCATCAGCGCCGCCGCCGTCCGCAGGTCGTCGGCGTGCCAGGAGGTGGGGCTGCAGGCGTCGAGCAGTGTCTGCGTCCGCTCCACCAGCGCGAGGACCACGTCCGCTTCGGCGGTCTCGGCAGCCGCCTCCAGCACGTCGACCATGACTGCGGGGTAGAGGGGCGATGTGCCCGGACGGCGCAGGAGGGCGTCGAGCCGATCCAGGTCGCCGAGGCCGACCTCGGGGACCAGGATCGCCGTCAGCGGCCGCGGCCCGCCCCGGTCGTGCCCCCCACCGCCGGGTCCGTGGAACCGGGCGAGGTCCTCCAGACGGTCGACGAGGTCACCGGCCCGGACGTGGTCGCCGGCCGCGGTGGCCACGTCGAGAAGGAGGGTGAGCACCCGTGAGGACGCACTACCCGCGGCGCGGTCGGCGAAGTCGAGTGCGCCGCGGAAGTCCCCGGTGTCCGCCAGCGCTTTCGCCAGGAGGGCCCAGGTGATGCTCCAGTTGTGCGGATAGCGGACCCGCTCCGCCAGCGCGAGGGCCCGGTCGAGTTCACCGGCCCTGGCCCACGCCGGCACCAGCGCGACCAGGGCACGATCGTGGCAGTCCCTCACACGGATCGAGTCGACCAGCGCCTGGGCCCCGAGCAGGTCTCCCGCGCCGGCCGCCTCCTCCACCAGCGCCAGCAGCGCTTCGCCCTGCTTGGGCTCGTCGCTGATCGTGAACGCCAGCTCGGCCGCACGCGCGAGGTGACCGGTCCGGGCGAGTGCCCTCAGATGCCACAACGGAACGGGCTCGCGGGCACCATCCACATCCCGTGACGCCAGCAACCGGAACAGGGTCACCAAACACGGTTCGAACCCGCCCGGGAGGACGCCCTTTCCGGCATCACTCTCCCGGGCAAGGCCACAGCGCCGCTCACGCCACCGCTCCATGAACAGCTCATAGCCCCACTCGGCCATGCCCTTCTGCGTACTCACGTCGCCCCCGGTCGCGTCCTGCCGCTGTCCCGTAGCGTAGGGCCTGCTGCGCGCCACCGGGCCAGTGCCTGGACGCATGGCGGTGGAGGCATCCACCTCCGCGGCGGGGCGTGCCGCGTTGGTCGCGGAACCCCCACGCGTTCCCCATCGTCTCCCCAGGAAAGGGCGGGACCCCGCACGACGGGGGCGGGCCGTGGAGGCGGGGAGGGGCGCGTGAGCGAACACGAGGCGGCGCTGGCGGTGGGAGCCGCCGGCGGCCTGGGTCGTTACCGGAGCTTCGCGGTCCCGGAGTCCACCGTCGGCGACGGGTTCTTCATGGCGATGGGCCTGTTGTTCCTCGGGGCCTCCAGCTACGAGCTGGTCCTCGGTGCCCCGCTCTGGCCCGACGGGGTACTCCTCACCTGTGGGCTGTTCATGGGATTGGGCATGGCCGGCCCCGCCTTCTGGCCCCGCTTCCAGCGACGCCGAGGAGGCCGCCTGGAGCGCCTCTACTGCTTCGAAGACGGCCTCGTGATCGGCAGTGGCCACACCATGCGCCCCATCCGTTGGTCGGACGTCACCATCACCAGCGAGGGCTGGGAGTCGGGAAGCGAGTACCGCCCATCGGGCACGAGTCGCACTCTCACCACACCCGACGGCACCGTGCTCGCCCGGTTCACCGGTAAGGAACCCGAGCGGGTCGGCGGCTACCAGGTGACCCTCCTCCACCAGGCCGCCACCGAGCGTGAAGCCGTCCACGCCTCGCCGGGCCCGACGCCGAGTGACGCGCGACCCACCGAAGCCTGACCGGGCGGTCACGGACTGACCGCGGAGCCGATCGCTCGGATGCATCCCGGCTCTCGCCAATTGTCAGCCGAGCGGGGGCGGTTCAAAGTCCCGGTGATCACGTGAGTCCGCAGGTCGCGGCGGTCCAAGGGGGGGGTCGGGCCGGGCCGTCACGAACGCAACGAAGCTCCGGTTGAACGGGGTGACCTTCCCAAGTCGCCCTGAACCACCGGAGCTTCGATGTGCCGCCAGTCTGCCACCGTCTGCTTGACCAAGTCGCCCGATCTGGAGGGCGTGGCGGGATTGCCGCTGGTGGAGCGGTTGCGGGTGCTGCCCGATCCGCGTCGGCGGCGCGGTGTGCGTCATCCGTTCGTGGCGGTGCTGCTGGTTGCCGCCTCGGCGGTTGTCGCCGGCGCGCGCTCGTACGCGGCCATCGGCCAGTGGGCCGCGAACGCTCCGCAGCACGCCCTGGCCCGCCTTGGTGCCCGGGTCGTGGGGGCGTTGGGCGTGCGAGTCGCACCGAGTGCCGCCACGATCCGGCGGCTTGTCGGTCTGGTCTGCCCCGGCGGCCTGGCGGACCTGACCGGCGCTGATCCTGCAGGCTCGCACTCGGTGGCCGTCGACGGCAAGGCCGCCAGAGGGTCCCGGCACGGTGAGTTGCCCGCCGTCCACCTGCTGGCCGCGATGACCGGCGACGGCCGCACCGTCACCCAGCTGCGAGTTCCCGACAAGACCAACGAAATCACCTGCTTCGCCGCGCTGCTGGCACCCTTCGACCTGACCGGGGTCACTGTCACGGCCGACGCCCTGCACACCCAGCGCGCCCACGTGCGCTTCCTGGTGGAGGAGAAGAAGGCCCACTACCTGCTGGTCCACAAGGCCAACCAGCCCAGGCTGCACCACCGACTGCGGTCGCTTCCGTGGAAGGACGTCACCGCGCGCCGCTACGACCGCGAGACCGGCCACGGCCGCAGGGAGACCCGAGTGACCAGGGCCCTCACCGTCACCGATCTCGGCCTGGACTTCCCCCACGCCGCCCAGGCCGTACGCATCCTGCGCCACCGCACCGACCTCAAGACCAGCACGGTCAGCCGCCAAACGGTCTACGCGATCACGGACCTGACCTCGCATCAAGCGTCGCCCCAGCGCCTGGGCCAACTCGCCAGGTCACAGTGGACCATCGAGAACCGGCTCCACTTCGTCCGTGACACCACCTTCGCCGAGGACGCCTCAAAGATCCGCACCGGACACGGCCCCGACAACATGGCGACCCTGCGCAACCTGGCGATCAACACCCTCCGCGCCGCAGGGCACCGCAACATCGCCGCCGGCATCCGGCACTCCTCCTACGAGCCCTTCACCCGCCCGCTCGACCTGCTGGGCATCATCTGACCAGCACGGCTACAAGATCACAGGACTTTGCAACGGCCCTGGCAACCGACGCAAGACAGAGAAAAGCGATGCCGAGTGGGGTGGAATTCGTATCGATGATTTTTGACGCACGGTGGGGTGGTGGTGGCGACCGAGCGCGGGCCTTTTGAGGCTGTCAGGCGTCCTCAATATGGGTGCATTCTCTCCTAAATCGGATGGAAGAGCGTGAGTGTGTCGTACCGCGACTTCGCCAAACCGCTGCCACAGTGGGCGTTCGTGCACTGTTCCTGGGAAGGGCCGTCCATGTCGTTGCCGAAGTACCGGATCCTCCTACTCGCAGGGACCATCGGCCTGACCGCAGCGGGTATCGCCGGATCCGCAGCAGCAGCCGCACCGGGCGCCGCGCCCGCGGCCCCGCAGGTGGAGCGGGTCTGTACCGGCCCCAACCAGATCAGCAGCGACGCCGACGGCAAGCAGATGCGGGTCGAGGTCACCCTGTGTGCCAGCACCGACGGCCGCACGGTCTAGTACGACCTCAGCCAGACCTGTGCGACCTCCAATACGTTCGATCCTCTTTGGCATGACTTCCCCAGCTGCAACATGTCCTCGCAGTCCGGCGATGTCTCGAAGGGCGGCAAGGAACTGGGCGGCGGAGCCGACCCCACCTACGCAGGCCCCGGCACGTACTCGTTCACGGTCAACATGCACGTGCGGGGCAACCACGAGAACGTGAACATCTGGGCCGACGGCACCACCACCTACACGCTCGACTTCACCCACGCCGCCGACGCCTCCGGCGTCAGGGTGACCGCCGTGGTGGCGCCTTCCGGCGGCAGCACCACCGACCTCATCGTCGGCAACAGCGGCACCGGGACCGCGCACAACACCGTCCTGAGCATCGGAACCCGCCTGGGCGCGGACACCCCCGCCGCGCAGGCGATCGAGGCGTACGCCGTGGATCTGACGGCGAACCCACGGGACGCGAAGACCGTGGCCGCCGCGAAAAAGAAGGCGCAAGACTTCCCCGACGACGTCAACAAGCACACCGACGACCCCCAGTGTGTGTCCTCCCAGGAGGTGACCGTGTGCGACCTGGGCGACCTGGGCCCCGGGGCTTCGAAAAGGTTCCCCCTGAAAATCATCTCTTTCCTCACCGACTGGCACGTCTCCGCGGCGGAGGACCCGAAAGGCGAGTCCGGGGTCGTGCCGAGGACGTCGAACTGAGAGCGACGGCTCGCACGGCCAGGTCCGCTCATCGGTGGCTCTGGGTGTGGAGTCGGGCGAGTGCCTCCAGGGTGGTCCTGGGCTGGCTGTCCGGTATCAGGGCGCCCAGGGCGTGCAGGGCTGCACTGAGGTGGTGTTCGGTCTCCAGGTCGGTTTGCTGGCGGGCGCCGCAGCGTTCGATGAGGTCTGCGGCGAGTTGTGCGTCGTCGTTGCTGAGGGGGGTCTGTCCGCGAAGGTAGAGCTCGGCCAGTCTGTCCCGGTCGGTGCTGGTCGAGGCTAGCGCCGCGATCACGGGAAACGTCTTCTTGCGGGACTTCAGGTCGGACAGGGCCTGCTTTCCGGTCAGTGCCGGGTCTCCCCAAATGGCCAGGGAGTCGTTGTGCAGTTGCCAGCTGAGGCCGGTGTGGTGCCCGAACACGGCCAGGGCGTCGATGTGGCGGGCATCGGCATGGGCGAGCAGGCCGCCGAGAGTGCACGCGCATTCCGCAAAAGCGGAGGCCTTGCCCGCGTACATGGCGAAGCATTCATCGAGGGTGACGTCGTCCCGCTGCTCGAAGTCGATGTCGAGCAGTTGTCCGTCGTTGAGTTCGTTGACTGCCCTGGCCAGTCGGCGCACCGCTTCGATACCGTGCTCCTGGTTGTCGGCCAGGGCGTCGAAGGCCAGGCCGGTGAGCGCGTTCCCGGTCAGGATCGCGGCTGGTCGCCCGAAGAGCGACCAGACAGACGGCCGACCGCGGCGGGTCGGATCCTCGTCGATGATGTCGTCGTGGATGATGACCGAGCTGAATGCCAGCTCGCAGGCGACGGCGGCCGGCATCGAGTGCTCCGTGCTGCCTCCTGCCACGTCGGCGGCCAGGAGTGCCAGGACGCCCAGCCGTCGTCGGGCGCTGGCCGCTCCCCCCGGGGTTCCGTGCTGGTCGGTCCAGCCGAAGTAGTACTCGGCGATCCCGCGCGTGGGCCTTCCGAGGCGGCCCACCGCGGCCTTCAGGGCCGGTTCGATGCGGGACTGTGCTTCGCGCAGTCCCGCATGCAACTGCTGGGCCTGATCCGCCGACGGGTCTTGTGCGCGCATGGCTTTGCCCTCACTGCTCGTCGCCCAGGTAGCGTCCGGTGTCCAGGAACGTCCAGTCCAGCAGGCCGCGCATGACGTCCTGGAGCGTTGCAACGATGCTCTCCAGATTTGCGCGGTCGACGGCTCGAAGGGTCAGATACGGCCCGGTCAGCCGAATCTCATCCTTCAGTCCGAGAAACCTCTCCACGCACCGGCGGATGAGCGCGTGTACATGCTGGACCGATTCCTCGCGCGTCTCCCCGAGATGGTGCTCCCGCAGGAGCACCAGATTGAACATGTGACCGGCGGCCTCCTCTCTCGCCGCGGAGAGGATGTCGTTGATATGGGCGCATACATCGAGCTCGATCTCGAACATCGCCTGCAGTTCCGGCGTGCAGTACAGGTGGTCGGATATTTCGAAACCTCCGAACCTCTCCGCGAGATCCGGGATGATGATCATGGCGCACGTCTTGCGGCGCAGGATGGTGTAGGCATCGAGCGCCGGGACCTCGCCGCGGCTGCGGAACTCGACCTCGGTGAGACAGCCGTCGAAGAAGTCCTTCCAATGGCCTGCCCAGCGCGCGCACCACTGCGCAGACATCCCGGCCGTCGAACGCTCCCACACCTGAGCGAACGCACGGCCGAACACGCTGGGCCGCGGGGGCGCAACCGCCGTGGCAGCGCGGAACATCCTCTCCGTCAACTCTGCGACCATGTCACGGGCCACGTCCGGACGGTTTCCCGGCGGGACTCCGAAGTAGTCATCGATCAGGAATCCGAGGTCGTTGATGTCCGAGAGGAGATTCAGCTCCGCGAGACCCACCCGTGGCAGCATCCGCCCGCACAGCGCCGCGCCCCTCCTCCTGGCGTACTGGCTCACGAGCCCCTCGCTGGAGGCCAGGCCCATGGATCGCTCCCATGCCAGCGTGTGGGCATGCGTGCTGGCCACATGCTGGTTGATGCCGCTGGGGAACGGAAGGTAGAAGTCTTCGAGTGCGGGCACGTCCCACCCCTCACGGATACGCCATATCAGCGGATCGGCCGATCGCAGACCAGCCGCGATGGAAGGTTCCCATTCGACTGTCCCCGCAGAAACCGCATGCGAACAGTCTCTGCGCCCGGCGCATGGACGCAGACCTCCAGCGTAGTCGAGTGACTGGGCCCCCATTCGGCCCGGCGGCACATCCGCGAAGCGACAAGCTGCCGGGGACGACCAGGGGCGTGCCAGATCCGAATCGTCGGGATGAACCGCACCGGGTTCGATGTAGAGCGGCAAGTTACGCGCTCAGGGTTTCCTCGGCGTCGGTGTGTTGGTGATAGTAGGCGGTTTCGTGTTCGGCTGGCGAGGTGTGGTCCAGGGCGCCATGGAGTCGTCGGTGGTTGTACCAGTCGAGCCATTCCGCGGTGGCGAACTCGACCTCGGTGAAGGTCCTCCAGGGTCCATGACGGTGGATCAGCTCGGTCTTGAACAGGCCGATCGTGGACTCGGCCAGGGCGTTCCCGGAGCGGGCGGCCCGGCTCACCGAACTGGCCATGCGCTGGGAGTAGTTGCCGCCGCCGCTTGTGCGAGCCTCAGCCACCGGTCGGCACCATCGTGATGACGACCTCCGAACCGGTGTGCGTCACGGTCGTGCGGTAGTCCTGATCCCCGGCGTCGTCATCGTCGCCGGGCGTGTGGAGCCGTTCAGGGAGCCGAATATACCTGCGGGCGCAGCCCTGCTCATCCGAGCATCCACACCCCCAGCCCGGCAGGAAATCTGCTGCCCGGTACTGATCACAAGCCGCGCACCGACGACCGACTCGGGTCGATATCTGATGGTTCTCCAGACGTCTAAAGGTGTCTCATTCGAGTGACTTCGCTGGTGTGGCTTGTGTGCCGGTCTGGGTGCCCACGGGATGTGTCGCCGTCGGGAGTGGCGGCCAAGGGTGGGAGGAGCCGTGGTGCAGCAGGTGGACGCAGCGGCGACCGTCATCATCGCCCTCACCTCGGAGAACGCCGCCTTGCGCGAGCGGGCATCGCGGGGTTCCAGTGCTGTCCTCCCGCTCCGCCCGCGGAGGAGTTGATATCCCGAGAGCTGGGCGGCAGCCCGAGCGGAGTCTGCAGCCGCGGGCGCACTCGCCTCGGTGTCCCGAGGGGTCTGGGCCCGCCTCTCTCCAACCTCTTACTCGGCCAGGTCCAGGCCGAGGTCGACCGCCAGCTTCTTGGCGGCCTCCAAGGCCTCCGGCGCGGCGTTCCCCCGCAGGGCGAGGGAGATCGGCACGTCCGCCTTGTCCAGGGTCGGGATCATCACCCCGACGCCGACGAAGGGGGTGCTGTCCGGCAGCCGGTCGGCCAGACGACGCGCCCAGATATGCCCCGATCTCATCCACGCGTTGCCAGTCCGAGCGGCATCGATGAGCAGGATCGTCGGCCTGGCCTCCGCCTGCTTGATCTTCTGCTCGTCGTCCAACACCGCCAGCACCACGGACTCGACGTCCTGAAGATGACCGGACAGCTCGAACCCGTTCTCCACGACGACATGCGATCCAGGCGCCAGGGGGATGGACTGTTCGAACAGCCGGACGGCGAGATCCAGTCGAGGAGTGGCGGCCCACGGCTGATCCAGCTGAGTAACCCTGGTCCCCCAGGCGCCGGCCCACACTCGGTCGAGAGTCTCCTTGATGATCGCCTCGCGGGCGTCCTTCTTGATCACAAGGGGCATCTCGCTGCAGGCGAGGTGGACGGTCACTCCGACCTCAATCTCATCGAGGGCCGCCTTCAGTTCGCTCACCAGGTCCCTCAGGCCGTTGGGACGGCGGGCCTTCACTTCAAGGGCCAGGTTCGCCTCGCGCAGGATCAGGTCCGGCTCGGGACTTCCCTTGCGGGCACCGAAGTCGAAGCCGACGCCGGCGGAGGCGAGCTTCGCGGCCGCCACAAGCTCAGCGCGGACGATCAGAAGATCGTCGTCCGTCTTGGCCTTGAGGAAGTCGCCCTTCGGCTGGCTGAGCCGCAGCGGCTCGGCCTTCTCAAGCGTCGCGATGATGTCGTCGAACGCCTGCAGGACGGTCCGGCGAAAGCTGGTGGGGTGATCGCTCTCGTCCGCGGCATCGAACTGCTCCCGCAGCGGATGGGTCGCGGGGGTGGTGCCCATCCAACTCGCGAGCGAGGGGAACAGGCTGGGCTTGCTCATGTGGTGTCCCTTGGTGTCCATCGGAATCCGGCCGGAGGCTGATCACTCCGCGGCGGCCACAGCAGGTTACTCCAGACGGACGGACGGTTACTATCCATCTTTTCGAGATCGGTCGCACAGTCAGCACACGTGAGTCCCAGACCAGTCCACGAGAGCTGGAGCTGGCCCCCTGTCTCATGAGACACGCGGACTCTGGAGAAGGACGGTTTCCGTCGCCGAGCGTGCGGGATCGAGGACGGCGCGGGACGGGGACAGCCGGGCAGCGGGCCATCCACGAAGGGATTTGCTGGCGTCATACCCGATGGGACAGCATCTCCTAGTGGCCCCCAACGTGTACGACCGCCCCGTCAGCGACTATGAGTACATTCAGCGAATTCGCCGGCACCAACCGAGCTCCCTACTCCCCCTTGTCGCCGCTGCTGCCGCGCAGTACGCGTCCGTGGCGGACCCCGACCACTGGATGAAGAGCCCGTACCGCCAGTTCACGCCTTGGGCACTCGCCGATGTCGCTCGCGTCGCCTTCGGCCGCGGGACGGAGCACAACCGAACGCCTGCCACCGACCGGGATCTCCTGGAGATCCTGGCCGCGTACTCCGCCTTGGCCGACCCCGCACAGCTCGTGACCTCCGGCGAGAACGCGCTTGAGGGCTTCTTGCTGCGGATCACTGGGGCACAGCTCGCATGGCAGACTCCTGAGTTCCACGCCCTCGCCCGCACGGCCGCGCTGTTCCGCGAGACCGCCGTGCCGGCGGACAAGACCGTAAGGTGCCTCGTCCCGGGGTGGGAGGAGAAGCTCTTCGGCTGCTCGCTCCCGGAGTACGTCGGCACGGTACAGCTCTTGTGGGGTGCGGCAGTCGCCGGACAGGGGCAGCTGCCTCAGTCCTGGTTCGACTCGCCGGAGGCCGCCGAAATCTCCCAGCACCTCGACAAGACCACAATCACAAAGGTCATAGAGGACCACCTGGCCGTGGACCAGGCGGGATTCAAGGATCTCGAGGAGGCGGCCAGGAGCCGAGCATCCGCACAGACCCGCACGCAGTCACAAGCGCGGCGCTTCACCTACAACCCGGTCCGTGAATGCCCGGTCTTTCGTGATGTCCTGCCGGGGGCCCTGCTCATCCCCAGTCCGCAGCTCATGTGGCACAAGGCGAGCCCGGCGGGCGTGTACTTCAGCGGCTTGGCCGGACTCGGAAAGCACTTCCCAATCGAGGTCGGTTACCTGTTCGAGCAGTACGTCGGGCGGCAACTCAGGCTACTTCCGGACGCCGAGGTCTTCCCCGAGGTCCGGTACAAGGACGGCAAGGACACGGCCGACAGCATCGACTGGTTCGTCGTGTTCGACGACCTCGTCCTGCTCGTCGAGGTGAAGTCGGCTATGCCGACCGAGGCGCTGCGTCTTGGCCAGGCCCAAGGGCTCGCGGAGCTGACCGCAAAGCTCGGCCACGCGCACGAGCAGTTGGAGAAGTCAGCAACAGCGGTGCGCACGTACCGCGCGGATTTCGCCCATATCCCGACCGACCGCCCCTTGATCGGGATGGCCGTCACCCTGGAGCCGTTCCACCTGGTGAACTCACCGTTCCTCAAGTCCGCTCTCCCGACCACCTCTCTCCCGGTCCTCACCGCCAGCAGCTACGAGCTGGAATTGCTGGTGACGGTCTCGGACACCTCTGTGCCGAAGTTGCTCCTGGACCGTCAGGCCGCCGCCGACCAGTCCACCTACTCCCTCAAGGCAGCCCTCGGCGGTCACCAACGCCGCGAAAACAGCGTCCTTGCTGCTGGGTGGCGTCACTACCCCTGGGGCCGCAACGGCACAGTGGCGGCCGCACACCAGTCCCCCACGCCAAAGCCGTCCGCGTGAGGCTTGTCGCACCGGCACGATCACTCACCCTGCTGGCTCCTACACGCCTGCCGCGAGCCCGGCCCTGGCCGCTCCGCCGACGGCCGGTTGACCGAGCTGGGAATGAGGCCGAGGGGTGTAACGCGGCAGTGTGACGCGGCTCCCGGAGCCGGTGCACCGGGACTCGGTGCAGGTCAGGCGTGCGACACGCGTCTGATGTAACGTCAGGTTTTAGCGTCGGCCCGGTGCGTCGTGGCGGGGAGCGGGACCGTGCAGCATGGAGCCATGGCTGTGGAGACCGAGGTGCCGTTGACGGGCGGGCGCATCACGCCCGGTGTGGTCAGGGTCGGCGACACGGTGCGCCGTGCGGTCACCGCGGCGCCGTCGTTCGTCGCGCAATTGCTCGGTCACCTCCAGGAGCAGGGGTTCACCGGAGCCCCGCGCCACCTCGGCACCGACCGGGCCGGCCGCGACGTCCTGACCTACCTGCCCGGCTGGGTGCCGCCACGATTCCGAACGTGGGCCGACTGCCAGGTGGCCGCTGCCGGGGCGCTGCTGCGTGGCCTGCACGACGCCACCCGCGGCAGCCTGCTCGCCGGTGACCATCCCGTGGTCTGCCACGGCGACCCGGGACCGAACAACATCGTCTTCTCCAGCGAGGGCGACGCAGTGCCCGTCGCCCTCATCGACTTCGACACCGCCGCCCCGGGCGACCCGGTCACCGACATCGCCTACATGGCGTGGACCTTCTGCGTGTCCTCCAAGCCCACGACACCGCCCACCGCCGTCCAGGCCGCGCAGGTACGCGTCCTCACGGACGCCTACGGGCTGGACGCCGCCTCCCGCACCCACCTCCCCGACGCCATGCTCGAACGCCAGGCCCATAACGCCCGGTGCTGGAGCAGCCACCTGGACCGCCCCAGGCCCCGCGTCACCGACGACCACCAGATCACCGAGCGCATCCGCTGGTCGGAGCGCGAGCACGCCCACACCGCGGCCAACCACCACGTCTCGCGGCAGCCCTGCGCTGACTACGACGATCTCCCGCCCCGGAGCCATAAGCTGCTCAACTATCAACCGGAGGAGCGCCACCCCATGGGACCGACCATCGACAGGCCCGCCCCGCAGGTCACCGCCACGCACCTGCGCACCCTGCTGGACTCCTCCGCTGAGCACCCAGTCCTCTACATCAGCTACGGCGAGGACTCCGAAGTGGAATTGGACGTGTGGGCCGCCGGGCTGGTCCACCAGGCCGACATCGTCCTCACCCGCGCGACCGCTCTTGACCTGCTCGGCGAGGAACCCGACAGCGAGACCATCACGGCCTTCCTGCCCACGGTCCAGCAGGCCGTGGACGAGATGATCTCGGTCCGGGGCTTGTGACGCTGATCGGTTGGCCCGTCGGCTGCACGCCACTGCCTTGCTGCTGCAGCAGCACGTGTCTCACCGCAGCGCTACATGCAGCCCGCCGCGTCGGGCCACCGGCCGGTAGAGGCACGCTCTGGGGTAGCGACTGCGGTTGTATTCCAGGTAGTGGCATGGGTAGTGGCCGGGGTGGTGACTGGGAACGCCGACTCCTGCCGGTGTCGACACAAAACCGCAGGTGGGAGTGCTGGTAACCGCCACCGAAGAATCCTGACAACCCCCTCTGTGAGCCCCTCTCCTGTACTTGTACGGGTGAGGAGTGGCGGGTCTGGGCGTACGTCGGAGCTTGCGGCGGCGCTGCGCTGAGCTTCGGGGAGTCCCGATGACGCTCGGCGACGCCCGGCACCCGCACCGCGTTTATGCCCGCGGACGACGGTGCGGCACCCCGAACACCATCAACGGCGATCAGTGGTCGGCTTTCCATGACCGGAGGATCGAGGCGATCTGCTGGACCCCGAGCAGACCGGCGGAGACGTCCCTGACCGGGGTGACGGCGTCGGCAGGTTTGTAGTCCAGCGTGTGGTCGTTGATGGCGAGGAAGCCAACGGCGGCGGCCCACGCGAAGGCGCGGTTGCTGTGCTCCAGGCTGGGCAGTCTGGCCAGGGTGTCCAGCAGGGTCGCGGCCTTGAGCAGTTACTGCTGTAGACGTCCTGGCCCGTCGCGGCGGCCTCGTGACGGGCGACCACGGCATACAGCGGTCCTCGGTCGTCGACCTGAGGATCGCCGGGAAAACTCTCGGCCAGGCGGAGCAGGTAGGGGACTTCGGCGAACTGGGTCACGCGGCACTGCCCCGGCTTCGGTAGACCGCGGTCAGCGTGCCGGTCGAGGGGCTGGCGTCCCGGTGGTGACTCGGTAACCAGTGCGGTCACCAGGGCTTTGAGGCGTTCTCGTGACCGGGCGGCCCCGCAATGGTGGCTGGAGCGGTGACGGGGCGGGGCTTGCCTGGACGGTACCCGTCCCTTGTCCCGGAGGTTCCTGATGTCCGTTCCGTTCCTGCCTGGTCTTCCGGGCCCGTTGCCCCCGGTTCTGGTGGCCACCGTGGTGTATGCCGTCGTCGGTCTGGGCTACCTCGCGCTGGCCGGCACCGAGTTGCCGGAGCGGATGCGGCCCGAACACCTTGAGGATGACGCCCGCCCGGTGGCCCGAGCCGCTTGGACGGCGACGGTACTGGTCCTGGCCCTGGTGCTGTGGCCGGCCGGGCCGCTCCTGCGCGTGGCACGCAGCGGTCCGGTCCGGCGTCGCCTCGCGGCGGTGTCCGGGTGGTTCCGGAGGGCGCCGGAGCGGTGGCATCGGCATCCGCGCGGCGGCGCGCAGCCGGGTCTGAGTAGTACAGCTGCGGGTGCCGCACGGCCGCAGTACCCGCACGGGTCGCAGGTGCGGCACGGATTCGACGCCGTGCTGGACTTCCCCGGTGCAGCGGCCCGGCTGGTCGCGGCCTGTGAGCAGGGGCGTCTGGTGGATGCGGTGTTCCTGGCCAGTGCGTTGGTCGACGAGACCACGGTGCGGTGCGGTCCGGATCATCCGCAGGTGCTGGACGCGATGGAGCTGCTGGCGCATGTCGCGTACCTGGTGGGAGACCAGGGCCGGTGCGTGCGCCTGTATGTGCATGTCGCCGGTCGCCGGGCCTGGCATTACGGCGTCGACCATCCCGGAGCGCGGGCCGCTGTTCGCAACGCCTATGCGGTGTGGCTGTCCGCGTCCGACCAGGTCGCGCTGCGCACCGGCCTGCCCTTGGTGGCATGCATGCGGCTGGTGGCGGGCAGCGCCGCGCCGGCCACGGTGTCGAGTGAGTGCCGTCTGCGCGCTCTGCAGGCGCCTCACGGTTCGGGCTGGTGACTGATGACCTGTGATACCGAACCTGGACCGATTGACAGCGAACTTGGACGGATGGCGGGTTTGTGACAGCGAAGATGGACCGCCGCAGGCCAGGGGGCCGGAAGCCGTCAGCAATTGGGGCGTACGTCGAGGTGCGGGGCCTCAGCTCGAGCGCGAGGTAGCGGGCCGGTCCAAACGGGCTACGAATAGGGGGCAGCCAGCCGTGCTGGACGGCCCGCCCACCGGCCTCGATACGGCTGCGAGCGCCCAGCCGTTGTGCGCACGCCCGGCCCGGCTTCCGGCTGGGCCAGGCGTGCGTCCCGGCTCAGGCTGGGCGTACGTTGCGCGCGGCCCCGGCCGAGGGCCTGCCCGCGGCGTCCTGCAGCGCGAGACGCGGTGCGCGCCTGATGAGGGTGATGCCCAGGCAGGCGACCCCGACGGCCATCACCAGCAGGCCGGGCGGGAACGTGGCGGCCGGGAGCACGCCGCGCAGCGCGACGGGGGTGGCGCCGAGCACGTAGGCCGCGACGGCGACGCGGGGTGCCTGGCCGGCCTGCCACATCGCTGCGCCGAGGATGACGGCACCGAGCAGGAAGACGATCGATGAGGCCTTGAACATGGCGCCGGTCAGGCCGCCGAGAAGGGTGGCGATCTGTGCCTTGGTCAGCTCGGGGAAGACCAGGTTGAGGATGTACTCCACACCGAGGAGCCCGGCCATACCGAGGAAGTTGAGCGTGTAGCCGACCACGCCCAGGGTGCCGGACCGCCGCCGGTCGGCGAGGTACAGGCCGGTGATCAGCAGCAGCCCGAACGCCTCGGCCAGCGGTGCGAGTGCGTGGGTGAAGGCCAGGTCGTCTGGGATGAGCGCGCCGCGCCGGGCACTGTTGAGAATCAGGATGGCGGCGGAGATCGCCCCCGCCCAGCCGGCGAGTCGGTAGAGGGTGTGCGTGGGCATGGTTCCTCCGGCAGTAGGCGATAACACTTGTAATAACGTATGTCCCGGAGGGCTCGTGACGTTGCGGCGAGGCGGGTCTGTAATGCTTCGGAAAGATCTGGAGAGGGGCGCGTGCGATGGCTGATGGCGAGGACCTGCGCGGGCAGTTCATCGAGGCTGCGCTGCGGGTGGCTGCGGCACACGGCCCGGCCGGCCTGACGGTACGTCGGGTCGCGGAGGAGGCCGGCTCTTCCACAATGGGCGTCTACAGCCGCTTCGGCAGCCGTACGGGCATGCTGCAGGCGCTCTACGAGCGAGCGTTCGACATGCTGCGGGACGCCTTCGGCGCGATACCCGTCACCGGGGACGCCTTCTTGGACGTACGCGCCCTGGCCCTGGCCTACCGTATCTTCGCGCTCCAAGGCCCCACGCGCTACGCGTTCATGTTCGAGCAGGCGGTGCCCAAGTTCGACCCCGGCCCGGACCTCCGGGCGCGAGCCCTGGAGAGCACCTTCGGGGTGCTGGCCGCCGCAGTCGCCCAGGCCGACGCACAGGCGACTCCCGAACGCGGCGCGTACCTGCTCTGGACGGCAATGCACGGCATGGTGAGCATCGAGCTGACCCATCGAGACCGCACCGAGCTGCCCGGCTGGTCCATCGCGTCGGACTGGGAGGGCATCTACCTCGACGGCGTGCGCGCAGTCTGGAACGGCCTCGCCCTCTGACCTCACCGTGCCGCCGCTGACGAACGCGGAGATCTCCCGCTAACTGACGATCACCGCAGGAGGATCGGATCCCCGACGGCGCGGGCGCCCCACCATTGACCCACGCCAGCCCCATGAACTGCGAATTCAAGATGGAAAGTGCTCATTGAGACGGGGCAGTCGGGCCCGGCCGACAGCATCCGCTGCCCATTCGTCAGGCTTGCCACGGATCAGCGCTTCACCAGGCTGCTGGCCTGCGGCGGTCCATCTTCGCTGTCACAAACCGCCATCCATCCACGCTCGCTGTCAATCGGTCCAGGTTCGGTGTCACAGGTCACAGGTGACTGACCGGTGACCGGTGTCCGGCGCTGAACGGGCCGTTGATGCGGGTTCGTGATCTGCGCCGGGTGGTTTCGGTGACCCGGCTGGTGATCGCCTCGGGGTTCTCTCGGGAGGTCGATACCGATCATCGTGGAGGTTCCTCGTGGAAGCCGTACCTGACTGCCGTTCAACTCCAGGGCCGTGGTGGCCCGCACCGGTGCACGCGCGGGACCGGTCGACGGCCGGGCGGTGGTACCGGTGAGCGCCGGCCTGGGTCTGGTGGTCCTGCAGACGGCGCTGTCGGCCGCGGCGGATGGCTGGACGGTGGTGCTGTGGCTGGGCCGGAACCTGGTGGCCGTCTGCCTGTGCAGCGCCGTGCTGGCGGGTGTCGGCATCGCGGTGCGTGACCGGCTGGCAGTGAAGGCCTTCGGGGAGCGGACGCGGTTCACGCTGACGCCCAGCCGGCGGTTCGACCCCTCGCCGGAGCAGATCTGGCGTCAGGCCGCACTGCTGCTGCGGGCTTCGAACGCGGGTCCGTGGTGGGCGCCGATGAAGGCGAGGTCGGTGCGGCTGCGGCTGCGCGCCGACGGCTCCTCCCCGCTGGAGTGGAGCATGGAGGGCGCCGCCTCGACCGCCCGGCTGCTGGCCGGCACCCCCTTCGCCGAGGCGACCGTGGCCCAGGCGCCGCCGGTGCGCGACAAGGCCCGGCAGCACACAGCGCGCGCGGAGTTCACCGTGCGCGGCAACCCCGCGGCGGCGCTGCGCGAGGTGCCTCTGGATCCCGATCCGCTGCAGCCGGTCGTGGACGCGGTCGCAGCCCTGCGCTCGGATCTTGGCGACCTGGCCGAGATCGTCCTGGACCTGCAGCCGGTACCGCGCTGGCGCATGCGGATGCGGCGCTGGCAGCTGATGGCGAGGGCCCGGGAGCGGGCCCGCGCGGCCGCGCGGCGCGAGTCGCGGATGCACGCGATCGACGCGGCCGACCTGGAGGAGTCCTGGTTCCACCAGCTGGGCAGGCTGCTGGACTCCGGCCAGGGCCGCAGTAGTTCGCGCCGCTTGGCGCTGGCCGCCCGCCCGAGGCCGGTCTCGCGCGAGCAGACGCTGGGACGGCTGGGCAGTGACCGCGGCGTAGTCCGCATCCAGCTGCTGGTGCGCTGCTGCTCCGAGACCGCAGGGCGGGCCGAGATGCAGAGGCAGCGGCTGACGGCCGCCATGGACGTGTTCGCCGGGACCTCACGCCTGGGCGCAGACGTGTGGCGGCTGGGTCCGTGGCGCATCGACGCGGACACCTCCTGGCGGGCCCGGAGCTTCGACCGGCGCTGGAGCGGGGGCCTGGTGGCGCCGCGTGCGGAGAACTGGGTCGGGATCGGCGAGCTGACCGGACTGTTGAAACCGCCCACCGTCCACTGCCGGATGCCGGTGCTGGCCAGCGAGGTGCCCACCTACGAGTTGGGCAGCAGCGAGCTGATGCCCCAGGGCTGGCACACGGCGCCCGACGGCAGCCGTCGGCTCATCGCCAGCCCGCTGTCCGAGAGCCTGTTCGGGGTGGCGGTCGGCAAGGCCAATTACGGCAAGACCGAGCGCTCCCTGGTGCAGGCGATCGCGGTGGCCCTCGGCGGTCACGGCCTGATGTTCATCGATCCGCACAACGACTCGTGGAAAGCGGCCGAGGCCTACCTGGCCCACGACAGCATCCGCTCGCGGGTCTGGCGGCTGGACCTGACCAACCCCGACGGCGCAGCCAGAGTCGGCGGATGGAATCCCCTGGCGGTGGACAAGGGTCAGGACCCGGCGCAGATCGCGGCCGCCGCGGTCAACGCCTTCGCCAGTGTCATGGGCTGGAACGACGTCGCCGCCCCCCGTGCCCTGACCATTCTCACCAAGTGCGTCCAGGCCCTGGTCGCCGTCAACGCCGCCGCGGTCACCGCCGGGCTGCCGCAGTCGCAGGCCACCGTCTTCCAGATCCCCACCCTGCTCCAGGACCCCGCCTTCCGGGAGGCGGCCGTACGCCACCTGTCCGGCAAGGACGCGCGCTGGTGGGAGACGACGTTCACCACCTACGGCGAGGACGCGTTCGCGGTCGTGCTGAACCCGCTGGAACGGCTCGCTGCCGACCGGGTCGCTCACGCCCTGCTGGGGACGCCGACCGGCGGCTGGGACGTCCGCAAGGCCATGGACACCCACCGGGTCGTCTGGGTGTCCCCGGCCGGCACTGGCCCCACCGACCGGCTCCTGGTCTCGCTGATCATGCAGGACCTGCACCGGGCTGCCCTGTCCCGGCGCGACCTGGCGCCCAAGCGGCGCCAGCCCTTCTTCGTCTGGCTGGACGAGCTGATCACCCTGGACGGCGCCGCCTCGGCCACCATCGCCGCCATCGCCGAGGAACTGCGCAAGTTCGGGATCCGGCTGCACGCGATGACCCAGTTGCTCCAGCGCGTCCAGCAGACCACCCGCGACAGCCTGATCCAGAACGCGTCGATCCTGTCCAGCACAGCCGGATCCGCCGCCGCCATCAAGATCATCACTGACGAGTGGCATGGAGCGGTGGACCCGGCACTGGTCGCCGAACTCCCCCGGTTCAACCACTACCTCTCACTCACCGTGGACGGCGAGCGCATCGGCCCGCTGCGGATCGAGGGCCCCCAGGTCAAACAGGTCTTCCGGAAACTCCGCACCCCGGACAAGACAGCCGACCTGGCCCGCAGCTCCCTCAAGGCCCTGGGCGCCCTGCCCATCTCCCGGCGTCTGGCCATCGCTGAGCGCCAGGACGAGGTCGTGCTGCGGTTCCTGACGCACGGCGGACCACCGCCGGACGAACCGCATCTGACGCTGGCCAAACCGTCCGGCCCCCGCAGCTCTTCCTCCACCCGCCCCGGCGCCGACGGCCGCGCTGCCGGCACCCGCGCCACCGAATCGAGGCACCAGTGACCACGACGGACGCCACCCCCTACGCAGCGCAGGCGATCACCGTGCTCTACCAGCACCGCATGGCCACCCAGACCCAGCTGCACCACCTCCTGGCGCCCACCAGGTCGGCCCAGTGGACCTCCAAGAAGCTGACCGCCCTGCGCACAGAGGGCCTGGCCGACTACATCACCCTGCCCCCGCCCGGACGCCAGCACGTATGGTTCCTCACCGACTACGGCCGCACCGTGGCCGCGGACTGGCCCGAACTGCGCCAACTGCCCACCCCGCCACCGGTGGCCACCGACCCCGTCGCGGTCCGCCTGCGCACCTCCCACACCCTGACCGTCCTACGGACCCACCTCGCTTTCCTGACCGACGCCCGGCGACGCGGCGACGAGTACGGGGTCCTGGACTGGGTTCCCGAGCGCTACCACAAAATCACCGACCAGCACGACGACGCGGTCATCGCCGACGCCCTGCTGCACTACACCGCCACCAGCACCGGCACCGGGGGCCGCGCGCAGTTCCGCGCCTTCGTCGAAGTCGACCGCGCCACTACGAGCAGCGAGCGCCTGGCCACGAAACTGATCGGCTACGGCCGGTTCTTGGAGTACACCCCGCTACCCGTTGGCCGGCGCAGCGCCGCCCAGACGCAGAGCGCACTGCCGCTGTGGCAGAAGAGCTACCCGCTGTTCCCCCGGGTGCTGTTCGTGATCACGAACATCGGCGGGCTCGGGCTGCGCAACCGCATCGAAGACCTCAAGTCCATGGCGTCCGCGCATCCGCTGGCCGCGAACCTGGTCCGCAAGGTCCCCGTCGGCGTCGCCCGCCTGGAGGACCTCGAGGAACACGGCCCCAGCGCAACCGTGTGGACCGCCCTGGACGGCCGGAACCAGCCCTGCGGATGGATGGACCTGTAACCGGGCCGCGGGGGGGGGGGGGGGGCCGCGGCCCCCCCCCCCCCCCCCCCCCCCCCCCCCGGGCCCCCCCGGGGCCCCCCCCCCCCCCCCCCCCCGCGCCCCCCCCCCGGGGCGGCGGCGCG
>NZ_JBGCAQ010000042.1:0-26202 GCF_041261405.1 Streptacidiphilus sp. EB103A | reverse complement strand
TCGTTGGGGTAGGCGGGCAGCTGGGCCTGGAAGGTGCCGTCGGTGACCTGGACCCGGTGGGTCTGCGCGCGGCGGGTGTGCTGCTTGTGGCGCAGTACCAGGTCGAAGTGGTGGCTGCCGGCGACCGGGTAGCTGCCCTCCAGCAGGAACGCCGACCGGTCCGCTGGCACCGAGACCGCCTCGACCACCGGCTGCACCCGCTGATCACAGATCTGCAGATAACCCCGCGGGGAAGCCTTGATGAGCAGCGCCCGGTCTCCCGGCTGCGCCGCCGCGCCGTCCTTGACCAGGGGGAACTGCACCGATGACGGGCTGTCAGGCCCCTGGTCCACGACCAGCGGAAGAACGCTGCCGTCCGCGAGGACGATGTCGGCCCCCCAGTGCTCCTTGCTCCGGGACTGGACGCTGGGCCGGTTCCGGGCCTCTTCCAGCCGGACCTGCTCCAGGGCGGCGGGGTCGATCCGGACGGTGAACGGGACCTGGTCACCGGTGGTCGCTCCGAGTTCCAGGACGTAGTCCAGGATGCGGGAGCTGCCGTCCTCGGTGTGCTCCAGGACGAGGATGGCACCGTCCTCAAGGGTGTCCTGGGCGCGGATCGAGCCGCTGAGCTCGATCAGGCCGTCGACGGCCTCGGCTGAGGACAGCCTGGCCTTGACGGTCTCGACCCGCAGGCCGAGGTGCTGGTCGGAGATCTCGGGGATCAGCCGTACGTCCTGGTTCACCCAGACGGGGGCGGGGCTCTGGCCGGAGCCGGTCTGCCCCTCCTTGATCCGGGTCCGCCGCGGCCGGCCGGCGCCGAACTGCGCCAGGGTCACCGCCCAGGTGCTGTCCTTCCACTCGCCGCCCTTCTTGAGCCGGTCCGGGTTGATCGTCACGGACCAGCCGGACCAGTCGGCGTGGTGGAACGGCAGATTGCCGTTGTCGGCGGTCACGTCCGGACGCCGTACTACCCGGGTGGGCAGCACCAGCGTGCGACGGCTCTTCTTCCGACGGAGGATCAGCGCGCGGACGGAGTCGTAGCGGTGCTCGGCGCCGAGGTTCTTCTGGAAGGCGTGGCCCTCCAGCCTGAGCGAGCCGTCCTGCCAGGTGATCTCGTCCACGGTGGCGTGCAGGCCGACGGCGGCGACCAGGGTCGCCACCGCCTCGTCCAGCGGCGGGCTGTCCCTGAGGACGGGGTAGTCCGCCTTGGGACGCAGCGTGCCGCGGGTCGGGATGGCCCGCGGGTACTCCTCCTCGAACGCGAGTACGGCCAGCAGATCGGCCATCCGGCGCTTGGCGGTCAGCCAGTACTTGATCCGCAGACCCTCGGCCAGGTCGTCGAGCAGCGCGGGCTCGATGTCGTCGACCACCCGGCCGACGTGGTCGAGGAAGGCGGTGCGGTAGACCTCGTCCGCTTTCGGCAGCGAACGGAAGAACATCTGCAGTTCCTCGACCAGGACGTTGTGGTCGTAGGAGTGCAGATAGGTGCGGAACTCGGGGCCGGAGCGCGTCTTGAGGAACTCGCGGACCATGCTGATCGAGGTTATCCGGTCGATCAGGCCCTTGGGGTCGGTGCTGTTCTGGGTGATCGACTTGGAGCCGACCTCGCGCATCCGCCACAGGTAGACCGGCTCGGCCAGCACGTCCACCGACTTGGCGAGGTAGTGCAGCGGCACGCTGACCGGGGCGTCCTCGTAGAGGATGCCGGGGTACTGCATGGCGTGCTCGTCCCAGAAGCTGCGCCGGTAGACCTTGTTCCACGCGGTGCGGTCGGTGACCAGCGAAGAGTGCTTGCTGATGTGGGTCTTCAGCCGGGTCGAACCGAACGGCGCGCGGTGCACCCAGGAGGGGTTGGTTCCCACGGCCCGGAAGCGCAGCACATTGCCGGCGACGAAGTCGGAGCCGGTCTGGTCCAGCGTCTCGATCATCAGCTGGTATGCCTTGGGCGGGACGATGTCGTCGCTGTCCACAAAGGTCAGGAACTCCGCCTCCGGGTCGACCGCCGCGGTGCCGGTGTTGCGGGCCGGGCCCAGGCCCTTGTTCTCCTGCTGGACCAGGCGGAAGCGGGCGTCGCGTCGCGCGAAGGCCTCGGCGATCTCGGCGCTGGAGTCCGTGGAACCGTCGTCGACCATGACGACCTCGAAGTCGTCGAAGGTCTGTGCTGCGAGGGACGCCAGGCACTCCTCCAGGTACAGCTCGACGTTGTAGATCGGGACGACCACGGAGAGGCGGGGGGCCATGAGGTGCAGCGGGCCTTTCTGGGACAAAAGGGACATGTATGCACAGGCGGTGCCCAAGTGCTCGGCACTCAAAGCCGCATCGGGCGCCCCTGCGCGAACCGGGGCTATGAGTGCGCTGTCTACAAGTTAGTAGACGGCTACTTGAACAACTTGTCAGCCAGGCAAGAACTGAGCATGAGAGTAGTTCGAAACCAGTTGTCGCACAGTTAGCACAAAGGCAACATTCGCCCAACAATCGCCGACCTGGACATGGCTGGGAGCATACCCGGGGAGTTCACAGAAATGGCCGCCGACTCGCTCACCCGTTCGGCCGCGAACCTGACGGCCTGCCAACTGACGTCACGTCATCCCCCTGGCCTGGGCGTTTACCGTCCCGAGCCGACGGATCCGAGGGATTGCGGCGGCGCAGCCGGAGCCCGCAGAACAGGCACGATGCCGCGGTCGGCGATTGGCTGGGGGCTGTGAGCCGGGATCGGTGGCGGTGCAGCAGCACCCCGTTCCGGGTCGCTGGAGGTAGGGAGAAACCATGCGTTCGATCCACGCGGTCCTCGGCGCGGCTGTTCTCGGCACGAGCCTGGCCCTGCTGGGCCCGGCGGCCCACGCCGCGACGCCGCAGGCCACCACCAAGGCCTGCGCCAAGGCCGTCGCAGCCGCAGGCAGGGCCGAGGCCGCGTACAACGCCGCAGTGGCGGACTACAAGAAGATCATCCAGGCCGGCGGCCACCCCGACAAGTCCCAGCAGGACAACGTCACCGCACTGCTGAGCGCCTCCAACAGCGCGGCCTCCTTCGCGGCCCGGGTCTGCCCGGACGCCAGGGTCCCCTCGGGCACCGTGCGCACCGGTACCGGCTCCACCAGCCAGGGCGTCAACACCGCCGACCTGGCCGCCGGCGCCGGTCTGATCGCCGCTGTGGGCCTGGGCGCGGTGGCGCTGCGCCGCCGCCGGAGCGACACCCGGGCCTGACCGGCAACCTCCCCGGTCGACCCGCCGGTGCACGCCGGCATCCGCCGGGCACCCTGCGGCAGACACCGCCGGGCGCCCGGCTTCCCCAAGGTCCGCCCCGACGGCCCCGGAAGGAGCGGAAGCCCAGTGAAGCCAGCGACGTCCAGGTCCCCCCGGCGCTCCGCGCGACTGCGTCGGATCCTGACCGGAACCCCGGCCTCGTTCGCGCTGCTGGTAGGAGCGGTGCTGATCGCCCACGGGCTGATGGCGCCGGCTCCGCCGCCGCAGCCCACCCCGGACCAGGGCTTCGCCGCCGCCGACAAGGCCACGCTCGCGCCGCCGGCCGCCCCCACCGCCGCAGGCCTCGCGCCGCTGGCCGTACTGGCCCCGGCCGCCCCGACCCGGGTGCGGATCCCGGCCATCGGCGTCGACGCGCCGCTCACCGGCCTCTCACTGGAATCGAACGGGCAACTGGCCGCGCCCCCGGAGACCGACCGCAACCTGGCCGGCTGGTACCGCGCGGGCACCGCGCCCGGCAGCATCGGCACCGCGATCCTCGCCGGCCATGTCGACACCCACCAGGGCCCCGCCGTCTTCTACGGCCTCGGGGCGCTCAAGCGGGGGGACGTGATCGAGGTGGGCCGCGCCGACCACCTCGACGCGGTCTTCACCGTCGACGCCGTCGAGGCCTACCCGGCCACGGACTTCCCCGACCGCAGGGTCTACGCCGCGGCGGCCCGCCCCGAACTGCGCCTGATCACCTGCGGCGCGGGCTTCGACCAGAAGCATCAGCGGTACCTGGGCAATGTCGTCGTCTTCGCCCATATGACCGGCAACCACCCCGGCTGAGGCCAGGCCCTCGATCAGGGCTTGAATCGTTTTCTGGAGGCCTGCCGACAGCGCTCTGTCCTCGGCTGACCGAGCGGTGAACCTCTCTTGACGGGCAGATCGGGCCGGGCTAGATTGCCCCTGTGTGAAACGATTCATTAGAGGACGACAGGGAACCCCATGACCGATCTGTCCGCAGTCAAGGCGGCGCTGAAGGCCCAGGAGATCGAGACCCCGTCGTGGGGTTACGGGAACTCGGGTACGCGCTTCAAGGTGTTCGCGCAGGAGGGGGTGCCCCGCGACCCGTTCGAGAAGCTGGAGGACGCCGCCCAGGTGCACGCCGCCACCGGGGTGGCGCCGCGCGTCTCGCTGCACATCCCGTGGGACCGGGTGGAGGACTACGCCGTGCTGGCGGCGTTCGCCGGGGAGCGGGGCCTGACGCTGGGGGCGGTGAACTCCAACACCTTCCAGGACGACGACTTCCGGATCGGCAGCGTCTGCCATCCGGACGCGAAGGTGCGCCGCAAGGCGGTGGAGCACCTGCTGGAGTGTGTGGACATCATGGACGCCACTGGTTCGCGCGATCTGAAGCTGTGGTTCGCGGACGGCACCAACTACCCGGGCCAGGACGACATCACTGCCCGTCAGGACCGGCTGGCCGAGGCGCTGGCCGAGGTGTACGCGCGGCTGGGCGATGAGCAGCGGATGATCCTGGAGTACAAGCTGTTCGAGCCGGCCTTCTACACCACCGACGTCCCGGACTGGGGCACCTCCTACGCGCACTGCCTGAAGCTGGGCCCCAAGGCGAAGGTGGTGGTGGACACCGGGCACCACGCTCCGGGCACCAACATCGAGTTCATCGTCGCGTTCCTGCTGCGCGAGGGGCGGCTGGGCGCGTTCGACTTCAACTCCCGCTTCTACGCCGACGACGATCTGATGGTCGGTTCGGCGGACCCGTTCCAGCTGTTCCGGATCCTGCACGAGGTGGCGAAGAACGACGGCTTCGCACCGGGCAAGCAGGTCGCGTTCATGCTCGACCAGTGCCACAACATCGAGGGCAAGATCCCGGCGGTGATCCGCTCGGTGATGAACGTCCAGGAGGCCACCGCCAAGGCGCTGCTGGTGGACCTGGACGCGCTGGGCGCAGCCCAGCAGGCGGGCGATGTGCTGGGGGCCAACGCGGTGCTGATGGACGCCTACAACACCGACGTCCGCCCGCTGCTGGCCGAGGTCCGCGCGGAGCAGGGGCTGAACCCGGACCCGCTGGCCGCCTACCGCGCCTCGGGGTGGCAGCAGCGCATCGTCGCCGAACGCGTCGGCGGCACCCAGGCCGGCTGGGGAGCCTAACCCCGCCCCTGCATTTTCGTTGTCACTCCCGGGACCACCGAAGGACTCGTTCGCCATGGCTACCACCCCCCACCCCGACATCGCCGCCCTGCTGGCCCGTTCGAACCGTCTGGGCGCCGATGCGCGCAACACCAACTACGCCGGCGGCAACACCTCCGCCAAGGGCACCGCTATCGACCCGGCCACCGGCACCCAGGTCGAGCTTTTGTGGGTCAAGGGCTCCGGCGGCGACCTGGGCACGCTGACCGAGTCGGGGCTGGCGGCGCTGCGGCTGGACCGGCTGCGCGCGCTGACCGCCGTCTACCCCGGGCCGGAGCGCGAGGACGAGATGGTCGCCGCGTTCGACTACTGCCTGCACGGCAAGGGTGGGGCGGCCCCCTCCATCGACACCGCGATGCACGGCCTGGTCGACGCCGCCCACATCGACCACCTGCACCCCGACTCCGGCATCGCGCTGGCCTGCGCGGCCGACGGCGAGAAGCTCACCGCCGACTGCTTCGGCGACCGTGTGGTGTGGGTGCCCTGGCGCCGTCCCGGCTTCCAGCTCGGCCTGGACATCGCCGCTGTCAAGGCCGCCAACCCGCAGGCCGTCGGCTGCGTCCTGGGCGGCCACGGCATCACCGCCTGGGGCGACACCAGCGACCAGGCCGAAGCCAACTCGCTGCACATCATCCGCACCGCCGAGACCTTCCTCGCCGAGCGCGGCCGCCCCCAGCCCTTCGGACCGGTCCTCGACGGCTACCAGGCACTGCCCGAGGCCGAGCGCCGCGAGCGCGCCGCCGCACTCGCCCCGCTGATCCGCGGCCTGGCCTCCACCGACCGTCCGCAGCTGGGCCACTTCACCGACAGCGCCCCGGTCCTGGACTTCCTCGCCCGCGCCGAACACCCGCGGCTGGCCGCGCTGGGCACCTCCTGCCCGGACCACTTCCTGCGCACCAAGGTCCGCCCCCTGGTCCTGGACCTGCCCGCGACCGCGCCCCTGGCGGACGTCAAGTCCCGGCTGGCCGAACTCCACGCCGCCTACCGCGCCGACTACCAGGCCTACTACCAGCGCCACGCCACCGCCGACTCTCCGGCGATCCGCGGCGCCGACCCGGCGATCGTCCTGGTCCCCGGGGTGGGCATGTTCTGCTACGGCAAGGACAAGCAGACCGCCCGGGTGGCCGGCGAGTTCTACCTCAACGCCATCAACGTGATGCGCGGCGCCGAAGCCGTCTCCACCTACGCACCCATCGAGGAGGCCGAGAAGTTCCGCATCGAGTACTGGGCCCTGGAAGAAGCCAAACTCGCCCGCATGCCCAAGCCCAAGCCCCTGGCCACCCGGGTGGCCCTGGTCACCGGAGCAGGCTCCGGCATCGGCAAGGCCATCGCCCACCGCCTGGCCGCCGAAGGCGCCTGCGTCGTGGTGGCCGACCTCAACACCGACAACGCGGTAGCGGTCGCCGAGGAGCTGGGTGGCCCCGACGTCGCCATGGCCGTCAGCGTCGATGTCACCGACGAGCAGCAGATCACCGCCGCGTTCAAGGCCGCCGTACTGGCCTTCGGCGGGGTGGACCTGGTGGTCAACAACGCCGGTATCTCCATCTCCAAGCCGCTGCTGGAGACCACCGCCCACGACTGGGACCTGCAGCACGACATCATGGCCCGCGGTTCCTTCCTGGTCTCCCGGGAGGCCGCCCGCACCATGGTCGAACAGAGATTGGGCGGCGACATCGTCTACATCGCCTCCAAGAACGCGGTCTTCGCCGGACCCAACAACATCGCCTACTCCGCCACCAAGGCCGACCAGGCCCACCAGGTCCGGCTGCTGGCCGCCGAACTGGGCGAGCACGGCATCCGCGTCAACGGCGTCAACCCCGACGGAGTGGTGCGCGGCTCCGGGATCTTCGCCACCGGATGGGGCGCCCAACGCGCCGCCACCTACGGCATCGAGGAGGAGAAGCTGGGCGAGTTCTATGCCCAGCGCACCATCCTCAAGCGCGAGGTCCTGCCCGAACACGTCGCCGCCGCGGTCTTCGCCCTGACCGGCGGCGACCTCACCCACACCACCGGACTGCACATCCCGGTCGACGCCGGCGTCGCCGCAGCGTTCCTCCGCTGACCCCACCTGCTCCGGCCCGCACTCTCCTCTCTCCAGGTTGCCCGTGTGAACCTCACTTCCTCGTCCTCCCCGTCCCCGGCCGTGTTCGCGGCGGCCGACCTCGGCGCCACCAGCGGCCGGGTGGTCCTTGGCCGCGTCGGCAACGGCAGGCTCGACCTGACGGAGGCGCACCGCTTCGCCAACACGCCGGTTCGGCTCCCGCACGGCCTGCACTGGGACATCCTCGCGCTGTACCAGGGGGTCCTGGACGGGCTCCGCGAAGCCGCCAGGTCAGCGCCGATCGCCTCGATCGGGGTGGACAGCTGGGCGGTGGACTACGGTCTGCTCGACGGTGAGGGGAGGCTGCTGGGCAACCCGTACCACTACCGCGACCAGCGCACGGACAGCGTCGCCGAGGCGGTCCGCGCCAGGATCGGCGCGGCCGGGCTCTACCGTGCCAACGGGCTGCAGCACCTGCCCTTCAACACGCTCTACCAGCTGGCCGCCGAAGCCGGCACGCCGCAGTTCCTGGCAGCCCGTCACCTGCTGCTGATCCCGGACCTGCTGACCTACTGGCTGACCGGACGGATCGGCGCGGAGGCCACCAACGCCTCCACGACCGGCCTGTTCGACGCCCGCGCCGGAGCCTGGTCGCCCGAGCTGGCCGAGGCCGTGGGCGTCGGCGGCGGACTTCTCGCGCCGCTGCGCCGCCCCGGCGACAGCTGCGGGACGCTGCTGGCGCAGCCGGCCGCCGCCACCGGGCTGCCGCAGGGCACCCCGGTCACCGCGGTGGCCTCCCACGACACCGCGTCAGCCGTCGTCGCGGTCCCCGCCGAACGGCCGGACTTCGGCTACATCTCCTGCGGCACCTGGTCGCTGGCCGGACTGGAACTCGACGCCCCAGTACTCAGCGAGGCCTCGCGGACCGCGAACTTCACCAATGAACTCGGCATCGACGACACCGTCCGCTATCTGCGCAACATCATGGGCCTGTGGCTGCTCAGCGAGACCCAGCGCACCTGGCAGGCCCAGGGAAAGCCGCACGAGCTGCAGCCGCTGCTGGTCCAGGCCGCCGCCGCGGAGCCGTTCGCCGCCGTCATCGACCCGGACGCCCCGGAGTTCCTGGCCCCCGGCGACATGCCCGCCCGGATCGCCGGCTACTGCGAGCGCACCGGGCAGCGGCCACCGGCCAGTCAGGGATCGCTGGTGCGCACCATCCTGGAGGGCCTGGCCATGGCCCACGGCCGTACCCTGCACCAGGCTGCCGAACTGGCCGGACGGGAGATCGAGGCGGTCCACCTGGTCGGCGGCGGCAGCCGGAACAGCCTGCTGTGCCAATTCACCGCCGACGCCGCCGACCTGCCGGTGGTGGCGGGCCCCACCGAGGCCACCGCGCTGGGAAACGTCCTGGTCCAGGCGCGCGCCCATGGGCTGGTCCACGACCTGGCCGGGATGCGCCGCCTGGTCGCCGACACCCAGCCGCTGCGCCGCTACACCCCGCGCGGCAACCGGTCCGCCTGGGCCGCGGCCGCCACCCGCATCGGTGCGACTTGATATCCCCAGCGACCCAAGGAGCCGCGATGCGTGTCGCTCTCTTCCCGACCTGCGTCAACGACGCGATCCATCCGCGCACCGGACAGGCCGTGGTGGCACTGCTGGAACGCCTGGGCGTCGAGGTCGACTTCCCGGACGCGCAGACCTGCTGCGGCCAGCCCCAGTACAACACCGGCTACCGGCGGGCCACCGAGCCGCTGGTGCGTCGGATGGCCGACGCCTTCGCGGGCTACGACCATGTGGTCACCCCCTCGGGGTCCTGCACCGCCATGGTGCGCGACAACTACCCCCGGATCGGCGCCAGGGTGCGGGCCGAGGGGCGCGGCGACGGCCTGGCCCGGGCTGCCGAGTCGCTGGTGCCGCGGGTGCTGGAGCTGACCGAGTTCCTGGTGGACGTCCTCGGCGTGACCGAGGTCGGCGCCTACTACCCGCACCGGGTTACGTACCACCCGTCCTGCCACGGGCTGCGGATGCTGGGCCTGGGGGACCGGCCGCGCCGACTGCTGGAGGCCGTCGAGGGACTGCAGCTGGTCGAGCTGCCCGGGGCGGAGGAGTGCTGCGGCTTCGGCGGCACCTTCGCCATCAAGAACCCCGACGTCTCCGCCGCGATGGGCGCCGACAAGGTCCGCAACGCGCTGTCCACCGGCGCCGAGGTGCTGTGCGGGGCGGACAACTCCTGCCTGCTGCACATCGACGGGACGCTGCGCCGCGCCGACGCGCCGATGCGCACCGTGCACCTGGCCGAGATCCTGGCCTGCACCCGGGCCGACCCGACCGGCGCCGGCTGGGGCGCACCCAGGGCGAGGAGCACCGCATGAGCGACACCTACCTGGGGATGCCCTCCTTCCGGCAGGCGGCGAAGGCCTCCACCAAGGACACCCGGCTGCGGGCCAATCTGACCCACGCCACCCACACCATCCGCGACAAGCGCGCCAGGGCGGTGGCCGAGCTCGACGACTGGGCGCAGCTGCGCCAGGCCGGCAAGCGGATCAAGGACCAGACACTGCGTCACCTGGACACCTACCTGGTCCAGCTGGAACAGCAGGTCACCGCCGCAGGCGGCACCGTGCACTGGGCCGCCGACGCGGCGGAGGCCAACCGCATCGTCGCCGATCTGGTCAAGGCCACCGGAGAGAGCGAGGTGGTCAAGGTCAAGTCGATGGCCACCCAGGAGATCGAGCTCAACGAGGCGCTGGCGGCCGAGGGCATCACCGCCTACGAGACCGACCTGGCCGAGCTGATCGTCCAGCTCGGCGAGGACCGGCCCTCGCACATCCTGGTCCCGGCGATCCACCGCAACCGCGGCGAGGTCCGCGACATCTTCACCGAGAAGATGGGGGAGTGGGGCCGTCCGGCCCCGGAGGGACTGGGTGACAGCCCGGCCGAGCTGGCCGAGGCAGCCAGGCTGCATCTGCGCGAGAAGTTCCTGCGCGCCAAGGTGGGCATCTCCGGGGCCAACTTCATGGTCGCCGAGACCGGCACCCTGGTCGTGGTCGAGTCCGAGGGCAACGGACGGATGTGCCTGACCCTGCCCGAGACGCTGATCTCGGTGGTCGGCATCGAGAAGGTGGTCCCCAGCTGGCGCGACCTGGAGGTGTTCCTGCAACTGCTGCCCCGCTCCTCCACCGCCGAGCGGATGAACCCCTACACCTCCCTCTGGACCGGCACCAGCGACGGCGACGGCCCCCGGGACTTCCATCTGGTGCTGCTGGACAACGGCCGTACCGACGCCCTGGCCGACGAGGTCGGCCGGCAGGCGCTGCGCTGCATCCGGTGCTCGGCCTGCCTGAACGTCTGCCCGGTCTACGAGCGGGCCGGCGGCCATGCCTACGGCAGCGTGTACCCGGGACCGATCGGCGCCATCCTCACGCCGCAACTGCGCGGCACCGCCAGCGCTATCGACGCCTCGCTGCCCTTCGCCTCCACCCTGTGCGGGGCCTGCTACGAGGTCTGCCCGGTCGCCATCGACATCCCCGAGGTCCTGGTCCACCTGCGCGAGCAGGTGGTCGACCAGGGCGGCCCGGGGCACCGGGCCGAGCGGGCCGTGGTCCGGGCCGGCACCTGGCTGCTGGACCACCCCGCCGCGCTCGGGGCGGTCGAACGTCTGGCGTCCAAGACCCGGAAACTGCACCCCAAGCGGCTGCCCATCGCCGCGGCCAAGGCCTGGACCGACAGCCGCGACCTGCCCGAACTGCCGGCAGCCCCGTTCCGCGACTGGTGGGAGAAGAACCGCCGATGACCGCATCTCCGACCGCTGCCCGCGAGCACATCCTGGCTCGCATCCGCGCCGCCGTGCAGGACGCCCCCGAGCCCGATCCGGTGCTGCGCGACTACCGACACAGCCACAGCCCCGACGACCCCGCACAACTCCTCGACCTGCTGGCCGAGAACCTCGCCGATTACCGCGCCCTGGTCCACCGTTGCACCGAGGCCGAGCTGCCGGCCGTCATCGGCCGCATCCTGGCCGAGCGCGGCTCGCGGACGGTGGTGGTGCCCGCCGGCGTCCCCGAGCACTGGCTGAGCGGCTCCGAGGTCGAGCCGCTGTACGACGATCCGCCACTCGTCCCCGGCCGACTCGACGCCGTCGACAGTGTGCTGACCGGCTGTGCGCTGGCCGTCGCCGAGACCGGCACCATCGTGCTGGACGCCGGTCCCGGCCAGGGCCGGCGTGCCCTGACGCTGGTCCCCGACCACCATCTGTGCGTCGTCCGGGCGGCCGACCAGGTCGTCGCCTCTGTTCCGCACGCCCTGCCCCGGTTGGATCCGACCCGGCCGCAGACCTGGATCTCCGGCCCCTCGGCCACCAGTGACATCGAACTGGACCGTGTCGAGGGCGTGCACGGCCCGCGCACCCTGGAGGTCGTGCTGGTCGGCTGAAACCCCGCTGCGCCGCTCTTCTGCCACCACCGCCCCGGCCTCCTACTGGGGGCGGTGATGGCTTTCAACGTTTCAATTCAGCGGGCGTGTCGAAGCGGGCCGGGATCCCAGCGGCGGCAGTGCGCGTCCCCGTGCCGGCAAGGGGCGGTCGGCGGGAGAAGCCGGTGTTATTGAATCGTGTCAAACGCTGAAAGCGACCGTATCTGCCTACATCTGCGCAGGTCGGAGCCGGTTTCCCGATTCGGGTGAGCCGCTTTGGGCAGGTGGGTCGCGAAACCGGGGCTTCGAGCATCTCTTGACGCGCCAACAGCCCGAAGCTAACTTCACGGCAACTCCTTTGAAACATTTCACAGCCTGGGCCGCAGTCGCCCCGAGAGCCAGGAGACTCCCATGACCCACCCCGACCCGGACGCCGTTCCGGTCCTCGCGCTCGAGGGGGTGAGCAAGTCCTTCGGCGCCGTACGAGCCCTCCGCGGTGTCTCCCTGCAGCTGTTCGCGGGAGAGGCGCACGCCCTGGCGGGTGAGAACGGCGCCGGCAAGTCCACCCTGATCAAGGCCATGGCCGGAGTGCACCGGCCGGACGAGGGCACCGTGCTGCTGGACGGCGAGCCCGTCGTCTTCCACGGTCCCGCCGACGCCAGGGACGCGGGTGTCGCCGTCATCTACCAGGAGCCGACGCTCTTCCCCGACCTGTCGGTGGCCGAGAACATCTTCATGGGCCGTCAGCCGCGGCGCTCCTTCGGCCGGGTGGACCACCGCTCGGTCCGCAGCGCCACTGCCGACCTGTTCCGCCGGCTGGGCGTGGACCTGGACCCGGACCAGCCGGCCCGGGGTCTGTCGATCGCCGACCAGCAGCTGGTGGAGATCGCGAAGGCGCTCTCCTTCGACGCCCGCGTGCTGATCATGGACGAGCCGACGGCCGCCCTGACCGGCAGTGAGGTGGCCCGGCTGTTCGGCGTGGTGCGCTCGCTGCGCGAGGAGGGCGCTGCGATCCTTTTCATCTCGCACCGGCTGGAGGAGGTCTTCGCCCTGTGCCAGCGGGTCACCACCCTGCGGGACGGCGCCTGGATCGCCAGCGAGCCGGTCGACGGGCTCAGCGAGGACGACCTGATCCGCCGGATGGTCGGCCGCGACCTGGACGAGCTCTACCCGAAGACCCCCGCCGAGGTCGGCGCGGTCGCCCTCAGCGTCCGCAGGTTGACCCGGGAGGGCGTCTTCACCGACGTCTCCTTCGAGGTCCGCAGCGGCGAGATCGTCGGCCTGGCCGGACTGGTCGGGGCCGGACGCAGCGAGGTGGCCCGGGCCGTGTTCGGTGTGGACCGCTGGGACGGCGGCGAGGTCGATGTGGCCGGAAAGCCGCTGAAGCCCGGCGCCCCCAGCCTGGCCATGGCCGCCGGACTGGCCCTGGTCCCCGAGGACCGCAGGGCCCAGGGACTGGTGATGGGCATGTCCATCGAACGCAATATCGGCCTCACCGGACTGCGGGCCAACTCCCGCGCCGGAGTGATGAACCGGGGCAGCGAGCGCAGCCGCGCCGTCGACTGGGCGGTGCGGCTCCAGGTCAAGTACGCCCGGCTGGCGGACGTCGTGGGCACCCTGTCCGGCGGCAACCAGCAGAAGGTGGTGCTGGCCAAGTGGCTGGCCACCTCCCCGACCGTGCTGATCGTGGACGAGCCCACCCGCGGCATCGACGTCGGCACCAAGGCCGAGGTGCACCGGCTGCTCTCGGAACTCGCCGGCCAGGGCGTCGCGGTGCTGATGATCTCCTCGGACCTGCCGGAGATCCTCGGCATGGCCGACCGGGTGCTGGTCATGCACGAGGGGCGGATAGCGGCCGAGATCCCCAGGGCCGAGGCCACCGAGCAGTCCGTGGTGGCCGCCGCCACCGGGGTCACCGGGAGGGCGGCATGACGACCACCATGGAACCCGTCCGCGTCGCGGCCCCGGCCGGCAGCGGGCTGCTGGACCGGGTGCTGAAGATGCGCGAACTCGCCATCCTCGCGGTGCTGGTGCTGATGCTGGCCGCCACCCAGATCGACAACAGCGCCTTCCTGTCCAAGCAGGGGATCAAGGACCTGCTGCTGAACGCGACCATCCTGGTGCTGGTCGCGGTCGGCGAGGCGATGGTGGTGATCACCCGCAACGTCGACCTGTCGGTCGGCTCGGTCCTGGGCATCAGTGCTTTCGCCGCCGGGGACTTCCTGGAGGGCGGCGGCAACCCGCTGCTGGCGGTGCTGCTGGCGGTCGCCCTGGGCGCGGCCTTCGGCGTCCTCAACGGCCTGCTGGTGAGCATCGGTCAGGTCCCGGCCCTGGTGGTCACCCTGGGCACGCTCTACATCATCCGCGGCGTCGACTCGATCTGGATCGGCTCCCGAGAGATCACCGCCGGGGTCCTGCCCTCCGGCTTCGTCACCTTCGGCCACGACGGGCTCTCCGCCCTTCCCTACCTGGCCGTGCTGGCCGCCGTGGTCCTGGTCGCCGTCGCCTACTTCCTCCGCAACTACCGCAGCGGCCGCGAGTTCTACGCCCTGGGCTCCAGCCCCGAGGCGGCCGGACTCGCCGGGGTGCCGGTCCGCAGGCGCATCCTGGCGGCCTACATCGCCTGCGGCGCCCTGGCCGGACTCGCCGGCGCGCTGTACCTGGCCCGCTTCGGCAACGTCGACTCCGGCACCGGGAGCGGCTACGAGCTCACCGTCGTCAGCGCGGTGGTGGTCGGCGGCGTCGCCTTCACCGGGGGATCCGGCAGCGTCTACGGGGTCGCCCTCGGCGCGCTGCTGCTGACCTCCATCAACAGCGTCCTGCCCTCGATCGGCGTCAGCTCGGTCTGGGTCCAGGCCATCGACGGAATCCTGCTGCTCGTCGCCATCGCCGTGGACCGGATCCTGGCCCTCAGGGTCGCCGGCATCCTGCGCAAGAGGGCAGCGGAGACAAGGAGCGCCCGCCATGGCTGACACCACCGCAGCGTTGACCGCCCGACTGCGCACCGCTCGGCTGGGTGACGTGATCCGCTGGGACACCGTCGTCGGGGCCCTGCTCCTGGTCCTGCTGGTGTGCTCCTTCTCCTTCGTGGACAACTTCGGGAACGCCCTCAACCTGTCCTTCCTGATCGGCAACACCCTGCCGATCGCGATGATCGCGCTGCCGATGACGCTGCTGGTGGTCGGCGGGGAGATCGACCTCTCGGTCGGTTCGACCGCCGGCCTGTCCGGTGCGGTCATGGGCGCGCTTTGGAACGACGGCTACCCGATCGAGACGATCATCCCGATCTGCCTGCTGCTGGGCATCGTCTGCGGGCTGGTCAACGGCCTGCTGGTGACCCGGCTCGGGCTGCCCTCACTGGCGGTCACCATCGGTACCCTGGCCGCCTACCGGGGCATCGCCCAGATCGTGCTGGGGGCCAACTCGGTCACCGACTTCCCGCAGCAGTACCTGGACTTCGGCTCCGGGCGGATCGCCGGGACCTTCATCCCCTACGCCGCGATCCCCTGGGCGGTGCTGCTGCTACTCGCGGCCGTCGTGCTGCACGCCACCCCGGTCGGACGCTCGCTCTTCGCGGTGGGCGCCTCCGAGGAGGCGGCCCGCTTCAGCGGGGTCCGGGTCAAGCGGCTGAAGCTGTCCATGTTCGTCGCCACCGGCTTCGTCTCCGCGCTGACCGGCGTGTTCTGGGCACTGCACTACGCCAGCGCCCGCTACGACAACGCCACCGGACTGGAACTGTCCGTGGTCGCCGCGGTCCTGCTCGGCGGGATCGACTTCGACGGCGGCCGGGGGACCCTCGGCGGCGCCGTGGCCGGGGTGTTCCTGCTGGGGGCGCTGCAGAACGTGATGAGCCTGGTCAATGTCTCGGCCCAGTCCCAGATCGTGGTCACCGGCGTGCTGCTGGTGGTCTCCGTCCTCGGCCCCCGGGTCGCCCGCCAGCTGTCCGTCGCCCGAGCCCGCCGGCGGACCCTCAGCACCGCCCCGCCGCCTGTCCCAGCGGCGGCGGCACCGGCCGGCCGTACCTAGATCCCCGCCGTCCTCACCCCCACCGTCCTCACCCTCCGCCCTCCCACCCGAGCAGCTCGACCCCACCCCCAGGCTTCAGCCTGCCCATCTGCTGCCACAGCAGCGAGAGGAACACCGCCATGACCCAGAGAATCGCCCCCGCCGGCCGTCTCGGCGTCGCCCTGGCCGTCACCGCCACTGTCGCCCTGGGGCTCAGCGCCTGCGGTGGCACCACCAAGAGTTCGACCGACAAGGCGGCCTCCTCCGCCCCGGCCGCCGCCGCGGCTTCTTCCGCCGACCCCAACGCGGCCACCAAGACCGGGCTGACCGTCGCTTTCCTGCCCAAGCAGGTGAACAACCCCTACTTCACCATCTCCGACAACGGCGGCAAGACCGCGCTGACCGCGCTCGGCGAGAGCTACAAGGAGGTCGGCACCAGCAGCGGCACCGACACCGCGGGCCAGGTCTCCTACGTCAACACGCTCACCCAGCAGAAGGTGTCCGCGATTGCGGTCTCGGCCCAGGACCCCGGCGCCCTGTGCACCGCGCTCAAGCAGGCCATGAGCAACGGCATCAAGGTCGTCACCTACGACTCGGACACCGACGCCGCCTGCCGGCAGCTGTTCGTCTCCCAGGCCAGCTCCGAGGCGCTGGGGCGCAGCGAGGTCGACCTGCTCGGCAAGCAGCTGAACTACACCGGCGACATCGCGATCCTGTCGGCCGCGCAGACCGCGACCAACCAGAACACCTGGATCGGCTTCATGGAGGACGAGCTGAAGAAGCCCCAGTTCGCCAAGATGAAGCTGGTCAAGGTCGCCTACGGCAACGACGACGCGCAGACCTCGTTCCAGCAGACCCAGGGCCTGCTGCAGCAGTACCCGAACCTGAAGGGGATCATCTCCCCGACCACGGTCGGCATCAAGGCCGCGGCCCAGTACCTGGCCGGGTCGAAGTACAAGGGCAAGGTCATGCTGACCGGCCTGGGCACCCCCAACGACATGCGCGCCTACGTCAAGAACGGCACCGTCCAGGGCTTCGAGCTGTGGGACCCGGCCAAGCTGGGCAGCCTGGCCGCCTACGCCGCCACCGCGCTGGCCTCGGGACAGATCTCCGGCGCCACCGGGCAGACCTTCAAGGCCGGTGACCTGGGTACCTTCACCGTCGGCGCGCAGGGCGTGGTGGTACTCGGCGAGCCGACCGTGTTCAATGCGGCCAACATCGACCAGTTCAACTTCTGACCGAAGCCGCCCACGGCCCGGGGACCGCCGCTCCACCCAGCGGCGGTCTCCGGGGTTCGCCGGACGGAGCGGCGGACGGGGCGGCGCCGGACGAGGCCATGCGTGCGCTGGCCGAGGTGTTCCACCTGGCCTGGGGCACGGCTCGGCGCTCGGACGCGGGCGTGACCCCATACGATGAGCAGTCACCGGAGGTCCCAATCCCTCCGGTGTCGGCGTGAGGCGGCAGGACGGGCGCGTGGCACAGATGGTGGGTATCAAGGACGTGGCCCGGCAGGCCGGGGTCTCGGTGGGCACGGTGTCCAACGTGATCAACCGGCCGGACATGGTCTCCGAGGAGACCCGGTTCCGGGTGCAGGCCGTGATCGAACGCCTCGGCTATGTCCGCAGCGAGTCCGCCCGGCAGCTGCGGGCGGGTCAGAGCCGGATCATGGCGCTGCTGGTCCTGGACATGGGCAACCCCTTCTTCGTGGACGTGGCGCGCGGCGCCGAGAGGGCCGCGCGCGCGGCCGGGCTCGGGGTGATGGTGTGCAACAGCGGCCAGAGCGCCGCCGAGGAGGCCGAGTACCTCTCCCTCTTCGCCGAGCAGCGGGTCCGCGGCGTGCTGCTGACGCCCGCCGACGCCACCGGACGCAACCTGGACTCCTTCCGCCGCCACCGCATCCCCTTCGTGCTGGTGGACCGGGTGGCGGCTGGGTCGTCCGAGTGCTCGGTCTCGGTGGACGACGTGGCCGGCGGAACCCTCGCGGTCCGGCATCTGCTGGCCGAGGGGCACCGCTCCATCGCCTATGTCAGCGGCCCCGGCCATCTGCAGCAGATCAAGGACCGCCGAACGGGCGCGCTGGCCGCGCTGGCGGAGGCCGGCCTGTCCGCCGACGTCCTGCAGGACCTGCCGACCGAGGGCCTGAACGTCGCGGCCGGACGGGACGCGGGCGCCAGGCTGCTCGGGCTCACCAGTCGGCCCACCGCCGTGTTCTGCGCCAACGACCTGCTGGCCCTGGGCGTGCTGCAGGCCCTCTACGCGGCCGGCGTCAGCGTGCCGGGGGAGCTGGCCATCGTCGGCTACGACGACATCGAGTTCGCCGCCGCAGCGGCGGTCCCGCTCACCTCGGTCCGGCAGCCGGCCCTCACCATGGGCGCGATGGCCGCCGAACTGCTGCTGGAGGAGACCGACGACGAGGCCGGCAAGCACCGGCACCAGCGGGTGGTGCTGCAGCCGGAACTCGTGGTGCGCAGCTCCTCGCTGACCCAGCGTCGGCAGTCCTGACGCTCGTCGGGGTTCTTCAGGCGGCGGGCGTTCGGTAGCCCGCCGCCTGGGCGGCGCGGGCGAAGGCGTGCACCAGCGGGCGGGTGTCGTCGGCGCGCCAGGCCAGGGCGAAGCGGGACGGCGACAGCCCGCGGACCGGGCGGGTGACCACCCCGCCCCGGGTCAGCAGCGGGGCGTTCCCGGCGCCCAGCAGGCAGACGCCCTGCCCGCCCACCAGCGCCTCGTAGGTCTCGTCGATGCCGCTGATCTCCGCGCCGACCAGCGGGTCCCGGCCGCCGCGCTCGTCCACGGCCAGCCAGTAGTCCCGCAGCACGCCGGCGCTGTCGGGCAGCGCCAGGAACGGCTCGTCGAGCAGCTCGACGAAGTCGACGGCGTCACATGCCGCCAGGCGGTGCGTCTCGGGCAACGCCACCAGCCGTGGCTCCTCGGCGACCACCAGCCAGCGCAGCCGTTCCGCCTCCGGCTGCGGCAGCCACAGGAACGCGATGTCGGTGGAGCCGTCGACCAGGCCGGCACTGGCATCCGTCCAGTCGACCTGACGGAGCACCAGCTGTGCGTCCGGGTACTCCGCGGTGAAGCGGGAGCGGATCGCCGGAAGCATCCCGCCCCGCCCCGGGCCCGTGCTCATCCCGACCACCAGCCGGCTGTGCAGGGCCGCCGTGGCCTCAGCCACCGTCTGCTCCGCCGCCGTCCACTGCTCCAGCAACAGCCTGGCGTGCGGCAGCAGCGCCACGCCGACGGCGGTCAGCCGAACCTCGCGACGGTTCCGCTCGAACAGCGGCGCGCCCAGGCTCCGCTCCAGCATGCGGATCTGCTTGCTCAGCGCCGGCTGCGAGACGAACAGCAGCTCGGCCGCGCGGGTGAAGTGCAACTCCTGTGCCACGGCGGCGAAGTAGCGAAGATCCCGGGTGTGGACGTCCATAGCGCATGGTTATCACGGATGGTCTTGGACGTGCGAGACCAGGCCGAGCAGGCTGGACCCAGCAGGCTGCGACCCAACAAAACGTGGACAGAAGGAGTCGCTATGAGCAAGGTATGGCTGATCACCGGCGCCAACAGCGGCTTCGGCCGGGCCCTCGCCGAGGCCGCGGTGGCGGAGGGCGATGTCGTGGTCGCCACGGCCCGGCGCCCCGAGACGCTCGCCGAGCTGGTGGCAGCCCACCCCGACCAGGTCGAGGCGGTGCGGCTGGATGTCACCGACCTCGCCGCCATCGACGCCGTGGTCGCGGATGTGACCGCGCGTCACGGCCGGATCGACGTCCTGGTCAACAATGCCGGCCGGACCCATGTCGGGGCGGCGGAGGAGACCACCGACGCCGAGCTGCGCTCGCTGTTCGAGGTGCACCTGTTCGGCCCGGCGGCCCTGGTACGGGCGGTGCTCCCGTCCATGCGCCGCCGTCGCTCGGGAGCGATCGTGCAGCTCAGCAGCATGGGCGGGCAGATGTCCTTCGCCGGATTCTCCGCCTACAGCGCCACCAAGTTCGCCCTGGAGGGGCTGTCCGAGGCGCTGCTGGACGAGGTCGCCCCGCTGGGCATCAAAGTGCTAGTGGTGGAGCCGGGCGCGTTCCGCACCGATCTGATGGCCAACCGGAGCGTCAGCGCGGAGATCGACGACTACGCCGACACCGTCGGCCGGACCCGCGCCATGGCGCAGGCGGGAGACCGCACCCAGCCCGGCGACCCGGCCAAGGCGGCCGCCGTGATCCTGGCCGCCCTCGCCGCCGAGCACACCCCGCTGCACCTCCCGCTCGGCAACGACGGCGTCGACGCCGTCCTCGGCCACCTCGACGCGGTCCGCGCCGAGGTGACGGCCTGGGAGAAGGCAGCCCGCGACACCACGCTCGACTGACCGCCTGCCAACTCCGGGCTCCGGCCCGGGCGTCGGCCGGGTGCGGTACGGCAGCAGGAGGGGCCCGCGGTGAGGCTGGCGACCTTGATCACCCGACTGCGGTCCGGTACAACTTGCGCGTGAGCAATCGCCGTGAATCCTGGCTGAACAGCATCAGCATGTTCATGATGTTCGGCTCGGGTGCCGCCCTACGACACTTCAGTGACGCGTGGTCGTGGTTCGTGCCTCAGCTCATCGCGAGCCTCGCGGTATGCCTCACCACCCGGGGACTTCTGGGAGCCGTCCTACGCATCTGGGATTCCCGGAGCAGCGGTTCTGCGTCCCCGTGATTCCGATGGCGGGTGGAGGCTGAGTCGTTTTCGTCAAAGGCACCCTACGATGGGGCCACCAGAGATTCAGCCTGCGGCGAGGACGGAGACCTTGACGAGCTACAGCAGCCTGCGAGCGTTGCTCGTGACACTCGATGACAACTTGCTGCTTCTTGAGCGAGGGCATCCGAGCGGTCCCAGCACCTTCACGCTGCCTACTTTCCAGTACTCGTCCTCGCTGAATGCGGAGACAGAGCTGCTGACCGGGCTCCGGACGAGGTTCGGCATCGAGGGCCAGGTGGCCAGTCTCATTCACATCGGGTTTGCGGGTGCCGGGGCCGTGCCGACCTATGTGGTCCGTGTGAAGCACCGCCTCGGTGGTCAGGCTGAAACTGCCGATCCGACGAGTGAAGCCTGGGATCTTCAGCAGGTTGTGGCGACGGACGAGAACTTGGCTGCGCTTCCCCTGTGTCCCGAAGACGTCGCCGAAGTCCTCCGCCGGAGCGGCGGTACCCACAGGTTGCTCGGGCTCGCGGATCTACGGGAGGACGGTGTCGGTCAGTCGGCGATGACGGCGGTGGCCGTGCGGGCGGCCAGCCGGGCGGCGCGTGCTATCCGGGATGCCGTGGCCGGTGGCGCAGTCGAGATCGCTACGAAGTTCGGGGCGCACGACCTGGTGACCACGGCGGATCGGGCGGCCGAAGCGGCGGCCATCGCCGAGATTCGTCGCCACCGTCCGGATGATGCGATCCTCGCGGAGGAGTCCGGGAACCATACGGGCACCACCGGGGTGCAGTGGATCATCGACCCCGTGGACGGTACCGGGAACTTCGTCCTGGGCCGTGCCGATTACGCGATCAGCATCGCAGCCTACCGAGACGACATCCCGCTTACGGCGGTCATTTATCGGCCGGTGGACCGCGCCTGGGCCGCTACCGGGGAGAACGGACAGACCGGGACACTTCCCCTTGCCTGCACCGCCACCAGCTCCCTCGCTGAAGCGGTCGTGGCCATCGGGTTCTCGCACGATCCCGCCAAGCGGTTCGTATCGGTGCTCTTGCTGGAGCACCTCTTCCCGCACATCCGCGACTTCCGGCGCATTGCCTCCGCGTGTTGTGATCAACTCGCGGTCGCCACGGGGACGCTCGACGCCTACGTCGGCGTGGGCCTCCGTCGCTGGGACTACGCGGCAGGGACTGCGCTGGTCTCCGCAGCGGGCGGTAGTGCCGAGGAGATCGAGCTCGCGAGCGGCGTGCACGCGGTCGTCGTCGCGGCGCCGGGCATCGCTGATGAGCTGATCAGCTTGTTGCGCTCCGTGCCTGCGGAGCAGTTGATACGCTGACCGACGTCGGCGTGGTATTCACTGTGAGATCGGGATGCGTGGAGCGTGTCCGTGGCGGGTTCGACGTACCGACGTCGGCTACCAGCCAGTGGCGCAACTCGCTGGACAACCGCAGGAGCCTGTGAAGCTCGTCATCGATGAGCGGGGTGTCGGCTTTGTCCCCCGTCTTGGTATGGCCGTCCGCCGACTTGACGAAGAGCGCGTCGTCGAGCGCATTTTGCAGATCGAGGTACGCCTTCTTGGAGTCCTTCGAGAGGAACATCCCATGGGCCTCGTCGTGGTAGTACCAGTCGTGAAACGAGTTGCGGATCGTCAGCAACTCCGACCGCTTCGGCACCGGGGCCAGCAGCCAGTGGCGCGGAATTTGACGCGTCAGGTGGAAGAGAGCCTGATGCCCTCTCAGCCGCTTGTCACGTAACATCCGGTCGTACTCGTGCTCCAAGTTGAGCTGCATGTTTGACCTGGTGGTGAAGTATGTGGCGATGGCACCGATGGCTCCGCCGAACACCGCACTTAAGAGCCCGATGAAGACTGTCACCCCATCAGTGTCCCAAAGCTCACGTGCGAGCGTAAGAGCCTGATCACTGACTGGATGCCGGGTGCGGTAGGGTCGGCCGACGCCCGGGGTGGATGGGTGCGGCGGCAGGAGGGGCTTCGTGGCGGAGGAAAGGACCTGGATGCGGGGGAGCGATGAGCGGGCTCCGTCGGCGGACCTGCATCCCGAGGTCGCGCATCCCGCCCGGGTCTACGACGTCTGGCTCGGCAGGTACTTCATCTAAAGGGAGTATGCCCAAACCTGCTGGGGCCAACCGGATTTGCGCGTGATCCTTTGCAGGATTCGGGCCCTTGAGCTGCTGCTTTGCCCCCGCTGACGGTGATCGGTTCCGCTCCGCAGGAACCACGACGTGCCACCGCTGCCGTCCCGTCTACCCACACGCACAAGCAGCCTTGGCCCGTGGCGCATAGGTGTGGCGCGTAGGTGGAGCGCCCTACTGGACGAACGACCTATGCGCCACGGGCCAAGGCTGCTTGGCTGTGCCTGGGTAGGCGGCAGACGGGAGGGCAGCGTCCTTGCCCAGCCACAGCCGGCAGGCTCGCTCCAGCAGGCCGGCCGCTCCCGGAGCCGGAGCGCCCCGCCGGAGGCAACCGCATTTGGGGCGTTCGACTGGGGATGAGCGGAATGAACGGCTGGAGATATCTCTCAAATGAATTGCCGCCCTTATTCGAAATATTATAGCGCACGCAGAAAGGCTTCAATCTCAAGCATATTCACCTGATGAGCATCATTGGGGTGAATTACGATCGTCAATTTCTTGCAGATAAGATCCTGGCGAGATCGAGCCATAAATGACAAAAGAATCATCCGCAAGATCACTTCGCGATCGAGGTGATTTACTCTAGCCATTTCAGATCCAATTATCGGAATGGCAACTGATGCCCGCTGGCCATGTACATAAACAGCTTCCCAAATTCGACCTAGACTTGACCATAGACGGTCAATATTCGAACGCACCGTCAGGTTATTCTGCATCTTGGAGTATGCAACACAGAAGTACCTCCTATCGGCATCACCCAGTACGGCAATGGTCCCAATAGGATAGCGATCAAGATTTCCTCTTCGCTTTTCCGATCGCCTCTCCGTGGCCTCGACATCAAACAATGCTAGCGCGGATCGAAGATGCGAATTCAAGCGGTCAATATCTCCATAATAGATTCGATCCTGGAATTGTCCTTGGATACTTGAATGAGAAATGACTACATTGTCACTATAATCGGTGTCGAATACGTCGTTGAATCCAATGACGAGATGCGATGGCTCATCGAATAGATCGCCGACTTTGATCTCGACAGTCACGTCCGGCCTGCGAAAATTGCGCAGTACGAGCCTATGGGGTTTAGCTCTCCCGATGCCCCAAATCATGGAGAGCAATAGCATCGATGCCAGTAACGGAAGACCCGATATATGACCCTTTGGCCATAAGGCCAAGTAAAGCTGAATAATACCAGAGAATACACCAAAGATGACGGCAGAGCTAGCTAGCATAAGGCGCCACCAGCGCTTGCTCTTCAACACCCAGGCATCCCTCTCGAAGTAGAATTACTGCCCCTGGCACAGGGATCTGATGCAAACCGGTCCAAATCAAACCAGATTGAATGCTGCCCAGGTCTCTACACTCTGTGCATCTAGGGGGATTTCGTTCTCTTCTTCGAATTTTTCCCGATACTCAGGATCCGCATCTTCGATGATGCTTTTCCAAGCCTCAGCCTTCTCGATGGCCTTTCGCACTATAGGATGGCCGACGTTTGGCGTAAGCCCAGCCCCTTCGTCTTCGACATCCAATTCCTTTCTCTCTATCGCCTCCCTTGCATCGTCCCAGTCCATGGACACAGGCTGGCGCCAGGTTACCGTGTGCATGACAGCCTTCCGGGTGGCAACGTTGAGCTTCTTGAGCGCCGCTCGCAGCTCGCTTGCACTCGCTTCCAGTTCTGCGGGATGCGGATCATATACTGGCGCTGAAATTACGCGCGTCGATGATGATCCTTGTCTGCTAGGAACCGTCCGACTTGCGGCCGACTGCTTCTCGTCGGCTGCCCGAATCCGGTCAAGCGCCCGCTTGAATCCGCGAAGTGCCTCGTTCCACGGCCGAATGGGAAGCGAGACAGCTGCATGTACAGTCAGCTGCTCGTGAATCTCTTCGAATACAGCATCAATCTCATCATCTGACCCGAGAATACCCATCTGTACATTTCCAATGGCCTGCACCACTTCCTCGACGCTGAGGGGAGGAATAACCAGCGGGTATGTTTCCTTTCCGAGAGCCCATGCGCCACCCAGCTCCATAAGGCAGTAAGGCCTCGTAAGAAAGTTCTTTGTAATCACCTCTATAACGAGAGCAGAACCTGCCAGTGTGGTCTGGAGATGTTCCAGGACATTCTTTCCAGCTGGGATTCCCGTCGACTTATGGGAAGAGAAGAAGATCATTTCATTTGGTAGGCCAGCGAGGACCAGAAAATTCTTGATCTCTCCGGCAAGTTCTTGATCTTTCGAGGCATGACTGATAAATATGGATCGATTGAGCGGCACCTTGCCTACCCCTTGCAGATGATAGTTTCTTTCCTCAATAAGTAATTCGGTACTAGAATTCCCAACCTCGTTCCTCGGGCTGAATCCACAGAACCCTGCAGCGGCCTCTAGTAGATCTTCTGGATTCCCCTGAGACTCGGCAAACTGAAGCGCCGAATTGATCCTCGACTTCTTACTGCTGCGCTGGCCGGGTCGTCGGTATGCGTCTCCGAGGCGATGGGCGTCAAAGAAGCTCTCACTGTCGGCGCCGGACATCTCAGCCAGAGCTTCTACCAACTGTAACCGGAGGTTTGGTGACCAGACACGAGCCATAGAATAAGCGTAGCGGCGATGGCCACACGTTGTCAGGAGTTGCGAAGTACTTTGCTCGCATCATGAAAATTGGTACTAAATGGACTAATAGTGGCAAGTTGACCAAGAGCTCACAAGGCGATCTTGTAAAATGCCGTGCTTTTATCTCCGAGTACGGCGTCGGAGCGCTTGTGCGGGTGGCCGACCCGGTCGCCGACTGGTGGGCCGTCAACCAGATCGAGTGTCTGGATCATGTCGTTGATGTGGTGGTGATGGCCTTGAGACGGATGACATGGCCGTCGCTGATCAGGTGGTGTTTGCTGCCGTCGACAGGAGTCGGATCCGTGGCGGCACCCTTGTTCGCATGCACGCGGGAGGTATCCACGCATGCGCGGCTCCACTCCGGTTTTCGCAGAACCGCCGTCAGTTCCGATCGCAGGCCTGGCTAACCCTCGCCCCCATCGCTCCGCACACCACAACCCTCCCAACTGCCATCCCGTGCGCCGTCGTCTCAGCGGCAAGCCAGCACCGAGGTGCGGGACGACGGCGCACGGGATGGCGGGTCTTCAAAGTTGAGTGGTGCGGGGGTGTCCGCGGGCTCGGCGGGTGGTGACGCAGCGTGTGCGTAGGCGTTGGTTGGTGGGGTTGCGGAAGCCGTGGGCGGCTCGGGCGGTGAGCTTGATCATGCGGTTGATGCCCTCGCTCTTGGCGTTGCTGTGGCCGGTGGCGATGAACGCGGCGATCTCGGGCCACCAGCGGTCGACGGTGGTGGCCAGTTGGCGTACTTCGTGGATGTCGCTGTCGGCGCACCAGGTCAGGAACTTCCAGCGCAGGTGTCCGATGCGCTCCTGGCCGGGGCGGGTGCGGGTGCGGGCGAGCAGGTCCCGCAGGCGTTCCCTGGCGATCCACGCGACCAGCAGGACCATACCGATGGTGCCGGCGTCGATCAGGGCGTTCCACATGGTCGCGAACTGGGCGTCGGTCAGGTCCTCG
>NZ_JBGCAQ010000041.1:0-26843 GCF_041261405.1 Streptacidiphilus sp. EB103A | reverse complement strand
ACCGGGGTCTTCCGCTGACCGGTTTTCGGCTGCGGGCTGTGCATGGCTGGTCGCGGGGGGGGGCCCCCCCCCCCCCCGGGGGGGGGGGGGGCCCCCCCCCCGGGGGGGGGGGGGGGGGGGGGCCCGCCCCCCCCCCCCCCCGCGTCCGCACCGACTCCGGGGACCGCCCGGGACACGCACGCCGCGGCAGAACCACGTGCCCCGCAAGCCGTCCTTCGACAGCCCCGCGCCGCCGCGCGAACCTCACCACCCAGCGGGAGAACCACCAGTGCCCCATCCCCCAGCTGTCCGCCGACCCGCTCCACCGGCCCGCAGACCCGAAAGCACCGGCGCGACCGACACCCTGGTGTTCACCGGGACGATCGGCGACTTCTGGTCCCACACCCAGGTCCGCGACTGGATCATGCTGCACCCGCAGATGACCCGAACCGCCTACCTGCTGTACTGCCTGCTGCGCTCCATGGTCACCGAGAAGCGCCCCGGGGCGCTGCGCAGGATGAGCCTGGATCAGCTGTGCTGGCTGCTTCCCGGCATCAACGGCAAACCGACGGGCTTGTCGACCGTCAAGGACGCACTGCAGGTCCTGGCCCGGCTCGGCCTGGTGACCAACCCCGACGGACGACTCGTCACCTCCAGCGGCTCCAGCGGCATCCAGACCACACGGCGCCGGTACCAGGTCCACGACCTGCCTCCGAACGCCTACGACGGCTGGCGCAACGCCTGGGACAAGTTGGACGCCTACCACCCCAACTGGCGCGAGGACCCGCCCGCACCGCCCACCCGACGCGGCCCCCAGGAACCCGGCGAGCGCCTCGATGGCCGGAATTCCGGCCATCGAGCCGACCTGGACCGCAGGAGAGAAACCGCAGGTCGCTTCGATAGCCGGAAATCCGGCGCCCCCAGCCGGAATTCCGGTCAGCCCAGCCGGATTTCCGGCGGCCACAAGCCGCTGACCTGCGAAGACGATCCCCCCAAAGAAGTCTCTCCAAGAAGTTCTTCTCTCTCTGTCGGGCGCAGGCCCGCGGCGGCCCCGGCAAGAGGCGAGAGAGAGAACGGCTACGCCCAGCCCCTGGACGAGGCCGAGCAGGCCGCGGTACGGATCGCGCAGGCCTGGGCGGACGGAATGCGCTCCGGCGGCGGAACCCTGATGCCCCGCCGCCAGGCCTCGATCCAGCACCAGGCCGCCGAGCTCCTTGCCGCCGGCGAGACCGACACCGACTTCCTCGCCTCCCGCGCGCAGTGGATGGGACGGGTCAAACCCACCTGGTCCAGATTCGAGGACGCCCTGACCTTCGAGGGACAAGGAGCCCCGCCACGGCGATCGAGTACCGCCAGGCAGCGCCTGGCCGTACGGTGCGGCGACTGCGATGACGGCTGGCGCTACCAGGATCCCCACACCGCGCTTGGGCCCTACCGCTGCCCCGACTGCGCCGAACTGGCACGCGGTTGAACGCCCGGTTTTCCCGAAGACCCACTTGAAGGGACTGCACGCATGACCAGCAACAGCGAGACCGACCGGGAGCACCTGGTCCGCGACATCGTCGAGGAGCTCCGAACACTCGCCCCGGACGACGTCGAACGGGGACTGCTCGTCACTCTCCTACTCACCCAGGACGGCATCACCGAGTCCCTGGCCGAGGACTGGAACCTGGCCGTCGGGACGCGCCGTCAGCGACTCGAATACGCCCTGGCCGAGGCCCTGGTGTACCTGGAGTCCGTGGAGCGCCGGGAAGGAGCGGCGTATGACCAGCAGACTCTTGACTGGCACGTCATGGTCCTGGCGCAGGCAGCACTTCCGGTCCCGCAGGTCTGTATCTGCGGTCGCCCGGCGTCGGAGTGCACCGAACGCGGCCGGATGGGGCAGCTGATCGAACCCGGCGAGCGCGTGGAGAAGTCGCCGCTCGGCCCGACCCGGGGGGAGGGGTGAGCGACACCGTTGAGGAGACCTCGCTCGGCGCGGTGCTGCAGCCTCCGGCCAATGTGCGGCGAGCGCGGTGGCTGCTGACGGGCTTCTTCGCCGGCCAGGGCGTGATCATGGCGACGTGGGCGACGCGCATGCCTGCAGTGAAGGAGGCCGCCCACCTCACTCCCGGCGCGCTGTCCGTCGCGCTGGTCGCCGCCTCCGCGGGGATGATCGCCATGCTGCCGCTCAGCGGACGCCTCGCTGAGCGCCCCCAGGGCACGGGCCGACTCCTGGTGGGCGCGGCACTCGCACTGGGCACCGCCCTGATCCTGCTGGGCCACATCTGCTCCCTCCCTGCGCTCGTCGCAACCGCGGCGCTCTACGGCGCAGGTCAGGGCCTGCTGCTGGTACCCCTGAACGCGGCTGGCGTCGCCATCCAAACCCAGATGGTGAAGCCGATCATGTCCACGCTCCACGCGTCGTACAGCATCGGTGCGCTCTGCGCCGCGGCGGTCGCCACGGCCACTGCCACCGTCCCGCACTCGATCGTGTTCACGGTCGTGGGCACCACCGTCATCGCGGCGGCACTGCTGAGCGCGCCCCTCAGCCTGTCGCTCACGGCGTCGAAGGCGCCATCGACTGCTGCTCAAGGACAAGTTCGTGCCCGGTGGGTGGTGTGGCTGCTGGGAGGCATGATCGCCGCAGGGCTCATCGCCGAGGGCACGGCCCTTGACTGGTCCGCAGTCCATGTCCGCTCGCTCGGCGCGTCCGCTACAGCCGCTGCCGCCTCGTACTGGCTCTACAGCGCCGGGATGGCCGCCGGCCGTCTGATGGGCGACACGCTCACCGCGAAGCTCGGCCCCCAGACGCTGCTTCGCACCGGGGCCATCGTGGCCGCCGTCGGGCTCGGCGCCGGTCTGGCCGCCACGAACACGCCCGCGGCGACTCCCGCAGCGCTGATCGGCTGGGCGCTTCTCGGTCTCGGGCTGGCCCCCGTCATCCCGCTGCTCTACACCGCCGCCGGATCGTACGGGCCCCGCGCCGTCGCCTCCATCAGCACGATCGGGAACCTGGGGCTGCTGGGCGGCCCGGTCGCCATCGGCGCCATCGCCACCGCCACCGCCACCAGCCTGCCCGTTGCCCTCAGCGTGCCGGTGATCCTGGCCGCGGCGCTCGCCGCCGCAAGCCGAGCCGGGGCACCAGCCCCCTGAAGTGACGGCCGGCCAGGGCCCTGGGCAGCATTGCTCGCGGGGCCCAGACACCCGGGTGGCGGTGGCCACGGCGCGGCCCGGCAACGCCGGGATGGCACGCGCGTGACAGCGGCTCCAAAAATTCATCGACTTTCATACGCGTACCAAGCACACATACGTGAAGATGGTCGTCCGTAGACGTCGCGTCGAGTAGGCGGGAGTCCCCGCTGTGGGCCGTCATGCACCTCACACCATGCCGACTGCGGCTTCCACTCGCACTCACCTTCGGGTGCTGTCGATACTGTTGGCCCGGCATGCGGCGGACCTGCCCGACGAGGCCCTGGGCGACACCGCACGGCAGAACGCGGTCCGGTTGCTGGCCTGGTCGACCTCGGCCGCGGCCCTGGCGGCGGCCGCCCTCACCGAAAGCGATCCGGCCCAGGCCGCCCGCTACCGGGACCAGGTCCGCTCCACCCTCGCCGAAGCACACGCCCTCGCCTGGTATCCCGGCTCCTGAGACGGGACGTCAGAACCGTCTCATCGCCAGTCCATCCACGTCACCCGAACTCAGTCCGGAGCGTGTCAGCCGGAGCGGGTAGGTTGCCGTTCGTGGCACACGAACGGCACAGATACCGGGATTCTGCTGGTTCGGATGGCTGCGGGTGCGCGATGATGGCGGATCACTACCGATCGTGTGCAGAGATAAGGGGGACGCGCCCGATGGACGCACCCACCACGAAGGGCAGCCTGAACACCGGTGCCGCCCGTGCCGAGCTGCGCAAGCGGGGCTGAGAAGCGTGTCCATACCTTCGCCGCGCACCGTGCGCTCCCCGGCCCGGATCGTGCGCACGACCACCGACTCCGGCGGCACTTGTTCGGTGGTCTTCGAACTCTGGAGGCAGTCCGCCATCACGGTTCCCGTCCCCTCACCGGTGCTGCAGCAAGCCCTCGGGCTGACCCACCGCCAACTGCTGGGCGCGGAGGCCACCGCCCTCATTTGCGTTGACGCGGTGCTGGAGACTGAGGTCAGGCCAGTGGCGTGGCAGCCGATTTCGCGTTCGAGCGCCACGCCGGTACGGGCCGCCTGATGCCGGCCACGGAGAGCGGGCCGAGCGCCGTCGACACCAGCGCGCTGTCCGAGCGAGGTTGGGAAGCGCTGGGTGAGCTCCGGCGCCTGGAGGATCATGGACTTACCGCTGCCAGGCAGCCCGGCGGCATTCACCTCGCGACGATCAAGTCCCTGCAGAAGCTTGGCCTAGCCGCCATCGAAGATCATCCGGAACGGGACCGCAAGGGCCGCCGCTGGGTGGCCCGACTCACCGAGGCCGGCCGGCGCGCCACCGACGCCCCAGCCTGAGCGAAGTCACCGCCGACCAAGGACGCCGCCGTGTCGCGCGCGGACGCGCGGAGAGTCACCCGTTCGAGGGATGACCTGGCGCAGCTCACTCCTTCAATCTGCCCGCGCGGATCTGAATGCGCATCAGGTGCAGAGTGATCAGGGCTTGGGCGAGGGAGCCTTCGGCGGAATCCAGGGCGAGGTGGGCGTAGTCGCGGCGGCCGTTGTCTAGGTGATCCTGGGCTTCAACCAGGCTGGCGGCGGCCATCACGCTCGCCGAAGCGCCGGCGACGCCGGGCGGCTCGGGGGCTTCGTCGTCGTCAAGGTCGACGTCCGCGAGAAGAACCGGGACGTCGAAAGCCGTGCGGTTCAGCCGGTTGATCAGCACGGCACGGTGGACGTCCCGGTCGGCGCTGGTGTGCTGCCATCCCTCCTGGAGTCCGTGCAGGCCCACGGGCGGCTCCTGCTTCACGTCGACCACGGTCGCGACCTCGGTCTCGGCCAGGCCGAGCAGAGCTCCGAGCAGTTCGGGGATGTCCTGCTCGGTGGGGCCGTCGGGGCGTTGGTCCGGGTCGGCGATGTGCCCGCGGCCGACAGCCGCCAGCGCGTTGAGGAGTTGGTCGACGGTGAGCGGGGTGGTGCTCTGCAGGCCCATGCTGAGTCCCCTTCTCTCCGCGCTCCTTCGAGGGTCCCACTGGATCCCGCCCGGTAGGGCGCGATCCAGTGGGACCCACTCGTGCAAGCCGGTCCCCTATTGCGGCTGTTCGGCACAGCCGGAGCCGTATCCCGCTTGGGCTGGGATCGGCGATGGCCCGAGAGGAGCGACCGGACCTGCTAGCGTCCGGATCGGTCGGCTTGCTCCGAAGCGGGCTGAGGGTTCGTCTGATCGGGAGTCCTGTTCATGAGTGTCGACAGCGTCAGCCAGCCGAGGCCTGCACGGGAGCGGGCCTTGCGGCTGATCGTCTCGGGTGGCGGGACCGGTGGGCATACCTATCCCGCCCTGACCACGGTGCGGGCCCTGCGGAACCTGCTGGCCGCCGATGGCCGGGATCTGGAGGTGCTGTGGGTGGGTACCGCCGACAGTCTGGAGGAACGGGTCGCCACCGCCGAGGGGATCGCCTTCAAGCCGGTCGCCACGGGGAAGATCCGCCGTTCCGGCAACCCGCTGAAGATGGTCTCGGCGGCGAACGTCCGCGACATGGGCCGGGTGCCGCTCGGGGCCGCGCAGGCACGCTCGATCGTCTCGGACTTCCGTCCCGACGTGGTGCTGGCTACCGGCGGTTACGTCGCTGTCCCGATCGGCCTGGCAGCGAAGATGTGCGGGCGGCCCTTGGTCGTGCACGAGCAGACGGTCCGGCTCGGGCTGGCCAACAAGGCTCTGGCGCGGGTGGCGGCGCGGTTCGCTGTCTCCTCGCCGTCCACGATCGAGCTGCTGCCGGAGGCCGCCCGCCGAACAGCGGTGGTCACCGGCAACCCGGTGCGGCCGGAACTGCTGAGCGGGCACAAGGACAAGGCGGTGCAGGCCCTTGGCCTGCACGGCTTCGATCCATCGCTGCCGTGCGTCTACATCACCGGCGGCGCGCAGGGGTCCGTGCAGATCAACACCCTGGTCCAGCAGAACCTGCCCTGGCTGCTGTCCCAGGCCAACGTGGTTCATCAGTGCGGGCCGGTGTCCCTGCAAGAGCTGCGGACCGGTGCGGCGGCGCTGCCGCCGGAGCTGGCGTCCCGGTACCACCTGACGGAGTTCGTGGGCCCGGAGCTGGCGGATGTGCTTGCGCTGGCGGACGTGGTGGTCTCGCGCAGCGGGGCGGGCACGATCGCGGAGATCACCGCGCTGGGCAAGGCCGCCGTGCTGATCCCGCTGGCCAGTTCAGCGGGCAATGAGCAGGCCCACAACGCCGGCCACCTCGACCAGGCCGGGGCGGCCGTCGCGTTGTTGGGGGAGGTCACCGCTGAGCGGCTGCGGGCCGCTGTGGCGCCGCTGCTGGCCGACCCGGCGCTGCGGGCCCGGATCGGCGAGCGGGCGCGTGCTCACGGTCGCCCGGATGCGGCTGACCGGCTGGTGGATCTGCTTCTTGCCACGGCCGTCGAGCACGCCAGTTAGGGCAGGTGCAGGGCGGTCGCGGCCTCGATGAGGACCACGCAGTCGTTGAACACCTCCTGGGCCCCGCCCATCGGATCGGGCACGTCGCGGTCGGGAAGGTAGAGGCGGAGCTTGGCCGCCTGCTGGTCACTGCTGATCGCCCGGAGAGTCTCAAGTACGGCCCCGTCCATGGCCAGCACCGTGTCGGCCCAGTCCAGCATCTGCGTGCTGACCTGCTCGGCGCGGTGCCCGGTCAGGTCGTGGCCCAGCCGACGTGCGGCGGCGACCATCGCGGGGTGGGCCGGCTGGCCCCGCCACTTGCCGATCAGTCCGGCGGAGCGGACCTGAACCGCCTCGCCACCGCGCCGCGCGAGCGCGAGGGCCGCGAACGGAGAGCGGCAGTAGTTGCCCAGACACACCGTCAGCAGCCTGGTCATGACCGGCCCCCGGCGGCGAGGGCCTGCCGCAGTGCGGTGGCAACCTGGTCGACGTCGTGCTCGTCCAGGTGCTGGTGGAAGGGCAGGCTGAGGATCTCCCGCCCGAGCTGTTCGGTGACCGGCAGCGGCCGGTGCCAGCGGGCGAACGCGGGCTGCAGGTGGTTGGGCGGGTAATGGACGCCCACCCCTATGCCCTTGGCCCTCAGCGCGTGGAAGACCTCGTCCCGGCCCGGTACGCGGACCTGGCACAGGTGCGGCACCGAGCGGTCCGCGTCGACCTCGACCAGGGTGACCGCGTCAATGTCGGCCAGCGCGTCACGATAGACACACCACAGCGCGCGGCGGGCCTGTGCGGTGGTGCGGAAGCGGGGTAGCTGGGCCAGGCCGATGGCGGCGTTGATCGCCGACATCTGGTAGCGCAGCCCGTAGCCGTCCACCTGGTAGCCGGTCAGGGTGGCGCGGTCGGCCTGGGACTGAACCACCCCGAGCAGGCGGAACCTCCGTATCTCCTCAGCCTCACGGGGCGTGCGGGGGATCACCAAGCCGCCCTGGCCGCAGGTCAGGTTCTTGATCGGCCCGAACGAGAAGCAGGTCAGGTCACCGGTGGTACCCACGCGGCCGCCTGCGCCCTGGGAGCCGAAGGCGTGCGCGGCGTCCTCGACCACGGCGATGCCGCGCTCGTCCAGCAGGGCCCGGGCGGGGGTGAGGTCGACGGCCCGGCCGCCGAACAGGACAGGCATAACCGCCCGGGTGGCCGGGGTAAGGGCGTCCAGCACGATCTGGTGGTCCAGGCACAGCGAGAGGGGGTCGACCTCGACGAAGCGGGGTTCGGCGCCGACGGCCAGAACCGCCTGCACGCTGGCGCAGAAGGTGAGGGAGGGGACGATGACCTCATGCCCGGCGCCGACTCCGGCGGCGACCAGGGCGGTGTGCAGGGCGGCTGTGCCGGAGGTGACCGCGACGGCTTCCGGAACGCCCAGGAAGCCAGCGACCTGGCGCTCGAAGCTTTCGGTGACCTCGGTGTGGCCGTACTGGCCGCCGGCCAGCACCTGGGCCACCGCTTCGGCCTCGGCCCCGTACAGGTAGGGGCTGGCGTTGCGGCCCGCGTCGGGCCGCAGGGAGGTGGCGGTCACGTCGTGGCGACCCTTCCTTCAGCGGTGGCGGGGAGGATGGAGACATCTCCGCTGGCCAGGGTTTCGGTGTACTTGGTCAGGAACATCCCCGGCTTGTAGGTGAGCTTGTCGTGGTCAACGGGCTGGTCGAACAGCCCGTTGACCCACTGGCCGACCAGGTCCGCACCGGCGGCCTCGGTCAGAGTGAAGCCGCCGGCGATGCGCACGTTGAGCTCGGTGATGGTGACCTGGCCGTCATCGTGGACGAAGCCCTGCACGCAGCACAGTCCGGCCGCGCGCACGGCGTCCAGAGTGTGCCTGACCAGGTCGGTGACGACCGGGTCGTGGAAGGTGGAGGAGACGGCTGCGAGTCCGGCTTTGACCACGTCGCGGTGGCGCAGGATCACCGACGCCTGCCCCAAGCGGTCCACCAGGCAGTCCGCCGTGAACTCGGCGCCGTGGATCCTGGGCTGGATCACCGCTTCGGCCATCAGCTCGGCCAGGACGCGGGCCTGCTCGCGGGTGCGGCAGAAGTGGACGTTCTGCGCCCCGTGGCCGCGGCGCGGCTTGACGACCAGTTCACCCCGGTCGGGGACCTGGTCGAGCTGGTCGGGCAGGAACGTCGGCACGGTGGCGATACCGTGCCCGGCAAGGACGCGGGCGAAGGCGGCCTTGTCGATGCAGGTGCGTGCGGAGTCCTCGTCCGGGAGCCACAGGCGCACGCCCGCCCGGTCGAGGTCCTCGCGGATCGCGAGGAGCGGCGGGAGGTCGTTCTCGATGCCGGCCACGACCGCGTCCGCCTTCAGTTCCCGGCACAGCGCGGTGATGTGAGCGGGGTAGGCGGGGTCGTCGGCGCGCGGAGTGACTTTGGCGGTGACGGTGGGGATCAGCAGGCCCGGGGCCAGGGGGCTGGCGTCGGTGGCGATGACGTGGTGTCCCAGCCGAAGGAGGCTGCGGGTCAGGTCGAAGCCGGGGTTGGCTCCCACGCCGGTGACCAGGATGCGCTTGGTGTCCATGGCGGTCTCCCTCATACGGGGTGGAACATCGGGGCGGGACGGTGTTCGGCGGCGGGGGCGCGAAGGAGCGGCGCCCACCGGTCCGGGTTGTGCCGGTACCAGTCGGCGGTCCGTGCGAGCCCCTGATCCAGGTCATGGACCGGCCGGTAGCCAAGGGCGGCGATCTTGGAGCAGTCCATCGCGTAGCGGATGTCGTTGCTGGACCGGTCGGGGATGTAGCGCACGCGGTCCCAGTCGGCGCCGAACAGCGTCAGGATGCGGGCGGTCAGCTCACTGCTCGTCAAGTCGGTGCCGCCGCCGATGTTGTAGACCTGGCCCGGGACTCCGTCACGAAGCACCAGGTCGATGCCCTGGCAGTTGTCCTCCACATGGAGCCAGTTGCGCAGGTGCTGGCCCTGGCCGTGCAGGGTGACCTGGTGACCCTTCAGCAGGCGGGTGATGAACAGCGGGATGATCTTCTCGGGGTGCTGGCGCGGGCCGTAGTTGTTGGAGGAGCGGGTGACGCACACCGGCACGCCGAAGGTCTGGAAGAACGACAGCGCCACCAGGTCGCTGGCTGCCTTCGAGGCGGCGTAGGGGACGGTGGGCCGCAGCGGCGCGTCCTCGTCGGCCTGCCCGCTGGTCAGCGGGCCGTAGACCTCGTCGGTGGAGACGTGGATGAAGCGCAGCACGCCGGCGTCCCTGGCCGCGGCCAGCAGGGTGTGGGTGCCAAGGACGTTGGTGGACAGGAAGTTGCCCGCCTCGTAGAAGGACCGGTCCACGTGCGACTCGGCCGCGAAGTGCACGATGGCGGTGTGCTCCCGGGCCAGGACGCCCACCAGCCGGGCGTCCAGGATGTTGCCGGGGACGAACGCCAGCTTCGGCGAGAGCATCGCTTCGGCCAGGTTCTCCACGTTCCCGGCGTAGGTCAGCGCGTCCAGGACGGTGACCTTGTCGACGTCGTCGGCGGCCAGCAGGCGGCGGACGAAGTGGGAACCGATGAAGCCGGCCCCGCCGGTCACCAGCACCCGCGCCATCGCGGAGGGCTCGGGGCGGGGGCCGAGGGGGATGGGGTTGCCGAGTGCGGTCACGGGCTGCCTCCAAGAGGGCGGCGCGCCAACCAGCGCGCAAGTTCCTTAAGGAACTTTCCCGCTAGTTCCCTAAGGAAGTCAACGCCTCGGGGGCAGCCAACCCAACCCCTGGCGTCACGCCGGGAACTCCCACTCCATCAGGTAACGGGAGGCGTCCAGCGTCATCTCGTTGACCTCCACCGGGACACCGTCCTGCGCGAAGGCGAACCGCACGATCAGCACCACCGGCGTCCCTGCCCCCAGCTCCAGGGCCCGCGCCTCCTCTGGCAGCGGCATACGAACCCGGACCTGTTCGCGGAAGCCCACCGGCGGCCACCCCAGCTCCGCCAGCCGGGCATAGGTGCCGCCGGGGCCGCTGTCCGCGCGGGTGATCGCCGACCCGGCCACCATCGCCGCCGGCAGATAGGAGGTCGCCAGCATCACCGGCGCGCCCTCCACCAGATAGCGCCGGTCCCGCACCCATACCGCCGCCCCCGCCTCCAGACTCAGCGCCTCCGCGATGCGGTCGGGACAGGGCCGTTCGGTCACCGTCACTCGGTCCACGGCCATGGGCCGCTGGTCCAGGTCCGCCTCCCAGATGGAGCGCCCGCTGCCCCACTGTGCCGCCGCCAGCCGCTTGCCCGCCTGCCTCAGGATCGGCTGGAAGGCCCGCACCCGGGTGCCGGAACCGCGCCGCGCCTCCGTCAGCCCCTCCGCCGCCAGCACCGCCAGCGCGCGCCGCGCCGTCTCCGCCGCCACCGCGTACTGCTCCACCAAGACGTTCTCGCTCGGAACGACCGCCCCCGGCGGCAGGTCACCATCGAGAATCCGACGCCGCAAGTCATCGGCGATCAGGCGATACGGCGGGGTCGGCACGGCTCCTCCAAGGATCAGTCAGTTCCCTAAGGAAGCCAACGTAAAGCACTGCGGTCGCGCCGTCCTCCGTGGGGCGTGGTCAACTCGCAGGAGCCGGCGTGCAACCGCCTGCCCTCGACGACGAGGGGTGGCCAGCTCGGCGGCAACGAACGCCCCTGCACCCAGGAGCAGCACACTGCCTGGCCGTCAGCCGTGTTCCCGGACGGGGACGGTGAGCGCGCCGGCCGGCAGTGCGGGCCAGGTCCACCCGGGATCGGGCCGCCAGGTCTGCGGCGCGTCAGCGAACGGACCGCTGCAGTCCTCGATGAGCCCGACGACGTACTCGCGGGCGGCCTGCACCCGCTGGTGCTCCCGCTCAGTGACCACGCCCAGGCGACGGCCGTGCGCGTACTCGTCCTCGTCCTCGTCCTTCCACTGCAGCTTCGCCAGGTCCGGCGACACCACCAGGTCCACCAGCAGGTCGAAGGTGTCGATGCCGATCTCGGTCCGCTGGAAGGGGCGCTGGAAGTTCACGTAGAACCGGTTCAGCCGGTGACCGGCGTCGTAGAACCGGCCGACGCTGAAGAAGTCGCCCGCCCGCGTCTGGGTCACCAACGACGTCTCCTGCCACGTCCGCGTCTCAAGCTCCCACTCCCCCGCTGCCAGGGCCTCGACCGCCCGCACCCGAGCGGAAGCGTCGCCGTTTCGGGCCCACTCCAGCCACGGGCTCGGCGCCAGGCTCTCCAAACCGACCCAGTGGGCGAGGACCATCGCCTCGCCGCTGTCGGCCAGGAGCCGGTACGGGGCGGCGGTCCATACCCGGCCCCCGAAGACATCCCGACGTGCAACCGCCTGCCCTGGGTGAAAAGCAGCGCCGCTCAATATCGCCATGCGCTCAGGTTCTCATCGGTCACACCTCCTCAACGATCCCCTCCGCCCCGGGGTAACCGGAGCAGGCCGGACAGTGCGCGCGTGCACGGCGCTGGATGAGTTGGCGTATGCGCAGCGCGCACGGAACGCGCGCATTCATGCGCGTTGTCCCTGCGACGCGGCATGCGCAGGTGTGGTTGCGCACGGTGGCTGCGCGCACTGCTCTCGGCACGGGTCCGGCAGGAAGCCGGTGACCCGGGATGCCTTCAGCCAAGTCATGGGTCACGCGGTTGCGCGTCTCGTTCAGCGTGTAGTTGGCCGCGTCCCGTATCGGCCGCGCGCGAGGGCCTCGGGTCCGGTCCCTCTTCGCCGTCCGTCCTGACGGCGAGGTGCTCTGTGCCAGGCCCACCAATCCCGGGCGGCCCAGGGGATCTGGCTCTGGGACCGTACGTGGCGACCGGGACCAGGATCATCAGCCGGACGGTCATCTGGGTGATCGCCGTCGGTCGATCCACCGCCGAGGCCCTCTACGCGGTGGGCAGCGTCAGTGACGAAGGACGGCCCGAAGCGGGGCACGGCCGCAGATGCGGTGGTCGGCTCCGTCACGCAGCCGCAGAGAGCGGCCTCGGTAGCGGGCCTCTTGGTGGTGAGTGCCGGTCAGGGCTGGTGACTGAGTAACCAGTTCTGTACCCAGTGCAGGTCAGCGGCGGTTTTCCGGACCGCAGCAGGCCCACGGCGGGCGGGGTGCGGAGGCCTGGTTACTGCGCTGTCACCAGTGCCCCGTTCCCGTCTTGTGATGGTGGCCGGGTGAATCCGGTGACCGGGGCGGTGACCGGCCGGGGGTTGAGTCAGGGCAGTAGATCCGCCACTTCCCTGGAAGGCCCCCATGCCCCGATCCCCCGCTCCGGCGCCCGTCCGCGACACGGAACGCGATCCCACTCCCCCGCCCGTCGCCGGAACCGGGCGGGCCCATCGCCGCGGACTGATGGTCCGGCTCGGCGTGTGGGCGGCGATCGCCGCCGGCCCCCTGGCCCTGTTCGCGTCCTGCGCCGCGAACACCGCCACGGGGGCCGCCGTGCGAACAGCGCAACCCACCGCACGCGCCACGGCCGCGCTGGACCCCGCGGGGTTCGCGCAGATGTTCGTCTCACTGTGGCTGCGCGCGGACGCCTCGACCGATGACGCGGGTGCGCGCGCAGTGCGCAGCATGGCCCCTGGCGTCGCGCTGCTGACGCATGCGCAGAACGCGCAGAGTGCGCAGACGGTCCAGCAGTGCGCAGCGGTGCGCAGTGCGCAGATCGCTCCGGGCTACTGGTCGGTGGTGGTGGGCGTCGAACTGGACTCCGGGTCGGCTGTGGCGCTGCGCTACTTCGCGGTTCCGGTCCAGGTCGCCTCCGGCACGGGCACCGGCACGCTGGGGACGATGACGGTGGCGGCCGCCCCGGCCGAGGTCGGGCCCGCGGCGGCGGGCAGTGCGCCGCAGACCGGGTATCCGGCCGCGGTCGCCTCGGACTCAGCGCTGGCCGCGTCGACGACGGCGTTCTTGTCGGCCTACCTGACCGGTTCGGGTGTGCTCTCCCCACTGCTTTCCCCGGGTACCCAGCTGGCCCCGCTGTCGGCGGCCCCGTACACGGCGGTGCAGGTGGTGCAGGTCAGTGCGGACCGCTCAGGCGTGGACGGGGCGGTTCCTACGGACGGGACCCTCGCCGAGGTGTGGGTGCAGGTCACCGGAACGGATCGGGCCGGGACGCAGTGGCCGTTGCAGTACGCGCTGCGGATGCGCGCGCGGGCCGGCCGCTGGGAGGTCGCCGCGCTGGAACCGGGCCCGCAACTCGCCGGCACGCCGTCCGCTCCGACCGCCGCACCATCTTCCGTGCCGTCGACGGCGCCCTCGGGCACCAGTCCCAGTTCCTCACCTTCTGCCTCGTGATTCCGGAGAACACCATGCACGCATCTGTCCATCTGGCTGGCGGCGCCCTGCAGAACCTGGGCAACAACCTGATCGCGATGTTCACCGGCTGGGCGCCGGGGGCGCTGGAGGCCGCCGGGGCGCTCATCGTCGTGGTGACCATGGTCCGGCGCTTCAGCCTCAAGGCCGGCATCGGCGCCCTCATCGCCTTCGTACTCGTCCTGGCGATCTTCCAGGACCGCAACAACATCGCATCGATGTTCACCAATCAGATCCAGTCCGCATCCACCACCAACGGCCTGGGCGCACTGCGAGGCCACAACGTGGTCCAGCTGCCGTCGAAGGCGGGCCGGTGAGCGCCGGCGAGCAGCTGGTCATCGCACGCTCCTACACACGAGCCCGGCGGTGGCCGTGGGTGCTGGGCAAGCTCGGCGAGCTGCGGCTGCCGCTGGGCCCCTACACCCCGGCGCAGTTGGCAGTGGCCGGGGTGGGAACGATCGCGCTGATCCGCACCTACGGCTGGTGGGCCCCGGTGCTGGGGCCGCTGCCGGTGCTGCTGCTGGGGCTGGCGGTGTGGGCGGCGCGCTCGGCGCGGATCGGCGGCCGGGTCCCGGCCGCCGCCCTGTGGGGCGTGACCCTCGCCCTGGCACAGCCGCGGGCCGGGCGGATTGCGGGACGCACCGCCCGCGACCGGCCCCGGGCGGATCTGCTCGGCGGCTTCCACGTCACCGACACCGCGACTGGCGAAGCGCTGGAGGTGCGCGCGGTGGCGGAGCTGGACGCGCAGCGGGTTGCGCAGTCTATGCGCACCGTCGCGGCGCCGGTGCGCAGCAGCACTGCACAGGCCGCGCAGTCCGAGCAGGTGGTCGGCGCGCAGACGGTGCTGCAGCGGCTGCTGGCCGCCCACGCCGACCAGTCCGACCAGTAGAGACATCCAGTTCGAGGCGGAGGAGGAACGATGCGGGTCCCGATGCGGCATGTGGTGGACAACCTGGTGTGGACGGTGCACGGCACGGTGTGGGCGGTGTACCAGGTGACGCCGGTCGCCTCGCGGTTCGTGCCGGCGCGCACCCGCCGCGAGCTGGTGGGCCGGCTGACGTCGATGGTGCGTCAGCTGTCCGGATCGCCGCGGTGGTTCGGACTGTGCGCACAGATCGACGAGGGCGAGGTCGTGGCGCGAATGGTCGAGGGCGTGGATCTGGACAAGCGCCCGGCGTGGGAGGAGGTCGCCAACGCGTCGCTGTCGCTGCTTGAGGGCGCCGAGATGTACCGGCGCAGCCACTGGCTGGCGATCCCGCTGCGCGCCCCCTCGGCCCTGGCCGAGGCGCAGGCGGCTGCAGCGAGCGCCTGGAGCGAGGTCGGCGACCTGCTCGGACTCGCACCCAGCCGGGTGACCGCCGGTGAGGTCGACGCCTACCGCCGACGCGCCCAGAACCTGTCCGCACAGCTGGCCGGCGGACCGGTGCTGCGTCCGGCGAAGCCGGCGGAGATCGTGTGGATGGTCCAGCACGCGATCCACCGCGGCCTGGAGGAACCGCTGCTGGTCCAGGCCCAGGCTGCCACCACCGGCGGCGGCCGAGTACTCGGCGACACCCTGCATTCTCCCTCCTACCAGGGCCTGGGCCAGGTGCGGCTGGCCGAGGGCGGCCAGCTCGGCGCCGCAGCCCGACGCGACAAGGACAGGGCGCGGGCCTGGTGGAAGCGCCGCGACGGCACCTCGCCGGTGTTGCGGCGGTGGCTGGAGGTGGAGAGCGAGCAGGGCTGCTCCTACCAGGCCCACCTGGCGATCGGTCAGCAGCCCGCGGCGGTGGTCGCCCAGGCGGCCGACGTGCTGGCCCAGGTGGAGGCGATGCCGTTCCCGGTGGACTACGTGGTGGACCTGCAGATCATCCCGGCTGAGAAGGCGAAGATCTCGGTGCGCCGCAAGAAGCGGGAGTTGGTGGACCAGGCCGAGCAGTACGGGGCGGAGACCTCCGGGCTGCCCGAAGCCATGTACAGCGCGGCCGGCGAACTGGGCGAGGAGAGCACCCGCCTGGAGCAGACCGCCAGCGAGGTCGAGGTGCAGGCGGTCACGGCGCTCACGGTGTGGGCGGACACCCCCTCGGTGTGCGAGCAACGCGCCCGCACCCTGGCCGGGGCGCTCGAAGGCGGGGACTACAAGGTGATCCGGCCGATCGGCGGCCAGGAGTCGCTGTTCGCGCTGGGCCTGCCCGGTGCACCGGCCGCACCCCGGTTGCGGGAGTTCCGGCAGGTCGAGCTGTCCGAGGACTGGGCCATGCGCGGCGCGGGGACCAGCATCGACCTGGGGGATGCGGTCGGGGCTCTGGCCGGGTTCTCGATTGACTGCGGCACCGCGCGCCCGGTGCTGATCGACCTGGCCGGGGCGCCGGACCGCGATGTGTCCGCGTCCATGGGCGTGGTCGGCGAGCTGGGATCGGGCAAGTCGGTCTTCGAGAAGGCCCTGTCCAGCGCGGTGGTGGACCGCGGCGGCCAGGCGATCGTGGTGGACCGAACCCCGCTGCGCGAGTGGGCCGCGTTCGCCACCGCCGCCACCGACGGCCGCGCGCAGATCGTCGACGCAGCCGCCGCGGCGGTGTCCATCGACCCGCTGCGGCTGTTCCCGGCCGGGGACGGAACCCGGTGGGCGATGAGCTACCTGACCCTGCAGCTGGGAGTGGGCCCGATGACCCCGGCCGGGGCACTGCTGTCCCACGTGGTGCAGAAAGTCGCCGCCGGCCCCGACCCCAGCATGCACGCCGTCCTCACCGCGCTGGACGCGATGGCCGCCGACTCTGATGTTCCCGGGGTGCGCGGTGAGCACGCGGCCACCCTGGCGGACATGCTGCGGATCGTGGCCCAGGACCGACTCGGTGCGATGGTCTTCGACCCGGTGCTGCCGCCGCTGCGCTGGCAGGACCTGGACGGCGACATGGTCGTCATCACCACCGCCGGCCTGACCCTGCCCTCCACCCAGGCACTGGCCAAACCGGAACTGCTGCGCCAGCAGCCGCTGGAGGCACTGATCGGCCGGGCGGTCCTCTACCTGGTCGCAGCCGTCGCCCGGCAGGTGGCGTTCACCGACCCCTCCAGGTTCTGCCTGATCGCCCTGGACGAGTGCTACTGGCTGACCGCCTCCACCGAGGGGGCCCAACTGGTGCATGAGATCGTCCACGACGGCCGCAAGCACAAGGCGGGCGTCTTGTTGGGTTCGCACGACCCCGAGGAACTGGGCAGCGAGACCACCCGCGGATTGCTGGGCTACAAGGTCGTGATGCGGCACACCGACCCCGTACTGGCCCGCCGCGGCCTGGTCTTCCTGGGCCTGGACGGTACCGACACCCTGCTGGAGGACGAGGTCACCGGCCTGTCCCCGCGCAAGGAGGACGACCGCAAGGGCGAGTGCCTGCTGCGTGACTCCCAGGGCCGCACCGGCCGGATGCGGGTGATGATCCCCCCAGTGCCCCGGATCCGCGCCAAAATCCACACCACGCCCTCCGGCCCCGCACCGCTGCGCGCAGCCGGCCACCCCCCGGCGCTGGCCCCCGCGTCCTTCGCCAAGCAGTTGCAGGGGGGGCAGGCGATGAGGCGTCCCCGGCACCCCAGGAGGGTCGTCGGCCGGCTGGCGGGCTGGCGGCCCGCGCGCCCCGGGTGGCGGCAAGTGGGCACCGTCACCGTGCTGCTGTTCCTGGTCACCAGCATGCAGGTCGCCTCCGCAGCCGCACCGGGCACCGCAGCCAGCGGGGGCGGGTTTCTGGGCCCGTTCAACGTCTCCTCCGCCGAGGGCTTCCCGCTGGACCACTACGCCCTGGTGTCCAACCCGGGCGGGGTGACCAGCTTCCAGCAGGAAGCCCAGTCCTACATGATGTCCGGACTGTTCTCCCTGGTCCGCGTCGTCGTCGGCCTGGAATGCTGGCTTATCCACTGGGCCTACACCTTCCCGCTGGTCCAGTCCGTGGCCAGCACCGCCCAGCAGCTGTCCGACGCCTATCGCACCGAGGTCATCGCCCCGCTGCAACTGCCCGGCATGCTCCTGGCCTGGGCAGTGGTGGTCTGCTCGATCATGATCCTGCGCGGCAAGACCGGCCGCGGCTTCGGCGAGTTGTGCCTGACGTTCACCATCGTCGCGGTCGCCTCCAGCGCGCTGCTGCGCCCGGATGTGATCCTGGGCAGCGGCGGCCTGCTCGACCAGACCCACCAAGCCAGCCTGGAAGTCGCCGCCATCACCACCAACCACGGCGCCCCTTCGCCGACGGACGTGACCGCGAACAACATCTCCGTGCCGGTGCAGAACACCCTCACCACCACGTTCGTCGTCCAGCCCTACCAACTGCTGCAGTTCGGGCGGCTAATCCCCAAGGGCGACAAGGCCTACCCCGCCTATACGACCGCAGTGACGGTCGGACCGTTCAACACCGACGCCCACGCCGACCCCTCCAGCGGCTGCGTCCCGCTGCCGGGCCCGGGCGGTGACGCCTACTGCAAGGCCGGCGCGCCCTCCAAACCCAACTGCTCCGGACTGGTGGGCACCGGACGGGACGTGTGCGAGGCCGGGAACGGCTCCGCCACGGGCAACGTCCGCTCCTACACCGACCTGGCGAACGGCTTCAGCAAGGTCGACCCGGCGATCGCCGCATACGTGGTGACGCCGTCCTGGGACCGGGTCTTCGGGGCCCTGCTGCTGCTGTTCGCCGCGCTGGTCGTCGGGGTGATGGTGCTGGCGATGGTGCTGGCGATGTTCGCCGTCCAGTTCGCCGACGCCGCCCTGGCCTCCTGCTCCTACCCGGCCCTGGTGTGGGCGATCCTGCCCGGACCCAGCCGGGCCGTGCTGTGGCGCTGGGTCGGTTCCTTCGTGTCCTCCGCGCTGATCATGTTCGTCAGTGCCGTGTTCCTGCCCCTGTTCGGCGTCGCCGTCACCGCGTTCCTGGAGGGCGCTGGTCCCGGGCTGGTGCCGCGCCTGGCGATGGTCGACATCCTGGCGCTGGCCGCGCTCGGCTTCCACCGGCGCCTGATGGCCGGAGCCGGCGCCGCCGGATCCCGGCTCGCGAACCGGCTGCGGTGGGCCCGCATCGGCGGCTCCGGCTCCGGCGACGACGCGACCCGCACCGGACAGGTCATCGCCGGCGCCCTGTCCTCCAGCGGCCACGGCGCCAGCACCATGCGGGGCCTGGGCACGTTCGTCGGCGGCTCCCCCGCCCACGCCCACCTGCTGCGCCGCGCCCACCTGCTGTCCACCGCCCACGCCCTGGGCGATATCCCCGGCGTCCCGCTGCACCCCGGCAGGCTCCTGGGCGACATCCGCCGGGAAGCCGCCCACGGACTGGCCCCGCTCACCGGTGCCGCTCGCGGTGCCCGTCACCTGTGGCTGGGCCGCGAACTGAGCCCGGCGGAGTTCGAACGCCGCCGCATCCGGCCCGGCGCGGGCGGAAGTCTCCCGGTCGGGTCGAGGCTGCACAACCGGCTCATCCAGACCCGCGGCGGCCGCACCCTGCTGACCACCGGACGGACCGTCTGGGGCTCGACCCTGGGCCTGCCCGCCACCTGGACCCGCACCCGCCGCCGGGTCGACGCGGTACGGCGCGACGCCCGCGGCCAGGTCGAGCACTACCGACTCGAAGGCCTCAACTACTGGCGCACCGAAGTAGTCCCCGGAGCCCGCGACCTGTCCGCTCCCGCGCGCGCCGTGGGCCGCGCCGTGCTGCGCGCGGACGACCGAGTGCGACTGGCTGCCGGCGTGCACACCCCGAACCCCAGCACCGCGCCGCCCACCACTCCCCCGCCGCCGCCGTTCCCGCCCCGGCCACCGTCCCCGCCGTCATCCCCTCCGCCGTCCACTCCACCATCGTCTTCGTCTCTGCCGCGGGCGTCCTCGTCAAGGTCCGGTCACGGCCCCGGACCCGTGCAGCCGCCGCACGGCCAGAGCAGCGCCGAGGCCCTGCGCAGCACCGGCCGGGAGAACTTCACCCAGGCCCTGCACCGAGCCCGGCGCGAAGCCCGAGAACGCGAAGCCCGTGAGCGAGGTGACCTGCTGTGAGGAAGCTCTTCTGGCTGGCCGTCATGGGGATCACCGCCATGTTCCTGATGGTCCTGCCGCTCGGACTGGCTGCTGGCGGCAGCGCCACCGCGGACACCAGCAGCACGGCGGCCGAGACGGCGGGCCTGAACCCGGTCCTGGCCCAGGCCTACCAGCAGGCCGCGACCAGGGCGCCGCAACTCGTGCCCGGCTGCACGGGCATGACGTGGCAGATCCTGGCTGGCGTCGCCCAGGTCGAGTCGAACCAGGCCGCCGGTCGCTCCATCGCCGCCGACGGCGAGATCACCCCGCCGATCATCGGACCCGCTCTGGACGGCTCGGGCACCGGCGGCAACACCACCGCTCTCCACGACGGCACCGGCTACGCCCATGCCCTGGGCCCGTTCCAGTTCATGCCCGCCACCTGGGCCGCCGAGGGCCTCAACGCCCGCGGCACCACCACCGCCCCCGACGTGCAGAACGCGTTCGACGCCGCGCTGACCGCCGCGGTCTACCTGTGCGGGAAGGGCCGCGACCTAACCCAGGCCACCCAGCTCCACGACGCGCTGTACTCCTACAACCACTCCGAGGCCTACGTCGTCCAGGTCCAGGCAGCGATCACCCAGTTCCAGCAACTCCCCACCACCACAGCCACCGTCCCGGCCTCGGGGCGGGCCGCCGTCGTCATCGCGGCCGCCCTGGCCGAACGCGGCATCCCCTACTCCTGGGGCGGCGGCAACGCCCACGGACCCACCCGCGGGATCTGCTGCTCCCAGGGCGGACAGGACGGCCGCACTGTCGTCGGATTCGACTGCTCCGGCCTGACGCTCTACGCCTACGCCCAGGCCGGCGTCACTCTCCCGCGCCTGGCCGCCGACCAGGCCGCAGTCGGCCGCCGCATCCCCGCATCGGCCGGGCTGGCCGCGCTGCGTCCCGGCGACCTGATCTTCTTCGGGTTGATCCCCGGCGACGACGCCTCCATCTACCACGTAGCAATCTATGAAGGGGGCGGCATGATGCTCGAGGCGCCAAGGCCATCCGAAAATGTGAAATCCGCCCCCGTCTGGTCCTACGACTACGCCGGCGGGGCGGCGATCCTATGAGACCCCGCACCGCGCTGGCCGCCTCCCTTGCCCTGACCGTCACCGGACTGTGGCTCCTGCACACCTCCGCGCACCCGGCCACCACCTCGCGCGCAACGGCAATAACCGCCCCGACCACGACAGTTGACCCGCCGGCCGTAGTCGCAGCCGCGTCATCCCGTCTGCCACCGGCTGGCTCCTCACCTGCGGACAGCAGCTTCCCCGTCTCGCGCACCGCGGCCGCCTCGGCCCCGGCGGCCCTGGGTGCTACTGCCGAGGCCGGGGCCCTGGCGCCGGCCGACGGGCCGGCCTGCGACCCGGCGGTCCAAGCCATGCTCGACCGCAGCACCCCAAACAATCTGCCCGTCGTCCTCGAGCAGCAGTTGGCCCAGCTCGGTCGACAGGTCTGGCTGGCCGACGTCACCGGCGCCGACCGCACCCGATGGCCCGCCTACTTCACCAGCCCCGGCTCCTCCGGCTACACCCACGTCCGCGTCCAGGCCGCCATCGCCCGCCGGACCGCAACCACTACGGTGACCGTGACCCTACTGTGGGCCGGCACCTCACCGGACGCGGAACCCCAGATCGGCCTGCCCGGCACCGTCAAACTCGCCCAACACGCAGACGGAACCTGGGAGCCCACCCGATGACCGACACCGGGACGCACTCGACCCTGCGACCGCTGACCGGCCACATCCTGTTCCTGCTGCTGCGGCACCGCATCGCCTCCACCGCCCACCTGCCCGAACTCCTGGCCGACGAGAGCGTCGACACCGGCGAAGTCGGCGCCCGCCTCAAAGCCCTCCACTACGTAGCGGCGGGATCCAGCGGATCGCCGGCCTCCTGGTCCACGGGTTCCCCGAGACCTGGTGGACCTTTCACAAGATCATCCCGCTCCTCGCGCAGACCCACCGAGTCTTCGCCGTCGACCTGCGCGGCTTCGGCGACTCCGACAACGGGCCTGGCCAGTACGACAGCACGACCTCGGCCGAGGACCTGCACCTTCTCATCGAACATCTCGAAGTCGGCCCGGTCCACCTCAGCGGGCAGGACATCAGCGGGGCGACCGTCTTCCGCCTGTCGACCATCCACCCGCGGAACGTCCTCAGTTTCACGGCGATCGAGATGGGCCTGCCGGGGTTCGGCCTCGAAGTGCTGGCCGACATCACCCACGGCGGCGCCTGGCACATCGGCGTTCTCGCCGCCCCCGGCATCCCCGAGATGCTCCTGGCCGGCCGCGAGCGCGCATTCCTGGGACAGTTCGCATTCCCCGCCTTGAGCGCGACCCCCGGAGCGATCACTGACGAAGACATCGAGGAGTTCGCCCGCACTTACGCGCGCCCCGACGGCTGGCGCGGAGCGATCGGCCTCTACCGGTCGATGCTGCGGGAGGGCCCCGAAATCAAGGCTCTCGCCGGCACGCACGGCCTGACCGTGCCCGTACTCGCGGTCGGTGCGGGCGGAGGCCCCTTCACGGCCGGCACCATGTCCCAGGCTGCGGCAACCGAAGTGAGCTCGGTATCACTCGACGGCGTAGGCCACTATGCCGCGATGGAGGCCCCCGAGGAGCTAGCGAAGGCCATTCTCGAATTCGTCGGAAACGTCGACGCCGTCCAACGGTTCTAGGTGACCAGCGCAAAGGATCACCCCGACGTCTTGACGTGCAGATTTACGGTAGCTGGGATCTGGCCGGCGTCTCCGTCCCGCAAGAAGCTGCAGCCCGGTCGGCGTGAAGTTCAGCGACCTGTAGGGCTATCACTCTCTGCGATCGAGTTGAGATGGGCGTTGCGGCGACCCGAGGTCGCCGGTTTCTGGCCTCCGCGCGGGGTGTCCTGGACCGGGTCCGGGTGCTGGCGAGTCAGAGTTCGTGCAGTTTGGGCAGGATGTGTTCGCCGACGCGTGCGGTCCAGGCGGCGGGGTCGGGGCCGGTGGGGTTGACCCAGACTTGTTGGATGCCCAGTCGGGCGTAGGCCTGCATGGTGGTCAGGAAGGCGTCGGGGTCGGTGAGGGGGTCGAAGTGGCCGATGATGGTCTTCTTGATCTCGGCGGGGTTGCGGTCCTGGTTGTCGCAGTGGCGGGCGAGGGCGTCGAGTTTGCGGGCGATCTCGGCGGGGTCGAAGGCGAACAGGTTGCAGGCGTCGCCGTACCGGGCGACCAGGCGCAGGGTCTTCTTCTCGCCCATGCCGCCGATGACGATGGGCGGGGCCGGCTGTTGGAGGGGGGCCGGTGAGCAGATGGTTTCGGCGAGTTGGTAGTGGTGGCCGGTGTAGGGGCCGGTGTCCTGGCTCCACATCTGCCGGCAGATCTGCAGGGTTTCTTCCAGGCGCTCGAAGCGTTCGGTCACGGGTGGGAAGGGGATGCCCAGGCCGTGGTGCTCGCGTTCGTACCAGGCCGCGCCGATGCCGAGCAGTGCGCGGCCGCCGGAGAGGACGTCGAGGGTGGTGACGGTCTTGGCCAGCAGCCCGGGGTGGCGGTAGGTGACGCCGGTGACCAGCAGGCCCAGGGACAGGTGCTGGGTCTGGGCGGCGAGGTAGCCGAGGGTGGTGTAGCCCTCGAGCATCGGGTCATGGGCCGTGGTTTCGGGCTGTTCCATCTGGAACCAGTGGTCCATCAGCGTCAGCGCCGAGAACCCGGTCTGGTCGGCGGCCCGGGCGGTGGCGGCCAGTACGGACGGCAGTGAGCGGGGGCCGCCGGGCAGGTCGAATCTGGGCAGGTGCAGGGCGATGTCCATGGACCTCGGCTCGCTTCAGGGGCGGGTGGGGGTGCTGATTCTGCGGACGGCTTCGACCAGGGCTCCTCTGTGGACGGCCAGCCGGTCGGCTGAGGCGGGGTCGGTGCCGTCGGCCGCGAGCAGGTCGGCCGGGCTGATCAGCCAGCTGGCGGCCATGCCCTGCACGAGCACGAGCAGGTCGGTCGCCGGCAGGCCATTGGGATGCAGTGAGCCGTGCTGGTTGGTCATCGCTTGCACCTTGGCGGTGTAGACGCCGGCGGCGTCCGGGCCGATGGCGGGGCGCTCCAGCTGGCGCCACAGGCTCAGCCGCAGCGCTGCGGGGTGGGCGAGGAGATGGTCGAACATCCGGCCCGCGTAGCCGGGCAGGTCGTCCTCGGTGACCGGGACCTCGGCGATCAGCTGGCCGATGACGTGGTTGAGCACGGCGCTGAACAGCCCCTCCTTGTTGGCGAAGTAGACGTAGATCATCCGTTTGTTCGACCCGGCGACCTCGGAGATCCGGTCGATGCGGGCTCCGGCGAATCCCATCGCGGAGAACTCCTCCACGGCGGCGTCGAGGATCCTTCTGCGCGTGGCTGCGGAGTCTCGTGGCATGACTCCACCTTAAGTAAATAACTAGTTGTTGACAAGCTCCCCTGCTCGGGTGTCTGCTAGTAACCAAGCTTTTAGTTACTTCGGAAGGAAGCTCGTGAAACGCTGGATTCTGCCCGCAGACGCCACCGACGCCGCCAAGCTGGTTCTCGACGAGGTGCCCGTGCCCGTGCCGGGGCCCGGCGAGGTCCGGATCCGCGTCCGGGCGATCTCGATGAACTACCGCGACCAGCTGGTCCTGCAGGGCCCCTTCGGGCGGCTGCCGGGGCGCGACCTGGTCCCGCTCTCGGACGTCGCCGGCGAGATCGACGCCGTCGGCCCGCAGGCCGACCCGTGGCGGGTGGGCGACCGGGTCACCAACCTCCACGTGCTCGGCTGGAGCGAGGGCCGCCCGCCCGCCGCGATGGGTCTGGGCCTGGGCGCCCTGGACGAGGACGGCGTGCTCGCCGAGTACGTCGTCCTGCCGGCCGAACGCGTCATGAAGACGCCCGCGAACCTCGACCACACCGGGGCCGCCACCCTGCCTGTGGCCGCACTGACCGCCTGGAACGCCCTGTTCGGCGACCATCCGCTCACCGCGGGCAGCACGGTCCTGGTCATCGGCAGCGGCGGCGTGTCGCTGTCCGCTCTGCAGCTGGCCCGCGCCGTCGGGGCCCGGGTCTACGCGGCGGTGCGCGAGGACGCCAAGGGCGCGGCCCTGGTGCGCCTCGGCGCCGAGGGCTACGTCAACAGCCTGGCCGAACCCGAGTGGGGCCAGGCGGTGTTCGCGCTGTCCGGCGGCGTGGACAAGGTGGTCGACAGCGTCGGCGTATCGATCCTCCCCCAGGCGCTGGCGGCACTGGCCCCGGGCGGTGAGGTCGCCACCCTCGGGCTGTTCGACCTCAACGCGGAGCCGCTGGACGCGTACGCCCTGCTCGGCAAGCAGGCCCGCCTGCGCGGTGTCGCGGTCGGCAGCAAGGCCATGCACCGCGACCTCGTCAGCTTCGTCGAGACCCACGACATCCACCCGGTGATCGACCGCCGGATCGACTTCCTCGACGCCCCGACCGCCTATGAAGCCCAGACCTCCGCCGGACTGTTCGGCAAGGTCGTCATCGAACTCAACTGACCCGGCCCCACGCCGACGCAGCAGAACGGACCCACCCATGGCCAACTTCGACAAAATTCGCATCAACCAGCTCAGTGACCAGGCACTCAACTGGTTCGCCGAACTCCTGCGGGTCATCGAGACCCTGGACGTCGACGCCTACGTCGCCCTCATGGCACCCGACGTCCATCTCGTCCTGGACAACGGCGCCTTCACCGTCCAGGGCCGCGACGCCGTACGTGCCGCGCTCGCCCAGGGATGGCAGCAGCTCACCGGCATCGTCCACGACGAACTCAACCTCTACGGAACCGACCACCACTTCGTCCACGAGGCCACCAACACCTTCACCTTCCGCGACGGCACCAGCACCACCGTGGCCTCCACCGTCTGGATCGACCGCGACGAACACGGCCGACTCGCCGGCGCGCGCGTCTACAACGACCCCCAGGCCCTGCGGACCTGACCCCACGCCCGTGGGTGGCAACCGTCCCCGCGGCTGCCACCCCTCCGGCCCCGGCAGGCCACCGCCTGCCACCAGTGGCCCAGCAACCCTCACCACTGCACACCTCACTACAGGAGCCACAACCATGGGCAAGCTCAACGGGAAGGTCGCCGTCGTCACCGGAGCCGGCAAGGGAATCGGCGCGGGCATCGCGGCCGCCCTGGCCGCCGAGGGCGCGGCGGTGACGGTCAACTACGCCCACGACGCCGCAACAGCCGACACGGTTGTCGAGACGATCCGCAAAAACGCCGGCCGGGCGATCGCCGTCAAGGCTGACGTCTCCCGGCCCGACGACGTCGCTGCCCTGTTCGCCTTGACCCGCGAGGCCTTCGGCCCCGTCGACATCCTGGTCAACAACGCCGGGGTCTTCCGCTTCGGCCCGCTGGAGTCGATCACCGTGGCCGAGTTCCACCGCCACTTCGACACCAACGTGCTGGGCACCCTGCTCGCCTCCCAGGAATTCGCCAACCAGCGCGAGGCAGACGGCGGCAACATCATCAACATCACCAGCGTCGGCGTGTCCTTCGCCCAGCCCAACGCCTCCCTCTACACCTCCACCAAGACCGCCCAGGTCGGCCTGACCCGCACCCTCAGCGTCGAACTCGCCCCACGCGGCATCCGCGTCAACGCCATCGCCGCCGGCCTCGCCGACACCGAAGGCGTCCGCGCCACCGGACTGATCGGCACCGACGCCGAGCGCGCACTCGTGGCCCAGATCCCCCTCGGACGCATAGGCGTCCCCGAAGACATCGGCCCCGTCGCCGCCTTCCTCGCCTCCGACGACGCCCGATGGATCACCGGCGACACACTCTTCGCCACCGGCGGCCAGTACTAGCGGTGGTTCGTTGACGGCGGGTCAGGGTGGCAGTAGGCCGGTAGCAGAGGAACGTCGCCCCGCCGCCTGGGTGCTGTGGTGACCCGTCGCGTGCCGTGTCCGCCTGCTCCGGGCCCGCTGGAAGCCTACGCCGCTCGCTTCGATGACCTGTTCGTGCGCCACGAGGCGCTACTTGACCGTGCGGGGGTGGGAGACCGCCGCCGTGGCCTTGTCGCAGCAAGGCCACGAAGCTGAGGACAGCCTGA
>NZ_JBGCAQ010000040.1:0-29469 GCF_041261405.1 Streptacidiphilus sp. EB103A | reverse complement strand
TCATCGCCCGCGAGGTCTACCACGCCCTGACCAGCCACAACACACCCCAACCCGAACCCACCCAACCCACTTGACATCTATAGGAGCATCCCCAATTTGCCCACTCTGCACCGTAGTGGGGAGAGTTACAACCACGCTGGGGTGAATTACACCCATATATGGGTGCTACGCCCCCCAGCGTGGTTGTAACTCCCCCCAGGTAACCCGATTGGGGGACACACTCGCCCCGCCCTGCGCCCCCGGCGAGCGCTCCGCGCCGGACCCGAGCCGCCCCCGGCCCCTGTCGCGCATGGGGTATCCCCTGCACGAAGTGCTTGGGGAGGGAGCCGCATCTTTCCGGGCGGGAGCCCGGGGAACGGCGGCCAACGCGCCCCACCACACGCTGCCGTTGCAACCGTGGGGCGCCACCCCCGCCCACCGCGAAACGCTCCGCACCAGAGCGCCCCCACCCCCGCCCCAGTTGCCGGCGCGAAGCGCCTTCTTTGCGCCGGGCAGGCGCGAGACGGCGGGCAAGGTCGCGCCGCCCGTGTTGCCGTTGCAAGCGTGGGGCGCCACCCCGCCAACCCGGCGATCAATTCACACGCCGCCGTCCGACCTGCAGCCATCCGCGCTTCCGGGCTACGGCAGCGACGCAGTGAGGTCGACCTCGACCAGCTGCCCCGGGAAGCCGAGTTGGGCGACTCCGAGCAGCGTGCTGGCGCTGGTGAAGGCCTCCCCCAGGGGCGACGCCCTGAGCCGGTGCCAGGCGGAGCCGAGGGTCGAGGCGTCGTCGCTGACCACGTAGACCACGGAGCGGATGACATCGCCCGCCCCCGCTCCGACTGCGGCCAGGGCCGTCAGGGCGTTGGCGACCACCTGGTCGATCTGGGCGGCGAGATCGGCCGGGCCGACCAGTGCACCCGATCTGTCGATCGGGCACTGGCCGGCCAGATGGGCGGTGCGGCCGGCCTCCACCACGGTGATGTGGTGGTAACCGGGCGGCTGGTGAAGCTGGGGTGGGTTGATGCGGGTGATGCGGGTCGTCATGCGCGCGAGTCTGGGGGACCTGGGGTGACGGCGCATCGCATTTTTCTGGGGCGATGGTCCTACCTCCCCCTGACGCGGGACGAACCGGTGGTCCGACACAGACAGACCTTGCGGGCGGATCGGCCGCTCAGGCGCGGAGCAGGGCGACTGCCGCGAGCAGGGTGGCGGTGCCTGCGGCGGCGGGGAGGGTGAGGTGCTCGCCCAGCAGGGTGATACCGAGGAGCAGCGCGGCCACGGGTTCCAGCATCATCATCACCGACACCGCGGTCGCCCGGACCACGGTCATCGCCGTGAAGAAGAGCGAGTAGGCCAGCGCGGTGGGCACCGCGCCGAGGTAGCCGAGCAGGGCGACCGCCGTACCGAGGTGGTGCCCGGCAGGGAGCAGCTGACCGGTCGCGGCTCCGAGGGCCAGCAGGCTCAGAGCGCCGACGGCGAAGCCGCTGAGCGCGCGGTCGTAGGCGTCGTGGGCGCGGCCGTCCCGGGTCTGGGCCTGGGTGAGCAGGTTGATCGCCGCCGATCCGGCTGCCGAGCCGAGGGCGCAGAGCAGGCCCCAGAGCGGGGCGGTTCCCCCGCTTGAGGTGCCGTCACTGCCGAAGGCGAGCAGGGCGAGACCGGTGACGGCGAGGGCGATCGTCGTGAGGCCGCGCCTGCCGAGCCGTTCGGCGAAGACGACGCGCGCTCCCAGGGCTGTGAGCACCGGGGCTGCGCCGAGCGCGGCGGTGGTGCCGAGGGCCAGTCCGGCGAGGTCTACGGCGGCGAGGTAGCAGGTCTGGAAGACCGCCATAAGGATGCCGGTACTGATCAGGGCCAGCGGCCCTGGGCGCACGGTGTCGGCGGCGCGGCGCCGGAATGGCCGGGCGGCCACGAGCAGCAGCGCCCCGATGGCGAAGCGCCAGAACGATACGGCGATCGGTCCGAGGCCACTGCTCCGGTGGAGGATCGCGGCGACAGCGCCGGCGCTCCCCCAGGAGGCCGCGGCGAGACCGATCGCGAGGAGCGCGCGGCTACGGGCTCCCGTCGAGTGGGTGGATTGAGTCGGGTCGGCCGTCGTCGGGTGCGCGGCCTCGGCATGTGAGCGGGGACGTGCGGGCAGGGCAGGCTGAGTGGGCATGGCAAGGCTCCGAAAGTGGTCGCTGTGGTCCGCGGTAGGTCGGCACGCGGGCAGCGTTCACCTTGCCGACGCCCCTCAGTCGACACATCGAGGAGGGCGACGCCGGTCAGCCAGGAACTCGCCGCCCGCTAGCGGACGGGAGGCGGAAGGACAGCGATGGAGTACGGAGCCATGCCCCGAACCCTATCCTCTGCTTCGCCCGTCGGGGAATCGCGGCTGCTCCGGCTGGGTGCGAAGATCGTGCGCGTATCCCCCTGGAGGAGTCCCGGCATGTTCATCGTGACGCTGACGTACACCGCGCCGCTGGCGGTGGTTGACGAGCTTGTTCCGGCGCACCGGAGGTGGCTGGCGGAGCACTACGCGGCCGGGGTGTTCGTGGCCTCGGGGCGTCGGGTGCCGCGGACCGGAGGGGTGATCCTGGCGCGCGGGGTCTCCCGGGACGAGCTGGATCGGATTCTGGCGACCGATCCGCTCGACCCTGTGCGGACTTACGAGGTAACGGAGTTCGTGCCGTCGATGACCTCGCCGGACGTGGCTTCGATCGCCGAGTCCCGCTGACGGCTGTTCAGCGCAGTCGCCATGGGGTTCGGGTGCCTGAGTTGAAGGCGGCCTGGCCCTCGGCGAGGGCGGTGGGGTCGTCGCCGAGGGTGACCAGGGTCTTGGCGACCTCCAGGGCCTGGCGGTAGCCGAGGTCCTGGGCGTACCAGACGGCGCGGAGGGTGGCCTGGACGGCGAGCGGGGGCTGGGAGGCGATCAGGGTGGCGACGCGTAGGGCGGCGTCGAGGAGTTCGGCGCCGGGGACGACCTCCTGGACCAGGCCGATCTGGTGCGCGCGCTGCGCGGAGAGGCGTTCGTGCGCGCCGGTGAGCTGCATCCGCATCACCTCACCCAGCGGCATGCGCTGCAGCATCGCCATCGACTCGAAGACCGAGGCCATGCCGAAGCTGGTGTGCGGGTCGAAGAAGGTGGCGTGCTCGGCGGCGATGATGAACTCCACCTGTCCGAGCAGGTAGAAGGCGCCGCCACAGGCCATCCCGTTGACGGCGGCGATGATCGGCTTCCAGAGGTCGCCGGCGGTCTTGGGGCTGATCCAGTCGCCGGGGTCGTCGAAGTGCAGCGGGGTGCCGCCGCGGATGCCGATGGGCTGGTCGCCCGCGCCCGCTTCGCCCGCGCCCGCTTCGTCCGTGTCCAGGGTGCCGCGGTCGAGCCCGGTGCAGAAGGCGCGGTCGCCGGCGCCGGTCAGGATGACGACCCTGACCTTGTCGTCCTCGCGCAGCTCCCGCCACAGGTCGCGGAGCTCGCACATCATCCGCAGGTCGAAGGCGTTGTGGACCTCGGGACGGTCCAGCGTCACCAGGGCGACGTGGTCGCTCTCCTCGTAGCGGAGCGTGGTGAAGTCGGTCTGCATGCGCAATCCTCCGGTCGCGGCCCCTGGCACATCATTTGAGAACACGTTCTACTTATCAGCCCGGGGCCATCGTCCCGGTCGACCGCGTCGGAAGGAAGAGGCAGGATGCGCGAACAGCGGCACGGCAGGCGCGTGATGATGACCGACGACCAGCGGGACGTGTTCCTGCGCGGGCAGCGGACCTGCCGGGTGGCCACCGTGGCCGCCGACGGGCGGCCGCATGTGACGCCGTTGTGGTTCGTCTGGGACGGCTCGGCGCTGTGGCTCTACTCCATCACCCGCAGCCGGCGCTGGGCCGAGTTGGAGCGCGATCCGCGGGTCGCCGTGGTGGTCGACAGCGGCGAGGAGTACGGCGAGCTGAGGGGCGTCGAGCTGACCGGCTCGGTCGAGCAGGTGGCGGAGGCGCCCAGGACCGGGCTCGACTACCCGGGACCGTATGAGCTGGAGGCGGCCGAGAAGCTCTTCGCGGCCAAGTACGGGTTCGGCGCGGTCATGTACCACGACGGACGGCACGGCTGGCTGCGGCTCGCCCCCGAGACCCTGACCAGCTGGGACTTCCGGCGGCTGAACGGCGAGTTCGGTCGCTGACAACCCCTGGTCAACTGCCCGTCCGTCAAGGTGCCGCAGGTCACACGGGGTTGTCGGGGCCGATCTGACAGGATGCTGCGATGGCAGACATCGAATCCGGCCGGCCCCGTGTGATCTCCGACTTCGTCGATCTGCTGCGCCTGGACGACCTGGACCTCAATCTCTTCCGGGGCTGGTGCCACGCCGGTGCGCCGCTGCGCGCCTTCGGCGGGCAGGTCGCGGCCCAGGCGCTGGTGGCGGCCGGACGGACGGTGGAGACCGGGCGTCCGGTGCACTCGCTGCACGGGTACTTCATGCGTCCCGGCGACCCGCGCCGTCCGCTGGTCTACGAGGTGGAGCGGCTGCGTGACGGTCACTCCTACTCCACCCGGCGGGTGACCGCGATCCAGCGGGGGGAGGCCGTGTTCACCCTCTCCGCCTCCTTCAAGCGGCCCGAGGAGAGCCCGGAGCGGCAGCGCGAGATGCCGTTGCTGCCCGGCCCGGAGGGGCTGCCGAACCCGTACGCGGCCTGGGCCGAGGGCGGCCCGGAGAGCTACTGGGCGACCACCGGGCGGCTGACCCTGGACATGCGGATCATGCCGCCCGGCACCGAGGGGCTGCCCGGCCGGACGGCTGGGGTGGAGGAGCAGTTCGTCTGGCTGAAGTCCGCCTCCAAGCTCGACGCGGACGACGCGCTGCTGCACGTCTGCGCCCTCGCCTACCTCTCGGACCTGACCCTGGCCTCGACGGCGGCGCTGCATCTGCAACTGCCGCGCTCGCAGCGGCAGGAGCCGCCGGTGGTCAACCTGGCGTCGCTGGACCACGCGATGTGGTTCCACCGGCCGTTCCGCGCGGACGAATGGCTGCTGTTCGCCCAGCGCAGCCCGTCCGCCTCGGACGGGCGGGGGCTGGCCCAGGGCGAGTTCTACACCAGGGACGGACGGCTGGTCGCCTCGGTGGTGCAGGAGGCGCTGGTGCGCGAGAAGCGGCGCTGAGCCGCCGACCCCAAATCTTACGTGATCTTACGTGCTGAGCTGCCGCTGAACCTCCGGCGGAGTCGGTGCGTATGGTCTCGAGACAGCGGGCTTCAGTCCCTCCAGCCTCAGCTCTGTACAGGAGTAACCATGGCCGAAGAGTCCCAGCAGACCACTGCCCGTCGAACCGTGCTCGCGGGCGTAGGGGTGGTGGGCGTCGCCGGCGTCCTTGCCGCCTGCGGTTCGAGCGGGAGCAGCAGCAGTGCCGCGGGCGCTGCCAGCACCCCGGCCGCCGACGCGAGCAGCAGTCCGGCGAGCAGCGACACCAGCAGTGCGCCCGCAGCGGGTGCCTCCAGCAGCTCGCCCGCGGCTGCGTCCAGCAGCGCGGCGGGTGGCTCGGCCGGGGGCACGGTCCTCGCCGCGACCTCGGACATCCCGGAGGGGGGCGGCAAGGTGTTCGCCGACCACAAGGTGGTGGTGACCCAGCCGAGCGCGGGCACGTTCAAGGCGTTCACCGCCGTCTGCACGCATGCGGGCTGCACCGTGAGCAGCGTCTCGGGGGGCACCATCAACTGCCCGTGCCACGGGAGCAAGTTCCACATCGCGGACGGGTCGGTCGCCGGCGGACCGGCCCCCTCGCCGCTGGCGGCGCAGACCATCGCCGTGAGCGGCGGCCAGATCAAGCTTTCCTGAAACGAGAACATCGTTTCACCGGTGTGGACCCGCAGGCCGGGTCCACACCGGTCAAGTGATCTGATACAGCGTCATACACCTGCAACACCGTTCCCGGTATCATGGCGGGGTGTCCAAGGTAGACCTGTCCCCCCGGCCGGTCGAGGCTATGTCTCCCCGCCAACTGGAACGCCGGAAACACCTGATCAGGGCAGCGATCGATCTGGTAGCCGAGATCGGCGTCGAGCGCGTCCAGATGAAACAGGTGAGTGAACGCTCAGGGGTCGCCCTAGGGACGACCTACCGGTACTTCTCCTCGAAGGACCATCTCCTTGCCGCGGCCGTCTCGGACTGGCGCGGAATGCTGATGACGGATCTCGCCGCGGAACTGCGTGGTTCACCGGTCCCGCTGGGCGGCACGGACCGGGTGGTCCGCTTCGTCCACCGGGGCATGCGGGCCTTCCAGCGCCAGCCGCACCTGGCCCATCTGCTGGTCGCGGTGACGGTGTCCACCGACCCGTTCGCCAGCGAGGCGGTGGACGAGATGGGGAACGCCGGACGGGCCTCGCTGCTGGCGGTGATGCCGCAGGTGCCCGCGGCGGCGCGGAGCGTGGTGCCGCACATCATCGACGCGGCCTGGCAGAGCGAGCTGGTGGCCTGGGTCACCGGGCGCAGCACCCTCGGCGACGCCTACCTCCGGCTGGAGGAGGTCATCCGGGTGGTGCTGGCCCCGTACGCGGCGGCCTAGCGCCAGGCCGTGCGGCCGTGCTCGGCGAACAGGGCGTCGATCTTCTCCAGGTCGTCGCCGGTCAGCGGGCGGTAGTCGAGTCCGGCCGGCGACGCCGTCCCGTACGGCCGCCACAGGATCAGGTCGTCGGTGCGCCAGCGCTCGGCGCGCAGGCCGGTCTTGGCGGTCTTGTGGGTGGCGGTGGCCGGCATCCGGGCGACGAAGCGGACGAAGCGCGGCGGCATCTTGGTGCCAAGGTCGGGCTGGGCGGCCAGGAACTCGGCCAGCCGTCGGGCGAGCTCGTCCGGATCCGCAGTACCGGTCGTGCCCGCGCGCAGTTGCACGGCCGCCATCACCTGGTCCCCGGCGACCGGGTCCGGGACGGCGAAGACCGCGACGGCCTCGGCCTCCGGCCAGCGGCCGAGGATGTTCTCGATGTCGGCGACCGCCAGGTTCTCGCTGTCCACCCGCAGCCAGTCCGCGCTGCGCCCGGCGAAGTGGAACCAGCCCTCGGCGTCGCGGTGGAACAGGTCCCCGGTCCAGTACCACTTGGCCTCAACCGGCGGAGTCCGGTCCGCAGAGCCTGGCCGGCTCGGGTCTGCGTGGGGGTGCGGGGGGTCGCTCCCCGGAGGATTGGAGTAGCCTCTACGGACCCGGGCGGCGCCTGCCTCGGGATTGCGCCAGTAGCCCTCGAACCCGGCCCGTTCGGTGCGGTTGACCAGTTCGCCGATCGCCTCGGCCCCGTTGAGCAGCCGGCCCGAGGGGTCGAAGCGGGAGCGCGGGCGCTCCTCCCCGGTCATCGGGTCGACCACGGCGAGGTCGTCGTCCGGTCCTGAGCCGACCCGGCCGACGGCCCCCGGCGGGGCGGCGGGGTCCTGGCGGAGGTTGCAGCCGCCCTCCGAGGAGCCGTAGCCCTCGACCAGGCGGCAGCCGAAACGGGCCTCGAAGCGCGCGGCGTCGACGGCCCCGGCCTCGGTGCCGAAACCCAGCCGGAGCGGGCTGTCGGCGTCGTCCGGGCGCTCCTCGGTGGCCAGCACATAGGAGATGGCGCGGCCCACATAGGTGAAGTAGCCGGCCCGGTAGCGGCGGACGTCCTCCAGGAAGCGGGAGGCGGAGAAGACCGGGCGCAGCGCGACCGTGCCCCCGGCGAGCAGCATCGGCGCCCACAGCGCCATGGTGGCATTGCCGTGGAACAGCGGCATGCAGGCGTAGCCGGTGTCGTCGCTGGTCAGCCCGTACATCGCGCGCAGCTTGTCGCCGGCCCTGGCCAGCCGCAGCTGACTGCAGATCACGGCCTTGGGGGCGCCGGTCGACCCCGAGGTGAAGGTCAGCAGGATGCGGGTGTCGGGGGCGGGCAGGTCGGCGGGCGGCGCGGCGTCGAGGTGGTCGGCGAGCAGCGCCGCGTAGGCGGGGCTGTCGCTGTCGAGGACGGGGACCGCCAGGTCCAGGCCGTTGAGCAGCGGCAGCCGGTGCTGCCCGGTGACGACGAGGGCGCAGTCGGTGTGCCGGATGTCGCGGAGCAGGTCGGGACCGCGGCGGGTGGGGTTGATGCCGACGGCGGTGGCGCCGGCGAGGGCGCAGGCCTGGAGCCAGAAGACGTACTCGGGAGTGTTGTCGAGCAGCAGGCCGACATGCGGGTGCTCGGCGCGACGCTCGGCGAGCAGGCGGGTGAGCAGGGCGGCGCGGGCGCAGGCGGCGCGGAACACCTGGTCGTGGCTGTGGGTACGCCAACCTTCCGGGGAGCGACCCCCCGGGCCCCCACGCAACCCCGAGGGAGCGGGGCTCGGCTGCGTGGACTCCGCCGATGGAAGCTGAGTGAAACCGTCACCGACCAGTCCGGGGGTGTGCCGCCCGCGCTGGGCCAGGATGGCGTCCAGCAGGGTCGGACTCGGTCCGGGTGCGGGCATGGGGGCTCCCAGAGTAAGCCTTCTGACGATCCGTCAGCTTGAAGCCGTTGATACCGCCACTGCCGCGAAGACGCAAGACCGCGACGGCCACCACCCGCCGGGGCCACCGCGCTCGGTCAACCGAGGTGGCGTTCGAACCAGTTGGCCACGGTGCCGCGCATCAGCGCCCGGTTCGCCTGGTGGACGAAGTCGTGGCCCTCGTCGGGCAGGGCCAGCAGCGATGCGGTCACCCCGCGCGCCCTGGCCGCCGCGACGATCTGCTCGGACTCGCCGATGGGGACATTGCTGTCCTGCGCGCCGTGGACGGCCAGCAGCGGCGCGCGCAGCGCATCGACGTCGGTCATGGGTGAGAGCTGCCGCAGCAGCTCGCGGTCGCGGTCCGGGTGGCCGTACTTGGCGGCGGCTGACTCGGCGATCCAGGGCTCGGTGCCGGCGAAGAAGGTCGTGAAGTCGGAGATCCCGCAGATGTCCACCCCGGTCCGGAACAGTTCTGGATGGCGGACCAGGGCGGCGAGCACCAGATAACCGCCGTAGGAACGGCCCATGACGGCGAGTCGGCCCGGGTCGGCCAGGCCGAGGCCGACCAGGTACTGCGCACAGTCGGCCACGTCGTCGACGGCGGCGAAGCGGCCGGCCCCCAGATCGGCGTCGACGAAGGAGCGGCCGAAGCCGGAGGAGCCACGGACGTTGGGGGCGAAGACGTCGAAACCCCGGGAGAGCAGTTCCTGGAACAGCGGTTCGAGAACCGGGCGTTCCTGGCTCTCGGGGCCGCCGTGGAGGTAGACGACGCAGGGCGCGGGCCGGGCGTCGTCGGACGACCTGGGCGCGCGGTAGTACCAGCCGCTGAGCGGCAGGCCGTCGCGGGCGGTCAGCCGCAGCGGCCGGGGGCGGACGGCGCCCGGGACGGGCTCCGAGGTCCAGGGGGCGGGGCGGAGCTTCACGCCGGGCGCGGCTGGCCCGGCTGGCAGCGACCAGATCCCCGGGCGGCACCGCGATCCGGACAGCGACAGCAGCAGGCCGCCCGACCCGTCGATGTCAGCCCGCGTCAACACCTCGTGCGGCAAGGTAATCTGACGGAGCGTCATGGCGGCTCCCTGCTCGGGTGCGAGCCGGACGAGTTCGGCGGAGCTGCGGCCCTGGCGGTTCCAGCCGAGCAGGGCGGTGGAGCCGTCGGGGGCGATCGTCAGGTGTTCCAGGTCGGTCCCGGAACGCTGGGCGGCCACCCGGACCGACCGGCCGGGAGCAGAGCCCGGAGCAGAGCCGGCAGCAGGGCCGGAGCCGGGGCTGCCGTCGTCGTCCAGGGCGACCGCGAGCAGGGCCGCGAACTCACGGTCGGCGTCGCTGCGCAGCCAGACGGTGCGGCCGTCCGGGGCGAAGCGGCCGATCCAAGGGTCCCCGTCGGCGACCGGGAAGGTCCCGGCCTCGCTGAGGTCGGCCAGCCGCAGCAGCACGGCCTCGCGGTGGCCGCGCGGGCCGCGGCGGAGCAGGGCGAGGCGGCCGTCCGGAGAGAGGTCGCAGACCCGGAGGGTGGCCGCGCCGGACTCGGTGGCCAGCCGCCGGGTCGGGCGCCCGCCCTCGGGGTCGACCAGGGAGGCGGCCAGCAGTCCGTGGCTGTGCCCGGTGCCGTCGCCGTCGCTGACCGGCACCACCTCGGTCACCGCGAGGGCGGAACCGTCCCGGCTCCAGCAGCCCAGGTAGGCGGCGGCGCGCGGGTCCGCGCCGGCCAGCACCCGGCGGCCGGTGCCGTCCGGGCGGATGGCGAGGACGCGGCCGTGCTCGGCCCCGTCGGGGGCGGAGGTGTAGGCGATCCAACGGCCGTCCGGCGACCAGGAGACGGCGGTGACCGGGTCCGGCGCGGGGTCCAGCAGCCGGGGCTCTCCCGCCCCCTCAAGCGGTCCGACCCACAGCTGGGGCACGCCGCCGCGGTCGCAGACGTAGGCGGCCGTGGCGCCGGTCGGATCGGTCGCCGCCTGGGTGCAGCTGTGCTGCGGCGCGGTCGGGTGCGGTGTCTGCGGGTCCAGGGCCCGGGCGGTCGGCGCCGTCGGCTGCGTCCCGGTGTGTTGTGCTGCTGTCACGTGTGGCGCCCTCATCCGATCTCGTGTGTCTGCAGCCAGATTTCCAGAAGGGCGGCCTGCCAGAGCGCATTGGAGCCCAGCGTGGTGCGGTGCTCGTCGGGAGCGCTGAGCAGTTCGGCCAGGTACTCGTCGCGGAACAGGCCGCGGGCGCGGGCCTCGGGGGCGGCGAGGGCCTCGCGGACCCGGTCCAGGACCGGACCCGCCATGTGACGGATCGCCGGCACCGGGAAGTAGCCCTTGGGACGGTCCACGATCTCGGTGGGCAGCAGCTTCCGTCCGGCGTCCTTGAGGACGCCCTTGCCGCCCTGGGCGAGCTTCAACTCGGGCGGGCAGGCCGCGGCGAGCTCCACCAACTCGTGGTCCAGGAACGGGACCCGGGCCTCCAGACCCCAGGCCATGGTCATGTTGTCCACCCGTTTGACCGGGTCGTCCACCAGCATCACCCGGCTGTCCAGCCGCAGCGCCGCGTCCAGGGCGGTGTCCGCGCCGGCGGCCGAGGTGTGGGCGCGGACGAACTCTTCCGAGGCGTCGTGGTCGATGCGGTACTCCGGGTGCAGCATGGCCGCGAGCGCGCTGTGCGGACGGTCCACGAAGACTCTGCAGTAGGCGTCGGCGGTCTCCGCCCGGGGGACGCCGGCCAGCGGCGGGTACCAGTCGTAGCCGGCGAAGATCTCGTCGGCGCCCTGGCCGCTCTGGACGACCTTGACCTCCTTGGACACCTCCTGCGAGAGCAGATGGAAGGCGACCGCGTCATGGCTGACCATGGGCTCGCTCATGGCGTCGATCGCCTGGTCCAGGGCGGCCGGGAGCCGGTCCGAGGGCACCATGATGCGGTGGTGGTCGGTGGCGTAGCGGTCGGCGATGAGGTCCGAGTAGACGAACTCGTCCCCCTGCTCGCCGCCTTCGGTTTCGAAGCCGACGCTGAAGGTCGCCAGGTCGCGGGCGCCGGACTCGGCGAGCAGGGCGACGACCAGGCTGGAGTCCAGTCCGCCGGAGAGCAGCACGCCCACCGGGACGTCGGCGACGGTGCGGCGGCGCACGGCGGTGCGCAGCCCGTCCAGGACGGCGTCGCACCAGTCCGCGGCGTCCATCCCGGCGTACTGGGGCAGCCGGGTGTGCGGGGGGTTCCAGTACTGGTGGTCGTGGTGGGTGCCGTCGGGCTCGATCACCCGGACGGTGGCCGGCGCCAGCTTGCCGACGCCGGCCAGGACGGTGCGCGGCGCGGGCACGACGGAGTGGAAGCTGAGGTAGTGGTGCAGGGCGACGCGGTCGATCGAGGTGTCGATCCCGCCCCCGGCGAGCAGGGCCGGCAGCGAGGAGGCGAAGCGCAGCCGGCCCGGTCCCTCGGCCAGGTAGAGCGGCTTGATGCCGAGCCGGTCGCGGCCGAGGACGACCCGGCCGGACTCGTGCTCCACCAGGGCGAACGCGAACATCCCGGCGAAACGGGTGACGCAGTCCGCCCCCCACTCCTGGTACGCCTTCAGCAGCACCTCGGTGTCGGAGTGGGAGAAGAAGCGGTGCCCCGCGCCCTCCAGCTGTTTGCGCAGCTCACGGTGGTTGTAGATGCAGCCGTTGAAGACGACGGTCAGCCCCGCGCCGGGGTCCGTCATCGGCTGGGCACCGCGCTCGGACAGATCGATGATCTTGAGCCGCCGGTGGCCCAGGGCGACCGCGCCCTGGGACCACAGGCCGCGTCCGTCGGGGCCGCGGGCGGCCAGCCGGTCCGTCATCCGCTCGACGGCGGCCAGGTCGGGCCGCGATCCGTCGAAGCGGACCTCTCCGCTCAGTCCGCACATGCGGGTGCCACCCCGATCCAGGTGTCCTTGGCGCCGCCGCCGCGCGAGGAGTTGACGATGAGGCTGCCGCCGGCGGCGACCCGGGTGAGCGCGGCCGGCAGCACGGTCGGCCGCAGGCCGACGGCGCCGGGGCCGCTGCCCTCGCGTTCGGCGCAGACGAAGGCCCGGAGGTCGACCACGCGGGGCTCCAGGCGCTCGCCGTCGAAGGTGGGATGGCTGGTCAGCGAGACCACGTCCTGGGCCACCCAGCGGTCCGGGGCCTCCAGCAGGGCAGCGTGCAGCCGGGCCAGCTCCTCCGGGGAGGCGTAGGGGCCGATGACGACGCCCGCGCCGCCGTACCCGTCCACCGGTTTGACGACCAGTTCGGGCAGCCGTTCCAGGATCTCGTCGAGCCGGCCCTCGTCGGTCGGCAGCAGAGTGGGAACCTGGTTCAGCAGCGGTTCCTCGCCGAGGTAGTAGCGGATCAGCCGGGGGACGAAGGCATAGAGCGCCTTGTCGTCGGCGACCCCGTTGCCGGGGGCGTTGGCCAGCGTGAGCAGGCCGGACTCCACGGCCGCGAGCAGCCCCGGCCAGAGCGGGACGCCGTCCTCCCCCACCGCCTTGGCCAGGTCGTCCTCGTCGATGCGCCGGTAGAGGACGTCAACCGGTCCGCCGCCGGCCATGACCCGGCCGTCCCGGCCGATGGTCAGCTGGTCCGGGGTGAACACGCCGACGCCCATCGCCTGCGCCAGGGTGCGGTGCTCGTACCACGCGGAGTTCTGCGGCCCGTCGCTGACGATGGCGACCACCGGGTCGTCCGCGGCCCCGGGGGGCGCGGACGCCCGCAGGGTGCGCCGCAGCACCTCGGGGACGGTGTCCAGGGACAGCGTCCCGAAGCCCGGACCGATCACCGCGAGGCGGCGCGCGGCCAGGGCGTAGGCGATCCCCGAGGGCACCCGCAGATTGTCCTCCAGCACCAGCCAGCCCTGGGCCGCGTCCTTGACCAGGTCCATGCCGGCGACATGGATGCGGACCGACCCCGGCAGCGGCGAACGGCCCGCGTCGCGCAGTCCGGCGGAGCCCTCCACCACCCGCGCGGGCAGTACCCCGTCGCGGACCGCCGTGCGCTCGCCGTAGGCGTCGTGGGTGTATGCCTCCAGGGCGCGCAGCCGCTGGGACAGGCCCAGGCTCAGGTCGCGCCACTCGCCGCCGTCGACCAGGCGCGGCACCACGTCGTAGGGGAACAGCCGGGGCTGGTCCTCGCCGTCCACCCGGAAGGTGACGCCGTCCCGCCACTGCCGGGCGTCGCGCTCGCGGATCCGGCTGCGCAGACCGGCGGACTCCTGCCGCTCCAACTGCTCCAGCACTGCCCGGTAGGGCTCGCGGCTCTCCCCGGTGACGGTCACGGCCTCGTCCTGCTCGGCGCGGTAGCCGCGCAGCAGGCCGCGGTGGGCCGGCTGCTCACGGCCGACGCGGTCGCCGCGGGTCTCGGCGACCAGCAGGTCGACGGCGGCCCGGCGGCCGTCGCGCAGGGCCAGCCGGCGTAGCCGGTGCGCGGCGCTGCCCCGGCCCAGCGCGTCCTCGGCCAGTTCGACGACGGTGTCCCAGTCGCCGGTCTCCTCAAGTGCCGGGCGCAGCCGGGTCAGCAGCGAGCGCACCACCCGCGGGGCGGGCACCGGAAGGCCGCTCGCCGGGTCCACCAGATCGCCCTCCAGACCCGAGCGGGCCGCCCGCCAGGTCGCCGCGCGCAGCCACTCCTGAGCCCGCCGCGGCGGCACGGTCCCGGCGGCGACATCGGCGCAGGCGTCCATGACCAGGGCGCGGAACAGTCCGGCGATCATCACCACGGTCTCCGCGCGCGGGCAGGCGTCGCAGATCCGCAGCTCCAGGGTCTGCAGATGGGCGGAGGGGCGGACGTCGTAGTAGACCATCCCGGTGTCGCTGATCACCCCCGAGCGCACCAGGTCCGCGATGGTGGCGTCGTACTCGGCCGCGCTGCTGAAGGAGCCGGCCGGACCGGTGGTGGGCCAGCGCTGCCACAGCAGCGTCCGCCAGCTGGCATAGCCGGTGTCCGAACCGAGCCAGAACGGCGAGCTGGCCGAGAGCGCCAGCAGCACCGGCAGCCAGGGCGCCAGCACTCCCATGGCGATCACGCCGGTGTCCCGGTCGGGTATGTCCACATGGACCTGCGCCCCGCAGATCAACTGCTCCTCGGCGACGACCCGGTAGTTCTCCGCCATCCGCCGGTAGCGCGGATCGTCGGTGGGGTCGATGCTGCCCAGCCGGGCCAGCGGCGCCGTACCCGCCGCGACCACGGCCAGGCCCAGCGGCTCGGCGGCGTCGTTCAGCGCCCGGCGGGAGGTCTGCAGATCCCTCAGCAGCGCCGCGAGGGAGCGGTGCGGCCGGCTGTTGGCCTCCACGATGGACTGCTGGAGCTCTGTGGTGAACCCCCGTTCGGGAAGCCGGTCCAGCACCGCCCGAGCCCGGGGTACCAGCGTTCTGGACTCGACATCGACGACATGGAACTCCTCCTCGACCCCGACCGCGACGACCACGCTGCTCCCCTTTCGGTTGGACCGTGTTGCTGGCGCCGAGGCTAGGGCAGTCGATGGCCGCCTTCGATTACGCGCATGTCAATTGATATGGCGTCATTGGTCCACACCTACCCGCACCTACCCGCACCGGCCGCTGCCATGTCGACGGGCCGCCCGACGCCCTGTGGACCGACAGTGCACGATCCGTAGACTGATCCGATGTCGACGACAGCTGACCTCCGCCGCACAGCCGGCTTCAGGACGTCCTTCGCCAAGCGACAGGCCGCCCTGCTGAGCGGGTTCCCGGGCGGATTCGTGGTCCAGGACCCGGAGTTCGCCGGATCGCACGAGCACAACCAGATCTATGTGGACGGGCCTGTCGACCCGGCCGAGCTGCCGGCCCTCGCCGACGCCGCGCTCGCCCCGCTGCCGCACCGCCGCATCACCGTGCTCGACGACGAGTTGGGGCGGGCCTGCGTCCCGGTGCTGGAGGCGGCCGGCTACACCCACGAGCAGGAGCTGGTCATGGCCCGCCCCGGCGTGGCCGCCGAGCCCGGCCTGCCGCTGGCGGAGACCGTCTCCCTCGCCGAGCTGCGGCCGGCCGTGGCCCGGCAGACCCGGGCCTGGCTGCCCAAGGCCGAACAGTCCATCATCGACCACCTGGTCGAGCGCCGCACCGCCAGGCTGCGCGGCGCCGACGAGGTCCGCTTCCTGGCCGTGCGCGACGAGGAGCACGCGGTGGCGGCCTCGGCCGACGTCTACCTCGACCGGCAGCAGGGGATCGGCCAGATCGAGGAGGTGGTCACCGTCGAGGACCGCACCCGCCGCGGCTACGCGGGCACCCTGCTGCGCACCGCCCTGCACCTGGCCGCCGACTGCCCGCTGTTCTTCCTGGTCGCCGACGCCGAGGACTGGCCCCGCCACTGGTACGCCCGGCTGGGCTTCAGGGAGTTGGGGCTCACCCACAGCTTCAGCGCCACGCTCGACTGATCCCCGCCGCACCCCGCCGCCGGTTCAGGGGACGACCTGGATCTTCCTCCCCTTCCCGGCCTGGAACTGCTGGAGCGCCGCGGCGTAGTCGTCCAGCGGGACCCGGTCGCTGATGAACACCTCAGGGTCCAGCACCCCGGTGGCGAAGAGGTCCGCGGCGCGTTCGAAGCTGTGCAGGACGGCCATGGAGCCGGTGATGGTGATCTCCTGGTTGTAGATCTTGTAGGGCTCGATGGTGGCGCGCGCGGCGTAGTCGGCCACGCCGAACTGGAGGTAGGTGCCGCCCTTGCCGACCCGCCCGATCGCGTCCTGGATCGCCTGCTGGTTGCCGGTGGCGTCGATGACGACGTCCCAGCCCCGCGGGCGCAGGATCTCGTCGGCGGAGGTGGCGGCGCTGGTGCAGCCGAGGGAGCGGGCCGTGGCCAGCCGCTCGCTGTTGATGTCGACCACGTCGACCACGGAGGCCCCGGTCCGCTTGGCGAGCTCCAGCATCATCAGGCCCATCGTCCCCGACCCGTAGATCAGCACCTGGGCGGCCAACCGGCTGCGCAGCACGTCGTATCCGCGCACGGCGCAGGACAGCGGCTCGATCAGCGCCGCGTCCATGGTGCGGACGTGCTCCGGCAGCTTCACGCAGTTGGCGGCCGGGGCGACGGCGTACTCGGCGGCGCCGCCGGGAACGGTGACCCCGATCGCCGCCCAGCGTTCGCAGAGGTTGCCGCGGCCCAGGCGGCAGTAGTGGCACTCATGGCAGTACAGCGAGGGGTCGGCCGCCACCTGGTCGCCGACGGCCAGGTCGCGGACCTCGGCCCCGAGCGCGACGACCTCGCCGGCGAACTCGTGGCCGGGGATGATCGGCAGAGTCGGTGCGAACTCGCCCTGCAGGATGTGCAGATCGGTTCCGCACAGGCCGCAGGCGGCGACCCTGACCACGACGTCGCGGGGGCCGGGCGTCGGGTCCTCGACGGTTTCGACCCGCACCACCCCGGGCGAGCTGATGACGGCTGCCTTCACTTGACGGCTCCAAGGGAGAGGCCCTGGACCAGCTTGTCCTGGGCGGCGAACCCGGCGATGAGCACGGGCAGGGAGATGCAGACGGCGGCGGCGCACACCTTGGCCAGGAACAGGCCCTGGCTGGTGACGAAGCTGGTGAGGAACACCGGAGCGGTGCCCGCCACGACGCCGGTCAGCACCTCGGCGTAGAGGAGTTCGTTCCAGCTGAAGATGAAGGCGATCAGCGCCGTGGCGGCGATGCCGGGGGCGGCCACCGGCGCCACGATCCGGCGCAGGGTGATCAGCAGCCCCGCCCCGTCGATGGCGGCCGCCTCCAGGATCTCCTTGGGGACCTCGGCGAGGAAGGAGCGCATCATCCAGACCGCGATCGGCAGGTTCATCGAGGTGTAGAGGATGACCAGCAGCCAGACATTGTCCAGCATGCCGGCGTACTTGGCGATCAGGTACAGCGGCAGCAGCCCGGCCACCACCGGCAGCATCTTGGTGGAGAGGAAGAAGAACATCACATCGGTCCACTTGCGCACCGGCTTGATCGACAGCGCGTAGGCGGCGGGGATCGCGAGCGCCAGCACCAGCACAGTGGAACCGATGCTGGCGGTAAGGGAGTTGATCAGCGGCGGCCAGGGGCTGACGCCGGTGGTGGCGCCGAAGAACTCCCGGTAGCCCTGGAGCGTCAGGCTCGCGCCGATGCTCGGCGGGTTGGTGGCGGCGCTGGACTCGCTGTGCAGCGAGGTGAGCACCATCCAGGCGAAGGGGAGGAAGAAGAGCAGTCCGCACAGCCAGGCCAGCAGGCCCAGCAGGCTGCGGTTGCGGTTGTCGTTGCGCTTGCGCTTGCTCGTGGCGCTGGCACTGGTCACAGCGTCTCCTCCCGGAACAGCGATGAGACGGTTCTCAGCGCGAAGGTGGCGATGACCAGCGAGCAGGCGACCACGATGACGCCCTCCGCGGAGGCCTCCCCGTAGTCGTGGCCCTGGTAGAAGGTCTCGTAGACCTTGTAGGGGAGGTTGGCGGTGCCCAGCCCGCCGGAGGTGATCGTGAACACCGCGTCGAAGTTCTGGACCACGTAGATGCTGCCGAGCAGGGCGGCGAGTTCCAGGTAGCGGCGCAGGTGCGGGAAGGTGAGGTAGCGGAACACCTGCCAGCTGCTGGCCCCGTCGACCCGGGCGGCCTCGACCACGTCCAGTGCCCGGCTCTGCAGCCCGGCGAGGAGGATCAGCATCATGAACGGGGTCCACTGCCAGACCAGCGCGGCCTCCACCGAGATCAGCGGGATCACCGACAGCCAGTCGGGCTGCGGTGCGTTCGCGCTGCCGAAGAGGCTCCACACCCAGGTCAGCACGCCGTCCAGGAGTCCGTAGGAGGCGTTGTAGATCGCGTGCTTCCAGAGCAGCGCCGAGGCCACCGGCACCACCAGGAACGGGGTGATCAGCATGGTGCGGACGATGCCGCGGCCGCGGAACCTGCGGTCGAGCAGCAGGGCCAGGCCGAGGCCCAGCAGCAGGCTCACCAGGACCACCGAGGCGGTCAGCACGACCGTGGTCACGATGGCCGAGCGCAGCGTCGGATCGGAGAACGCGTTGCGGTAGTTGGACAGGCCGCCGAAGCCGCGGTTGCTCGGGTCCAGGGCGTTCCAGCGCATGAAGGAGATGACCAGGGTGCCGACGAAGGGCAGCTGGGTGACCACGATCATGAAGATCAGGGCCGGCAGCAGCGGGCCCCTGCGGGCCCAGGCGCCACGGGGCCTGGTCGCCGCCCCGGCCGCGCCCTGGCGGGCCGACCGGGAGAAGCGCTGGTGCCGCGGGGTGGAGAGGGTGCTCATGGGGTGCCTCCGCCCGTCAGTGGCCGGCGTACTTGGCGCCGACCTTCGCAGCGAGGGCCTGGCTGCTCTTCAACGCGCTTGCGACGCTGGTCTGTCCGGCGATCGCGGAACTGATCTGCTGGGAGACCTGGGTGCCGAGGTCCTCGAACTCGGGGATGCCGACGAACTGGATCCCGGGGGCCGGCCGCGGCTGCACACCGGGGTTGGCCGGGTCGGCGGAGGTCAGCGCGGTCTTGGTGGCCGCGGCGAAGGCGCCGGCCGACTTGAGGTAGTCGGGGTTGCTGTAGGTCGAAGTGCGCTTGCCGGCCGGCACCTGGGACCAGCTCAACTGGGCGCCGACCAGGTCCTCGTACTGCTTGCTGGAGGCCCAGGAGATGAACTTCCAGGCGTCGCTCTGGTTCTTGCTGGCCTTCTGCAGACCCCAGGCCCAGGTGTAGAGCCAGCCCGAGCTCTTGGTCTGGTCGACCGGGGCGGGCACGTAGCCGATCTTCCCCGCCACGGGCGAGCCCGCGCCCTCCAGCGATCCGGCCGCCGAGGTCGCGTCGTACCACATGGCGACCTTGCCCTGCTCCATGTCGTTGAGGCACTCGGTGAAGCCGGCCTGCGGCGCCCCGGCCTCACCGTGGGCGCGCACCAGGTCGACGTAGAAGTTGGTGGCCTTGGTGAAGCCCGCTCCGGTGACCTGGGCCGACCAGTCGGAGTTGAACCAGGTGCCGCCCATCGTGTTGACGACGGTGGTCAGCGGGGCGATGACCTCGCCCCAGCCCGGCTGGCCGCGCAGGCAGATGCCCTTCATCCCGGGCTGGGCCCCGTCGGCCTTGGCCGCCAGGGCCGCGACCTGGTCCCAGGTCGGGTTGGCGGGCATGGTCAGGCCCTTGGCCGTGAAGACGTCCTTCCGGTACATCAGGAAGGAGGATTCGCCGTAGAAGGGCTCGGCGTAGATCTGGCCGTTGACGGTCAGCGACTTGGCGAGGCTGGGCAGGATGTCGCTCTGGTCGAAGGTGGTGTCGCCGGTGGCGGACGTGGTGAGCGGCGCCAGCCAGCCGTTCTTCGCGTAGAAGGGGGTCTCGTAGTTGCTGATGGTGGCCACGTCGTACTGGCCGGCCTGGCTGGAGAAGTCCTGCGTGATCTTGTCGCGGACGTCGTTCTCCGGCAGCACGGTGAAGTTGACCTTGATGCCGGTGGTCTTGGTGAAGTTGGCCGCGGTCAGCTTCTGCAGGTCCAGCATCTGCGGGTTGTTGACCATCAGCACGTTGATGGAGTGGGAGCCGCTGCCGCCGCCCGCGCTGCCGCCGCCCGCGCCGCTGCACGCCGCGAGCATGGCCCCGCACAGGACCACGGCCCCCAGCGGGACGGTGCGGCGCAGGACGGATTGTCTGTTCGTCATGGTGGTTCCCTTCGTGGATCCGGTCCGGTGGACCGGGGGTGGGTGCCGGTTCGGGACGTGCGTGACCGCGCCGCCTGCGGTCGGGTGGCCGGGCGGAAAGGGCTGTGCGGGTGGAGACAGCTGGGGAGTTCAGACCCTGATCACGCGCGGTCCCAGGAGTGCGTAGCGATGGGCCTCGGCGGCGGTCAGGCCGGTGCTGGTGACGATGGCTTCGAAGTCGCCGACCTCCGCGAAGCGGCAGAAGCTGCTGGCCCCGAACTTGCTGTGATGGCCCAGGAAGATCCGTCGGCGCGACACTTCGAGGGCTTTGGCCTTGACGTCCGCCACGACCGGGTCCGGTGTGGTCAGGCCGAGCTCCCTGGAGATGCCGTTGGACCCCAGGAACGCCACGTCGATGACGAACCCCGCCAGCATCGCCGAGGTCCAGGAGCCGACCGTGGCCAGCGTCCTGGCACGGACCCTGCCACCGAGCAGCAGCACGGTGGTGTTGGTCGACTCCGCGATGGCCGCAGCGGTGGTCAGCGAGGCTGTGACCACCGTCAGCGGGCGGTCCGACGGCAGCAGTGCGGCCAGGATCTGCGGGGTGTAGCCCTCGTCCACGAACACCGTGTCGGCCTCGCCGAGGAGCTTGACGGCCTCCGCGGCGATCCGGCGCTTGTCGTCCACGTGCGAATTGACCCGGTGCGCCAGGTCGGTCTCAAAGCCCGCGCCCTCGACCGGATAGGCGCCCCCGTAGGTGCGCCGGACCAGGCCCCTGCGCTCCAGTTCGCTGAGGTCGCGCCGGATCGTCTCGGGTGCGACGGCGAAGTCGACGGCCGCGGTCGCGACTTCGAGCTGTCCCTGGTGGCGCACCAGGGCCAGGATCCGGTGCTTGCGTTCCTCCGCGTTCAACTCCATCACCGGCCCCTTTGATCCGGACCGGGCACGGCGCGCCCGGTTTTGCCCGACATGAGATTTATATCAACGCAGTTGTGTCGCGGAGCTGCCCGGAACGGGGAAGATCTGCCCGGTGATGCCCGGTTCGGATACACAAAGGGGCAGCTCAGCGGCAGAGGTAGAGAAACTTGACCGTGTACAGCGCCCGACCGCCCGCCGGGGATGCCCGATTGGGCTCCCGACGTCCTCATGGCGGCCGGGCCGCCCGAACGGGTTTGGGACGGCCGACAACGGCAAGGGGACAGCGGTAGCAGTTGTCGCACGGACGGGGAACTCGTGCACTTCTGGATCCGCCGAATCCTGGCGGCGATGGGTACCGGTGCCGTCGTGCTCGTCGCCGCGGGCCTGTCCGTCTGGCTGTCCGTGCAGGTCACACCGCTCCAGACGGTGACCGCCATCGGACAGAGCGTCCAGGTGGGGGCCGCCTCACCGGGCCTCAGCTTGTCCGGTCCGGGCGAACTCGACCTCTTCGGCGAGGCCATCCCGACCCGGCCGCAGTTCGACGGGCCGATCCGCCCGCGGCTGCAGCTCGCCCACATCGACCTCAACGCGCAGACCAACGCCATCACCAAGCCGAATCGGCAGCAGGCCGTGGAGTCCAGCCTCAGCCGGGCGCTCGCCGCCGGCTGGACCCGCTACCTGATCTGGGAGACCCTGGTCGCCGCCGGTTTCGCGGCGCTCCTCGCCGTCGCCGCCGCCGGAGTCCGCCGCTCCAGCCGCGCGGCGATGCTGAAGATGCTCGCCACCGCGGTCGCGGCGGTGTGCGTCCTGAACGCCGTCGGCGTCTACCTGATGGCCTCCTCCACCCCGAAGGTGCTGCGGCAGGTCCGCAGCATCGCCGACCTGGTCGGCGATGCCCCGACCTCCCCGCCGGCGCCCAGCGGACCGGCCATCAAGGGCATCCAGGCCGTGGTGCTCGGCGACTCCACCGCCGCCGCGATCGGCAACCCACTGATCGACCACCCCGACGCCCTGGACACGGCCTGCGGGCGCAGCCGGGACTCCTACGCGGCCGACCTGAGCGCGGTGAACGGCTGGAAGGTCCTCAACCTGGCCTGCAGCGGCGCCACCATCCGCAACGGCCTGCTGGGCGCCCAGACGCTGGGCGTCGCCAAGGCGCCCTCGCAGTTCTCACTCGCCGAGCAGGCGGCCCCGGCCTCAGTGGTCATCGTCAGCATCGGGGCCAACGACATCCACTGGGCCGCTCTGACCGAACTGTGCGCGGCCGCGGACGCCTGCGACGACAAGGCCTCCACCGCCTACTACCAGCAGCAGATCGCCGCGTTCGCCACCGACTACTACGAGCTGCTGGGCGACCTGGCCGCGCTGCCCCGGCACCCCACCGTCCTGGTCAACGAGTACTACAACCCGTTCGGCGAGAACCTCGGCTGCCTGGCCTCCCAGGGCATCACCGGCGCCAAGGCGAAGGTGCTGCAGTCCCGCCTGGACGGCCTCAACACCGTGCTCCGCCAGGGCGCCCGCACCTTCGACTTCACCGATGTGCCGCAGCACTTCGACGGCCACCAGCTGTGCAGCAACCAGTCCTTCGTCCAGGGGCCGGACGCGAACGCGCCGCTGCACCCCACCGCGGCGGGCGAACTCGCCATCGCCCTGGCCGACCAGCAGGCGCTGACCCGGGCCGCCCAGACCGCGACGCCCAGCCCCTCGACCAGCGCGACCCCCTGATGGGCAGCCCCCGTCAGCCCGTCGGCGGCTGCCGGTGCACGCTGCGGACCGCGGCGACGTCGGCGGGGACCGGGGGCAGCGCGGGCAGCGACACGCTGAGGGCGTCCAATCGGCGGCGGACGGTGCCGGCGATGCCCTTGCCGACGAGGTAGCGGGTGGGGACGGCGGCCCGCTGGGCGCCGTCCAGCAGCCGGTGGGCCTCGCGGCTGTGCATCCCGGTGTGGGCGAGGACCAGGTGACCGAGCCGGTGCGGGGTGTCGGCGAGGGCGTCGGCGATCTCGACTGCGGCCGCCTCGTCGATCCGGTTGGGCTGCGCCCCGAGCACCTGGGCCGCCTTGACCCGGCCCAGGTCGCACACCTCCACCCCGGCCGCCGTCGCCGTGACGACCAAGCGTGCGGCGGCGCGCGGCCCGATGCCGTTGCTGGCGACGGAGAGCCGGGTCAGCCGCCCGTACGGGGCCCGCGCGAGAGCCTCCGCGAGGACGAACGCGCCGGCGTCGCCCAGCCGCGACGCCGAGACATAGAGCTCCCCCACCGCGCCCGCGACCAGGACCGGCGCCAACCGCTCCGCGCCCTCCCGGCCCAGCGGATTGCCGCCGACGTAGAGGCGCTGCATCCGGCGTCCGGCCCCGGCCGCGGTGACCAGTGCGTCGGCGAGGACGGCCAGCCCGGCCGGGTCCAGACCGGTCTGCACCAGGTCCAGGGTCCGCAGCGAACGCGCGGCTTCGAGCAGCGCGGCCCCGGCCTCCCCGGCGCCGGGGCCGAGCGGGTTGCGCTTCAGCCAGACCCCGGTGACGGCCTGCGGCGACCCGCGCAGGCTGTCCGCGATCCGGCAGGCACCGCCCGCGGTGATCGCGTTGCAGCCCAGGTAGAGCGTCTCGACCTCGCTGTCGGACGCCCGGTCGGCGACAGTTGACGCCCCGTCATCACCGAGGCCGTCCGTCCCCAGCAGCAGGTGCCGCACCACGCCGGGCCGCAGTGCGTCCGCCACCAGCGCGGCCCCGTCCGGGCCGAGGTCCTGCTTGCACAGGTCGAGCCGGCCGTCGGGCAGCGCCGTCCCGGCCTCGAAGTCGAGGCGCTGCTCCGGGACCTGCCCGGTGCGGAGCCAGTCGAGCAGTCCGCGGAGGTCGGCCTCCGCTCTGGGCACGACCGGACCGATACCGGCGAACGGCGGCAGGTCGGCAGACTCGTCAGTCACCCCAGGAGTGTGCCACGCACTGTGTCGCCTGAGAGGCTGCTTCACGGCGCCCGGCGACTGCGTCAGCGATCCCATGGAGGATTGAGCGCGCTTTCATCGTCCCCACAGACACGGCGCACATGGTGGTACTCACAAGCCCCGGAAGGGGCGCCAGCGAGCCAGGGGCCACGGAGGCAGTCATGAGCAACAGCGTCACGGTCGACCAGCAGGACAGCATGCTCCACGGCGCCAAGGGCACCGTCGCGTGGTCGGTCGGCGGGGAGCGCCGCACCGCGACGCTCCGGGTCGTCCGCCGCGACAGCGCCGATCTGCCGCGGCCCACCGATCTTCTGACGTTCAGTCAGGCGTCCGTTTCACCCAGCGGTCCGCCGAGCCAGATCGCCGAACGCCGGCGCGGCAAGCGGTCGTCGGCGAGGACCCGGACCCACGCGGCGCGCGAGGCAGCCTGACGTCACCCTTTACCGTTCACCCGTCGGTCGCCGGCGGCGGCAGCAGTTCCACGAGCTCGGCCGGGGCGGCCTGCCGCCAGGAGTCGACCAGGATGTCACGGAGCTCGTCCAGGTCCTCCAGCGCCGCCAGGCGGGCCCGCACCCAGGAGGAGTTCGCCTCGTGCGGCGGCACCCAGAACTTGTCCGGCTCGGAGGCGATCAGCTCGTACCGGTCGATCCTGGGGCAGCGCACCGCGAAGGACGTCCCGTCGTCGGGCACGGTGACGAACATGCGGCCCGCGACATGGAACGTCGGGTGGTTCCACAGCTCCTTCTCCACCGTCTGCGGCAGCGACAGGGCGATACGGCGGACGTCGTCGGCGTCGAGCACGGGCACGGGCACTGCCTTCCGGCGGGGTTCAAAGGGGTTCAGACGGGGCGGTGGGCGATGACGCCGAACATGGTCACCGACATGTGCAGGGCGCCCTGGGCCGCGGCGGCTTCAAGATCGGCGTAGAGGGCGTCCCGCTGTTCGGCGGAGATCAGCTCGCGGCGCAGGGCCTCCTCGCCCACCATCCGGACGATCGGCCAGGTGACCGCCCGGTGATCCTGGATCAGCGCCTGCGAGCCGATGTCGTCAACCACCAGACCGGCCCCGGCCAGATCCTCCAGCAACCGCCGACCGGCGTAGGGGTTCGCCGCGGCCGCCAGAGCGCAGTCGGCCAGGGCGGCAACGACGGCGGGCTCACCGGGGTGGAGGATCGTCGTCGCCCAGTCGGTGTCGAGCAGGGCCACCCGTCCGCCGGGCCGGAGCACGCGGGCGATCTCCGCCGCGGCCCGCCCCGGCTCGGCGAGATGCTGGAACACTCGCTCGCACCAGACCACATCGACCTCGGCATCGCCCAGCGGCAGCGCCAGCGCGTCGCCGTCGACGAAGCGGGCCGCGCTGCCCGCTTCGGCCGCCCGCTGCTCGGCGACCGCCCGCAGGCCGGCGTTGGGCTCGACACCGACCGCCTCGCCGTCCGGCCCGACCGCCGCAGCCAGCACCTGGACCTCCGAGCCGGTCCCGGCGCCGACGTCCACCGCCCGCTCGCCCGGACGTACCGCCAGCCCGGCGTGGGCCCACGCACGCAGGCGCCGCACCCCCGCGCTCGCCGCCTGCCCGTCCAGCGCGCCGACCAGTTTCCCCGTCATCGAAGGGGACATGTTCTCGGCGTGGAACGCAGAGGTCGGCCGCGAATCAGCACTCATACCGCTACTTTAGGGCGACCCTCTGACACCGGGGTGCAGGCGCAACAGACGCAGCCCGGAGGCGGCGCCGGGTCAGGCGTCCAGGGCGGCACGGGCCAGATCCCGGAGTTCGGCGTCCGGGATCGCCGCGGCCTCCTCGGGGCGCAGCCGGATCGTGGCCTTGCCGGTGATCAGCCCCGGGTGGCGGCTGGTGAAGCCCGCGTCGCGGCCCTCCTGCCAGCCGTAGATCGAAGCTCCGTGCGCCCATGAGGCGAGGTAGAGCCTGCGGCTGCCGACCTTGAAGGTCGGAATCTTGTACGAGAGGCTGACGGCCGCCTCGGGGTGGGCCTCGAGGATCAGCCGGTGCAGCCGGTCGAACAGCGGGCGGTGCTCGGCGGGGATGGCGTCGATGTACTCGCGTACGTCCTGGTCCATTGCTCCAGTGTGCTCCCGTCGGACCGAACCCTCGCAGGCGTTGTCCGGCAGGGACGGGAGTGTTCACGCGGCTGAGTAGTGGACGCACGAAAATGCGGTCCCCGGTATGGATTAGTCCGGACGGGGGTTGCCGTCCGGGGCGTCGGCGAGGGGGTAGCTGACGCCGGTCAGTCGTTCGGACTCCTGCCACAGGCGGTGCTGCGCCTCGGTGTCGTAGGAGCGCGCGCTGGACTCCACGCGGGTCGGGTGCCCGGTGAACTGGGCCCTGCCGGGAGGGCCGTAGTAGTCGCCGCCGTCGACGTCCGGGTCCGTCGCGGCGCGCAGCGTCGACAGGGCTCCCATCTGCGGGGACTGCAGCAGCCATGAGGTGAACAGGCGCATGCGGGGATTCATCACGGCCCTGGCCACCACGGACATGTCGCGGCCGAACTCGGTTCGGGCGTTGCCCGGGTGCGCGGCGCCCGCGATGGTCTGCGCTCCGGAGGCCGTCAGCCGGCGCTGCAGCTCGTAGGTGAACATCAGGTTGGCGAGTTTCGCCTGGAAGTAGGCAGGCTGGTAGCGGTACCCGTGTTCGAGGTTGAGGTCGTCGAAGTGGATGGTGCCGCGACGGTGGCCGATGCTGCTGACGGTGACGATCCGCGAGCCCGGCGTCGCCAGCAGCCGGTCCAGCAGCAGCCCGGTGAAGGCGAACGGACCGAGGTGGTTCGTGGCCAGCGTCAGTTCGAAGCCATCCTCGCTGACGCCGTGCCGGGGCCGTACCCCGCCGGCGTTGTTGACGAGCAGGTCGATGCGCGGGTGGTCGGCGCCCAGCTGCCGGACTGCCTGGCGGATCGACGCCAGTGAGGCCAGGTCCAGCTTCAGGGTGCTGACGCGCGCCGTCGGCGTGGTGGCGATGATGCGGGCCCTGGCGTCCGCCGCGCGGTCCAGGTTCCGGCAGGCCAGCACGACCGTGGCGCCGCGCCGGGCGAACACCTGGGCGGTCTCGAAGCCGAGGCCGGTGTTGCCGCCGGTGATCACGACGGTCCGTCCCTGCTGGTCGGGGACGTCGGCCGAAGTCCACTGAGTCGGTGCCGTGTTGCTGTTCATCGTTGTGCCTCTCCTCCGATGCACGGCGATACAATCGGGATGGGCATCCCGCTTGCTTGAAATATACGGGACGCCCATCCCGTTTGTCCATGAGAAGGAGACCCCGGTCCGTGATGGCGAAGCAACCGCGCTCTGACGCCCGACGCAATCGAGCACGCGTGCTGGAGGTGGCGGCTGAGGTGTTCGCCACCGAGGGACTGTCGGTCCCCGTGCACGAGATCGCCAGGCGCGCCGGAGTCGGCACCGGCACCGTCAGCCGACACTTCCCCACCAAGCAGGAACTGTTCGCGGCGATCCTGCTCCAGCGTCTGGACCAGCTGACCCGCCAGGCCGAGGCACTGGCCGAGGAGCAGGAACCCGGCGCCGCGTTCTTCACCTGCTTCGCCACCCTGATCCGCGAGGGCGCGGCCAACCGAGGACTGGCCGAGGCCCTGGCCGGCGCCGGCTACGACCTGGAGTCGGCGGCCGTGAGCGCCGGCTACGACGTCACCGGCGGGCTGTCCACCCTGCTCGCGCGCGCCCAGGAAGCCGGAGCCGTCCGCCCCGACGTCGACTACGCCGACGTGAAAGCCCTGATGACCGGCTGCCTGACCCGGACCGGCAGCGGCACCGACACAGCCGCGGACGCCGCCGCACTGACCCATCTCACCGCCGTCGTCTGCGACGGATTGCGCTGCGGAACCGGCCGCTGAATTCGGTTACTGCCTACATATCCAATCCGAACATTGATAAATATTTTCGAAGAAACGATTCTTCACATAACCACCCGTATGGCACAGAGGTTCGCCGCAGGCCACGGTCCGACTGAGGGCTACTGTCTCGTTTCACGGTCGCCGTTCGGATGACCCCATAAGCGTGATTCCCAGGTGCGCTCTCCGATTTTCCGCGCATTGACGGCCGATCGACCCGACCCTCACAAGGAGTTAGGTGCCTCAATGACAAGACTGCAGGAATTCACCCCGACCCGGCGCAATTTCGCCCGCATTGCGGCCACATCCCTGGTGGTCGCGCTCTCCACCGCCGGCCTGGCGATGGTGCCCACGAGCGCCGGCGCAATCGGCGTGGCAGTACCCCTCGGGACGGCGAGCAGCTACGCGGTCCTGGCCGGACAGAGCGTCACGAATACCGGTCCCAGCACGATCAACGGAGACCTCGGCGTGAGCCCGGGCACGGCGGTGTCCGGGTTCCCTCCCGGCACGGTCAACGGAACCATCCACTCTGCCGACGCGAACTCGCTCCAGGCGCAGAGCGATCTGACCACCGCCTACAACAACGCCGCCGGCCAGGCCCCTGACGCCAGCATCTCCGGGGATCTGGGCGGCCGGACGCTGACGGCGGGTGTCTACAAGGCGCCCTCGTCCATCGGGCTCACCGGCACGCTCACCCTCGATGCCCAGGGCGACCCCAACGCCGTCTTCATCTTCCAGATCGGCTCGACGCTGACCACGGCGTCCGCCAGTCGGGTCCTGCTGGTCAACGGCGCCCAGCCCTGCAACGTCTACTGGCAGGTCGGCAGCTCCGCCACCCTGGGAACCGCCTCCACCTTCGTGGGCAACATCCTCGCCCTGACCTCCATCACGGTCACCACCAACACGACCATCGACGGCCGCGCCCTGGCCCGAAATGGCTCGGTCACCCTCGACTCGGACACCATCACCCGTGAAACCTGCGCGACGGGGGGCACGGGCGGCGGCGGTGGCGGCACCGGTGGCGGTGGCGGCGGCGGTGGGACCGGCGGCGGCGGGGGCGGTGGCACTGGCGGCGGCGGGGGCACCGGCGGCGGTGGCACTGGCGGCGGCGGCACCGGCGGAGGTGGCACCGGCGGAGGTGGCACCGGAGGCGGTGGCACTGGCGGAGGTGGCACCGGCGGAGGTGGCACCGGAGGCGGTGGCACTGGCGGCGGTGGCACCGGCGGAGGTGGCACCGGCGGAGGTGGCACCGGAGGCGGTGGCACCGGCGGAGGTGGCACCGGCGGCGGTGGCACCGGCGGCGGTGGCACCGGCAGTGGAACCCCCTGCCCGCCCATCCCCTGCCCGCCTCCCCCGTGTAACTGACAGCGACCGGTCCGGAGAGCGAAGCCCTCCATAGACCGATGCCATAAGGGCGATGGGGCAGCCGTGTTGTCGACGGCTGCCCCATCACCAGCGCCAGCGCCATGGGCAGGTGCGCCAGCGGCGGAATGGTACGGGTGGTGCCGGGTGCGGAAGCTGTGGGTGGCTTACATGGCGTCACCGTTGCCGCCCTCCGCCGCCCGTGGCTTGTTGCTGTTGCTCGCTACGCTCGCGGCGACAAGGCCGGGGAGGGTGCGGGCGGCCCGCCGTTGCCGGGCGGCGCGGCGGTCGGTGGTGCCCGCAGAAACGATTCGCCAAGTAGGTGCCCTATGCATTTTGGCTCATACAAGATTTTCGTAGCTGGTGATCGGTTCGGTGGGGCTGGTGACGGGCTGCTGTTCTGGGTGCAGGCTGGGGTCGTGTGACATCGAAG
>NZ_JBGCAQ010000039.1:0-39409 GCF_041261405.1 Streptacidiphilus sp. EB103A | reverse complement strand
GCGAGAGCAGCCACTTCCTCGCCTTCCTCGGCCTCGCCGCCGCACTGACCTGCTACAAAAAGCTGGCGAAAGCGACCACATGAGACACACTCTTAAACGCCCGCAGGGCATAGAAACCATTCCGAGCCGCGTGCGGCGCGGAGGGGTGGTGCCGTGCGCAGCACCTTCAACGCCCGCAGGGCATAGAAACGCGAGGCGGTCGTTCTTGGCGTAGTGCTTCACCAAGGCCCTGTGCGCAGCACCCATAACGCCCGCAGGGCATAGTAACTCCAGCTGCACCGCATGCGTGTTGATGGGCTGTGCGCAGCACCCTCAACGCCCACAGGGCATAGAAACTAGCGCATCTGGAACCATAGGAAGTAGAGGAAGCTGTGCGCAGCAGACGGCCCGCGCAGCGATCTACGCGACCGCAGGTCATCCAGCCCGGAATCTCGGTAGAGTGCGCAGTACCCTCAACGCCCGCAGGGCATAGAAACGATCTTCATGCTCCGCGTTGCGTCGTGCAGCGTGAGTGCGCAGTACCCTCAACGCCCGCAGGGCATAGAAACGCCTCCTTGGTGTTGTGGTAGATGAAGTCCGTGCGACCGTGCGCATCACCCTCAACGCCCGCAGGGCATAGAAACCCGTCGCCCAAATCTGGGGCACGTAGCGCCCGTTGTGCGCAGCACCTTAGCTCAGCGAACACCGTGAGGATCGTGGCGAACCTGCCCGGCGGCGCGGACACGACCCGGGTGGGCCTCGCCCCGCAGGAACTGCCTGGCGGCGTGGGCGAGAACCACCGCGTGCAGCTGGTGGACCTCGGCGATGCCCCTGCCGACCCGGCACCCGAGCACGGCGCCACGCACGCAGCAGTAGGCCGGACGGGTGGCCGGTGACCCCGGGGGGGGCGACCGGGGCCTGCCGCGCCCGGCGGGTGCGGCAGCGGGCTCCGGACCGGCAGCGCCCTCAGTAGATCCAGCGGCGTTCCTCGCCCGGGGCCACTTCGGCCGCGATGTCGTCCGCGAGCATGGCGATTGCCGCGCGCCCCTCGATCCGCCTCAGCCAGTCCAGCGGCAGGCAAACGTCGCCGTACTGCGCGCCGAGCAGGTTGCCGCAGATGGAGCCGGTGGAGTCGCTGTCGCCGGAGTGGTTGACCGAGAGGAGGAAGGCCGCCTCGATGGGCGTACGCGGCGGGGTCGGGTGGCAGTGGGTGCCCTGCTGGTCGACGTAGAAGGTCTGCGGCCGGGTCGGGGCCAGCGCGGCGTAGACCCCGATGGCCAGCGCTTCCTCGGCGACCCAGCCGGCACCCAGGCTCTGCAGCTTCTCCACGGTCGCCTCGCCGCCCTCACAGGCCAGATCGTAGGCCCGGCGCAGGGCGGTGCTGGCCTCTTCGTGGCCCGGGTAGCGGGCGAGCAGGTCCAGGGTGAGCAGCACAGCGGCGGCCGGTGACGTACCGTCGATCAGGTGGTGGATCAGGGCGGCGAAGGCGCCGGCGGCGTAGTAGCCGGTGGGGTGGCCGTGGGTGATCTGGGCACAGCGCGCCGCGGCTTCGAAGGCGGCCGTGGCGCCCTGGTCGGTGAAGCCGAAGGGGGCGGAGCGCATGACCGTGCCGCAGCCCTTGGAGTGCGGGTTCACCGGTCCGGGCCCACCTATGAGCGGATCGCTCAGGTTGGGGGTGTGGGTCTGCCGTAGACCGGACAGGCATGCATTGCCGGGTGCACGCCGGGCGTACAGCCACTGCTCCTCGCGCAGCCACCCGGTGCGGTGCCGCAACCCCTGGTGCGGCGGCGGCGCCGGCTCGGTCTGGGTCTCCAGCCAGCACAGGTAGGCGTCGCGCACCATCGCCGTCTCCGCACCGCCGATGCCCTTCGCCTTGGCGCGGGCGTAGCCGCCGAGCCAGCCGGAGGCGGTGAACAGCGTCATCTGGGTGTCGTCGGTGACCCGGCCGATCACCCCCTCCCCGTCGGCGACCAGGCCGGTGACACCGTTATCGCCGTACTTGGCCCGGATCTCCGCCAGCGGCAGAAACTCGATCGGATTACCCATCGCGTCCCCGATGGCACCGCCGAGCAGGCAACCGCGTACCCGGGCACGGTATGCGGTCAGTTCCTGCCATGAGTGCTTCTGCACTCCGACATCCCCCCTGGGTTGTTCTCCGGCGTTCTCGGTACGGTGCAGGATTCCAGCTCAGTCGATCACCGGGCGTCGCTTGACGGCAATGCAGTCAGGCGCCATTTATGTCGGAGTTCCGCCCGCGCTGAACCGGCGGGAGTGGCAGCTGTGCGGTTGGCGCTGAGTTTCCAGGCGGCAACCCGGCGCCGACACCCTCCCCGCCGACACGTGCTCGCGCCGACAACCGCTCACCAGTGCGCTTCCCTTAGTCCGAGGGGTCGGTGGCCCGACGTCCGGCCTCGGTGAGCCTGGCCACCCACCTGCGGCCCTTCCTGTCCCGCACAGGATGATCTTCGACGGCGGCGAGGCCGAGTCTCTCCAAGGACCGGACTGTGGCAAGGTGAATACCGCCAGGCTGCCGGGCCGCTGTCAGACCGCGGTCCTCCAGGCGCCGCAGCTCGCCCAGCGCCTCCCAGCCCCGCTCTGACAGCGCACCGGTATCCACCTCCACGGCGCCCGGCCCGCTCTCCCCGCCCGGCATCAGGCAGCCCTCACTGACCCGGCGCCCGGGAGCCGCCTTCATAGGCGGTCTTCAGCTGTCCGCGCAGCTCGGCGCGGCCAGCGCCGGTGATCCGGAGCCCCTTCGCGGTGGGTGCGTCCATCGGGCACGTCCCCCTATCTCTGCACACGATCGGTAGTGGGCCGCCATCATCGCGCACCAACGGGCCTGCCACCAGCAGAATCCCGGTATCGTGCAGGTCACCGCTCACGGTAGGCGATGCATAGAGCCGACGGCGCGTCTGCCGCGAGCAGCGGCTTCTGCGGTGGACCGCGGCATCGGGGGCGCGGCGAGACCGCCGCGCCCGCGAGTCAATCCGAGATCGTCACCGAGGAGAAGGACGGCACAGCCCTCAACCTCCCGCTGCGGCCCGGCGATCCCTGCCCCACCCGGGCCGGCGGCGCGTGCCGCCTCTGCTGGTTCTCAGCCCAACCCACAGGTGAGCAGCGCCCGGCCGAGGCCAGGCCGGGCCAACACCGGCGCAGCACGGGCGTAGCCGGGTCAGCCGAGGCCGGAAGCCGGAGCCGGTCTCCGGCGGCGTCGGCGGACCGCTGGTGTCACGGCGCCGCCGCAACCTCCACCGGGCCTTGCGCTGCCGTCGGCAGCGGCGGCTCCGCAGTCCCGACCTCGTTGCCCATGACGCACAGCCACGCCCCGTCCCCGTCAGCGCTGAGGAAGCGGTCGTGCAGGTGGATCGGCTCCTCCGGGTTCACCCGGCCCTCCAGGATCCGCGCCAGCAGCTCGACGGCCAGGTCCTCGTCGATCCGCAGTGCCTGCCGCACCAGCTCGGCCACCGCACCGCCGCGCCCTGCGACATCGTCCTGCGGCAGCACCAGCCGCCAGTTCTCATCACCGCGCGAGGGCTGGAACACCAACACGTAGTAGTCCACGGCCCGTAGCCTCGCCGGACCCTGCCCCACCCACCCATCCGACACGCCCCAGGTGGCCGACCTCACCGCCGCGCATGCCGCCCTCGGGGGCACCACGGACAGGCTCAGCCTGGACCTCGACAGCGGGTGGGCGGCCCCGCTCGAGCTGGCGATCACCAGCGGACAACCGCTGTGGAGCGACGACCTGTTCATCCGCGAGGCGGCTCGCGCAGCCGGTGTCCCCGCCTTCGGCACTCGCGCCCTCACCCGGGTCCTGGCCGCCGAACAGCGTACCCCGGACACCGGGGAGGCAGACGATGCGCGCTGGCTCGCCGGGCGAGTCGTCGACCTGCCCCACCACCCGACGCTGCTCGTCGCCCAGGCCGAAGCCGAGCATTGGCTCCCCGGCGCCGTCGCCGCCGCGCTCATCCGCCCGGCAGCCTGGCACTCCCCGACCGCCCTGAGTACCTGGGCGACGATCACCAGCCAGGTGGTTGCCCAGCAACCCGACCAACTCGGCCCTTGGCTCTACCTCGCATCCCTGGGAGCGGCGGCGGCCCCGTCCGACCCGGCGACCCTCTGCGCCCAGCTCCTCGCCATCGCCTGCATCGAAGCCGGACCGGGTGCCGCAGCATCGCTGACCGAGGCGGGCATGGAGGCGGCCCGGCGGCGGGACCTGCCAGCAGACCAGTGGCGACAGGCCGTCATCAACGAGCTGGGCACGGCGATCGCTGCCGGACACCTTCCCGGACTCACCCCAGCTGCCCCCGTAGACCTGACCGGGCAGCTGGTCCAGGGAATCTGACGTGGACGGTGGTTCCACTCGTCTGGGCTCATGCCCGTGGGGTCGATCGGCGCGGGCTGGACAGCACCGCGCCGCCGCCGTCGGCCAGGCGGCGGAAGGCGTCCGCGGCAATCATCGGGGCGAGGTTGAAGCCGCGCCAGGCCGGGACGAACTTGACCTTGGCGAGTACGAGCAGGTCCTCGCCGCCGAACCACGATGCGAAGTCGCGGGTACTACTCCAGGCCTGCCCAGGCGATGCTGAGAACCGTGACCTTTCGCGTCTCGTCGCCGATGAGCAGCACAACCGCGAGGTCGCCGGCCGCCCAGAGGCGCATCAGCCCATCGTCGATGTCCCCGTACGGTTCGCCGATCGCCCGTGGATCCGCCAGCGCGTCGAGCAGCACGGTGGCCACCAGGCCGCGCGGGCGTTCGGGCAGATCCTTGTAAACGCGGTACATCTCCGCGTCGATGTGCAGTTGGAACACGCTCAGGCCGCCCGCGTCTGCCGGATCTCCGAGGTGACGTCCATGTACTCCGGTGGCAGCTCGCCGCCGTGCTCCAGCTGGTAGGCGTGCAGAACACGGCCCTTCTCGGCCGCCGCACGCAGCGTCTCGACCATCGTGACCCACCGCCGGGCGAGCGCCGGCTGCTCGGCGAACGGCGTGAGGTTCAGCTGCTTCACGAACTCGGCCCCGAGGCTCGCCGACGGCAAGGCGTGCGCGATCGCGTCCGGTGTCCACTGAGCTGCGTCCATGACCGCCTCATCTCGTCTTACCGCCGTGGCACCAACTCGCCATCGGCTCCGCCCAGCGTAGCCAGTGCCCGCCCCGGCCGACAGATCAACCCCGGATCTTCCCCCAAGACGCAGGCTGGCGGTCACGTTCCACTCCACGAACCGTGGTCCTCCGCGTCGAAGGACCACGTTGTCGAACGCTTGGGCTACGGCAGCGGTCGGGCCCTCACACCGCCGGAGTGGATCACCGAGCCAACCGACGTCGAGGAGGAGTCGTCCGGGGGCCGACCTGCCCGTGGGTATCCGCTTTGACCTGGGGTGCTACTGAGCACCCGATGCCTCCGCCGCCGAACGGTCAAAGAACAACGCCCCCGGACTTCTGCTGTGTGGAAGTCCGGCCGCCTGACGCGGTCATAGACTCGCGACTACCTCCCGAGCCAGTGCGCGAGCGGGGACCGACCTACCGGGAGGACCGAGCTCACCGTGAGCACAGTCAAGCGGACCGATGCGCCGATTTACGCCCAGTTGGTGCGCGAGCGCGGCGACGTGCCCTCCGAGGCCAGGAGAGCCGCGGAGGAGGCCCTGCGGCGGTCCGCCAACGCGGTGGATTTCCGTCTCCCCTGGAGAGCCAGCCCCTACCGGTGAGGACACAGGCGTGACGCACCGCCGACCCAGGCGTGGCGTCAGATGGTTCCGCGTAGCTTGGCCAGCGCCTCGTTGAGCAGGATCTCGCCGTCCTCCGGACTGCGGCGCTGGCGAACGTAGCCCAGGTGCGTCATGTAGGGGGCATGGCTCGGCGCGGCGGGGGCGTTGTCGAAGTCAGGACCAGCGGGCAGACCACACCTTGGACAGTCCCAGGCATCCGGGACCACTGCCTCGATTGCGAAGCTGGGCTGGCTGTGGTGGCCGTTGCCGCACCAGTACGACACCGTCCTGCGAGGAGCAAGATCACCGCGCTCCGGCTCCCCCATCGGCCCTGAGCCGATCCGGGCACCCCTGATGCCGCTGCGTCCCTGTGCCATGATCTCTCTCCTCGGCCATGCTGCCCACGCCTCGGATGTGCATGGGAACGCCCAGCGTACGGCCACCGTCCGGTAGAGCGGGTCCACGACCTCTGCGGAGGCGCCCAGAGCTGGCGGCCCGCGCTCCTGTGGGGCGTCGCGCGCGCCCGGCTCAGGGCCGTCCACCACCCACCGGCGAGGCGACGCGACCGACGGCCGGGACGCGGGCAGGGCGCCGAGCCCGGCCGGAGACAGAGGCAGCGGGCCTGGGCGCAGGGCAGAGCCAAGCGGAGACGCCGAGAACCGGAAACGCACGGAGGAATCGGCCTGGCTCCCCTAGAGTCGCCAGAACGGCAGGTGGCGGAGTCGTGAGAGGTTGGGAACCGCATGGATGAGGTGCAGTGGTTCCCGCGGTTTACCGCGATCCCTGGTGTCCAGTACACACCCCCTCCCGGGATTGATGTCCAAGGAGTCCGTAGCCGGTATCAGCTGACCCCCAGGATCAACCGATACGAGTTCGGGTCGTCGCTGTCGTGGGGGAACACGAGCGCTTCACCTGCGCAGCAGCACGCGCTCAGCGATCCCTCGCGCCCGTCGACCAGCGAGGTGCTGGTGAACCTCGCTGAAGCGCTGGAGCTGCCGGGTGAACCCTCTCACTACCACTTCGCACTCCAGCGCGCGGCCGGGGTGTTGTGGGGCCGCCGTCGCCAGAGCCGGGAGATGCTCTCCGCGGTCGAGCACTTCTGCTGGCTTGATCTGCAGCTTGTCCAGGCAGTGCCCAGTGCGGTCTCGTCCGGACCGGACGGTGCGGGGGGCTTCTACTACATCGAGGCGTTCGACAGGCTGCTCGACATGTATCTGCGTGACGGACTGCTGGCTGATGCCGTAGGTGTGGCTGAGATCGCAGAGCGCTTCGGTGCCGGTGAACTGACTCGCGCACGGGAGGCGCGGGAGCGGTTCGCGTCCGTGGCAGCGGAAGACGAGCGGTCATGAATGGGCCGGTGAGCCTCGCCGACGTGATCCCGAGCGAGTCGTTCCTCGAGTACGCCTTCTTGCGCTGGGTGCTGACCCCCGCAGCCCACCCCGGCATCGCCGACAGGGTGCGGGCCCAGGCACCGCTGGAGGTGGGCGGGCACAGCTATCGGCTTGACTACGAGATGCGAGGCGAGCGGCTTGTCGTTGCCCTCGAGCTCGACGGTTTCGCCGTGCACGGTACCCGCCAGGCATTCACCTATGACCGGCTGCGTCAGAACGACATCACCGCTGCCGGCCGCGCGGTCGTCCGCTTCTCGTACGACGCCATCCGCTGCGACACTGCGCGCTGTGTCGCGCAGCTGCAGGCCGTGATGGCCACCGACCCGGCGCTGGCCGCTTTCATTCTCGACAACCCCCGTGTGGAGACGCCTGTCATGGATCCTGACCCGACTGCCGCGCTGGGCGCCTCTCCCAGGGCTCGTGTGCCGCGGGAGGAGAGCCCCTACTTCGCGTCCGTGCGGGACGTCATCGACATGCGGACCTTGAGGGAGTGTCAGAAGCAGGCATTCGCAGCGCTGGCGAACTACTACACGTCCGGGGGGACGAAGGCGGCGTGCGTCATGAGCGTGGGGGCCGGCAAGACCGTGCTGGGAGTCAGCGCGGTGCTGGCCCTGGCCCGTCGGCGTGCCCTGGTCGTTACTCCCGGCAACGTCATCCGTGGCACGTTCGTCCGGGCTCTTGATCACACTGCGGTGGGCAATGCGCTGTACGGACTGCCTGGCGGCTCGCTGATCCCGGGTCGGCAGCCTCCCAGGGTCCTGACGGTGGACCGTGACGCAGGCGGTCTGCGCAACATCGGCCGCGATGCCCTGCTGTCCGCCGACGTGATCGTCACCAATTTCCACTCGTTGGGCACCGGTGAGGATGCGGATGATCTCCTGGCCAAGCTTCAACCGGGCGATGTGGACTTCATCGTCGTCGACGAGGCGCACATCGCGGCGGCCGAGTCGTACCAGCGGTTGTTCCGTCACTTCGCCGAGGCTCGCACGCTGCTGATGAGCGCGTGTTTCAGTCGCCTGGACGGCAAGCCGATCGACGCTGATGTCGTGTACCGCTACCGGCTCATCGACTCCATCGCCGACGGCAACGCCAAGAACCTGCGGGTCCACCGGTTCGCCCCGGATACCGCGGCCACGACGTACGAGCTGGTGTGGCCGGACGGCCGCCGCGAGGAGATCGTGGGGCGCGAGGAGCTGCTGGAGGTCCTGGGCGACGAGCGCAAGCTGTCGCGGATCACCGCCAAGTCGACCGAGCCGATCCGGCAGGTGATGCGCATCGTGGGTCGCCTGCTGGACCAGCAGCGGGACCTGTTGTTCCCCGTCAAACCGAGAGTGCTGTTCGCGGCCATGGGCAGGCAGCACGCCGAGCAGATCGCCCGCCTGGCGAACGAGCACGGGATCGCCTGTGATGTGCTGCACCATTCGATGACCGACGCCGCGGTCGCCAGGGTCCGCGAGCGCTTCGAGTCGGACGCCGGCGACCTGGACGGGATCGTCCAGTTGAAGATGCTGGGCCAGGGGTACGACTTCCCGCCGATCTGCCTCGTGGTGCCGATGCGGCCCTACGGCAGCTTCAGCGAGTTCTACCAGTTCATCGGCCGAGGCATCCGGGTGCTGCTCCATCCGGCCCTGCTCGGCCGTGTCGGGCCCGAGCAGCAGTTCCTCGACATCGTCCTGCACACTGAGCTCGGCCTGGACGAGCACCTCGACACGCTCTACGCCGAGAACGACATGGATCCGGTGACCGGCACGGTCGCGGAGGACGTCACCGAGCCCGTGGGCACGGATCCGCTCGCCGGCAGCCGCGGTGCCGATGAGGCCGGTCGGATGGAAGCGTTCGTACTCTTCGAGCGCGGCGAGATCACCAGCCGGGTGGTCCACGACTCCGTACGCGTCGAAACCCGCCGAGCTGAGCGTGAACAAGAGGCCCTGGCTCAGCGCTACGCGAACTACGCCGCGACCACCGAGAACCCGGTCTCCTTCGAGCAGTACGTCGATGTCCTGCGAGCGATGCGTGACTGACACTGACCGCGCCGGAAGAACACTCGCCTCCACCGCCAGTGTCCAGGAGTTCCTGTCCGTCGAAGCCGGCCTCGGACTGACAGACCGGTTCGCGCCCGTCGAAGACCTCGCCACGACCGTGCTGGCCGCGAGCTTCGCCGGCAGCCCGCCCGTCACGGTCACCAGAGAGACGCTGGCCCTGCAGCAGCTGCCGCCAAGTGCCATGGAAACCATGCGCGAACTGCTCGACCTGGCCGGCCAGCAGGCTCGCGGTGCGTGGTGGCTGCCCGAATCCGCGCTGGTGAAGGCCGGCCCGGTCAACCTGCCCGCCTACTTCTCTACCGGGCCCAGGTGGGCTTCGAGCGCGGCCGCGTTGGACAGCGCACGCGTGGACCTGGCCGCCAACCGCGACGTACTCGCGTGCTGGGCGCTCCTGGTCCCGCTCGCGGACACGCTGGTCGCGCCGTTGAACCTGCGTGGCCCCCAGTCCGGCGCCCTTGCCCCGGAGGCGCGCGACGCCGCCTGGTCCACCGTCCGCGCCCGCTACAGCGAACTGGGTCTGCTCACCGAACCGGTCCAGGCAGCACTCGCCGTCCTGGTCCCGGGAAACGGCTGGTCGCGTCTGACGTCCACTCAGCAGATCATTGCGAAGCAGGCTCTCGTCCACGCGTTGGCGGGCGCCGTGAACGGCATCACCGTGGCCCGATGGCGCGTCACCCAGCTGCGGCCGCTGCTGGACCGCTACTACACGAAGGCCACCAGGGGGCAGCCGACCGCACGCGCCGTGCTCACCAAGGCCCTGCAGCCGGCGCTTGCCGCATTCTTCGCCGGCGACTGGCTGGCCTTCCTCGACTACCTCGGCGAGCAGCCGGCCCGCGACGAGCAGATCGTCACCACGCTCCCCGAACCGCGCCTGTATGTACAGGCGTCAGCGAAGGTCGAGCGGATCGCCGCGCAGAAGAACCTGCCCGCCGACGAGGTCGCCCGCATGCTCGCCAGCTACCTCGGCACCGATGAGATCCGCTCCCCGATCGAGCAGCGCACCGCGGTGCTGCGCCGCTACTGGGAGGCGTTCGACGCGGCACACGCCGGCCAGCGAACCGGCCGGGCGTCCCTGCTCGGGCTGGTCTGCGAGCCCTGGCTGATCCCCGGCCCGGATACACCGTTCTGCCGCCCCGCCGACGAGCGCATCCTGCCGTCCCGGCTTCTGGGGGACATCGAGCACCTGTGGCGGGGCGAGATCACGGCGCGGTACCCCCAGCGGATCGTCTCCACCCTCTTCCCCCGTGCCCGGATGGCCGAAGCATTCGGGCCTGCGCTGCGTTTCTGGCACGAGGTCACCCTGACCGCCTGGTTCATCTGCGAAGGCCCCTACGCCCGCACCGACCTCGACGGCATGGCCGGGTACTACGCCGCGCAGGTCGAAGCGCTCGCTGGTCTCGGGACGCCGATCCCCCTGGAGTTGTTCGCCGATCTGAAAGCCGCCACGTCCCGCCTCGGTCCGCCGCGGCCCATCGTCACGCACCACCAGCAGAGCACCCTGGCCCACGGGGTCACCCTGGACTTCTCCTACTCCTCAGGAGAACGCCGCGACGGCTTCGAAATCCTGCGGGACATCATCACCCAGCACCGCCGTACGTGGGCCGAACGCCACCTTGAGACCGCGCTTCGACACGCGTGGGAAGACGCGTTGAGGGATGTGGCCCGCGAACTCAACCGTGCCATCGCCAGCCGCGGCAAACCCCCCACAGTCAAGCAGTTCGCACGGGTAGCTGCCCCGGTCGCGAACACCTGGTTCGGTGGTGACCTCAATGCCCTCTACGTCGCTCTCGGCGAGAAGGCCCCGCCCGCACAAGAACGGGTCCACCTGCTCCCCTACGACCTCGTCGACTTCGGCAACCGGCTCTTCGACGCCTTGGGCGGCCACTTCATCCCCGACTCCGCCGCCTCGGCCGACCCCGCATACACGAACAGCTCGCTGTTGACTCGCCTCATCACCCACGCTCCCCGTTTCGTCCAGCTCGAAGAACTCCTCGGCCGCCAGCCCACACCCGAGGAGTTCCGCGCCCACTACTACACCTGGCCGCAAGACCTCACCTTCGACCGGTACGCGACCACCATCACCCGGGTGCGCCAAGAACTACCGAAGGTCAGGCAAGAGACATCATGAGCACAACGCCATGCTGAGAAGAGGTCTGGCCGGTCGAGTCGGCGGCGAAGCAGTGAGCAGCAGCGTCAAGTGCGCCGCAGTCTCGGTGCTCCAAGGTCACTCCGCGTTGTCGCTCCACTCCTGCGGGATGAGCTTGCGCCCATCGCGCCAGTTCTGAACGATCGACTCCTGGAACCAGGGGTCCGTCAGATCCACGTGATCGCATACAATGACCTGCATGTCAGGGGCCAGCTCGCGCACGACTTCGTAGATCAGGCTGAACAGTCGCGCGACCGACTCACGATCGCCCCCGCAGGCCCGCCGTCGCCGAACCAGGCCTGCGTCGGCTGGTCGAGCATGAGGATGCGCGGCACGGGGCGTTTTTGACGCACGAAGTAGCGGCGCAGCGCCAGATGCGCGACGACGTGGTAGCCAATCCAGTTCGCTGCGCTTCCGATGCTCGCGATGGAGGATGCCTCTCCTTGCTCGCTTGCGAAGGGCACAGTCAGGCGATCGACGTCCAGGAGCACCCTCATGCCATGCCGTTCCAGGCCCAGTTCCCCGGCCATGGCGGTCATGTCCTGGCCGATCCTGGCTGCCCCCGCCGCCCCTCGCCCGATGTTCCGGAAGAAGGACACCCCCTGCAAGTGGACGCCGACGCGTCTCCGCGGCGACACGCGTCCGATTTGACTAGCCTGCTCAGCGGGTCAAGCATGGAATACAGGCTCCTTTACCTTATGCGCACTCGATCGCGGGGAGGGCCTATGATGACGGCTCCATTCCAACGCGTCTCGCTCGACGACGGTACGACAGCCGATCTGTTTCTCCTCCGATATGACAAGAAGGGACGGCTCCGCAGCCCTGTCGCCGAGGAGAGACTCAAGGAGGGTTTTTCCAGAACCAGCGATGTCTTTCTCTTCTCGCACGGCTGGAATAACACCTTCGACACGGCCCTCGCCCGATACCGCGATTTCATTTCGGGCTATGCCGGGCAACGCCGCGCACAGGGAATTCCGCTCGGACCGGATTATCGACCGGTTCTGGTCGGGGTGATGTGGCCGTCTACTAGTTTCCTCATGCCCTGGGAGATGGGACCTCAGATCGCAGCGGATCCCGAGCCGGACGGCCCCGAGGCACACCGGTCCGAGGAACTGCTCGCGTTCGTCACCGATTCGCTTGGCCCCCAGCCCGACGCGGAGTTCACGGAACTTATCGACGGCCGGACGGAGATCAGCCCCGAAGACGCCGTCCGCGCAGCGTCAATCGCCCTCCAAGCCCTGCGGCCCGATGCCGATCCCGACAACGGTGCTCCCCCGCCCAGCGTCGAGGAATTCCTTGCCACTTGGGCCCAGTTGGATGAGGGCGAGGCTCCAGCGCCTTCCGACCCAGACGACTACGGCACCGCGAGCTCCGGACCGGCCACTGAGCCACGCCTTGCTAGCGGTTCCTCCTACGATCCGCGCAACCTGCTCCGCGTCGCCACGGTCTGGAAGATGAAGTCGCGCGCCGGAGTGGTCGGCGCGAACGGGGTGGGTCCGCTCGCGCGACACGTCCTGGAGCACAGCAGCGCACGGCTGCATCTGATCGGCCACTCGTTCGGAGCGCGCGTCATCATGTCCGCGCTGGCAACCGAAGAACTGGCCCGTCCCGCCCACTCCCTGCTGCTATTGCAGCCTGCGGTCAACCGCTGGTGCTTCGCGCCGGACGTGGCAGGGACAGGTCGCATGGGCGGTTACCACTCGGTGCTGGGGCGAGTGGAGAAGGCGGTGGTCACGACGTTCTCCCTACATGACAAAGCGTTGACGAAGTACTTTCCTCTCGCACTGCGCGGCGGAAGCCTCGGCGAGCCGCAGATTGCCGGCATCGCGGAGCCGGCGCTGTACGGGGCGCTCGGTGGGGGGCTCGGGCCGGCCGGCCTCGGCGACCTCTGCGCTCGGGTGCCTGCCGTGGTCCCAGGCGCGCAGGGCTATGACGTGGACGGCGGCCTACGGTTGATAGCCATCGACGGCGGAACACGGATCGGAGGCAAACCGGCAATCGACGGACACGGTGACATCAGCAACATCACCACCTGGTGGGCCCTGCACCGTCTCACCAGGTCCAACTGAGCCCGGGTACGGCGCGGGTTCGGCAGCAGGGAGTCATGATGAGCGGCAAGCTGGTCAAGCAGTGGCGCCTCGCAGTTCTCCAAGTGCGACTGGACCTGTCGGAGCGGACGCGAACCGTGGCCGTCGAGTTGGTGGGCTACCCCGAAGGGAAGCTCCGGCGCTACTGGAGGCGCAGGTACGCCCCGGAGGAGTTTGCGCTCCCCGACGGCACGGAGGCCCCAACTAGCCCGCAGATTCCCGCAGAGCTGCGGGATGCTGTCACGCGCTCTCTCCATCGGGAGTTCGGCCACGAGGAGGCCCTGTGGCTGCGACTGGTCCGACCGTACGGCTACCTCGGCGCCGTGCCCTGGGAAACCGTGCTTGTGGAGGCCTCCGGGAGACCGGTGATTCGCGTTCCTGACCGGTTCCCCGTTGCTACTGACCTCGGACACGTGTGGAGCGTCGCCGTCGCTCTGGACGCGGCGCCGGGAACGAGCTGGGCGCCGCGGTACCTCCACGGACTCCTCGCCGCATTGGATAGTGCCGTGTCGGTCCCGATCGAGGCGGATATTTTCGCTGACGCGGCCACATACCGGTCTCTGACGAGTCTTGCGCCCAGCATGCCAGACGGCCTGCTGATCCATCTCCACGATCCGAGCCGGGCTGACGAGGCCCATGCGGAGCGCACCCAGCTAGAGGTCCCCCAGTTCCAGAGAACCCGACGTCTGGCCGCAGAGGCAAGCTCCGCCGCGCAACGCGGCGCGCTGGTGTGGGCGGACTGGATCGTCACCGGACTGGACGGACGGGCGGTGCGGGCACTGCACTTGGTAAGCGACTCAGCCTTCGATGCCGACAGGCCGCTGCTGACGATCAGCCTCGACCCAGCGCAGCCGGCCCACCACACCCGCTGCACCTACGTGTCCTCCGACGAGTCGGCCCGGCTGGCGGACACCGTCGGCGCCTCTGTCCTGTCCTTCGGATCACCCGCGGACAACCCCGGCGACGTGGCCACCCGGGTCATGGCCGACAACGTCGGCCAGCAGCGCCCGGGTCCTACAATCTACAGCTCACTGCGGCTGGACCCACGCGGTGATGCTCTCGCGCATGCGCACGCGTTCGTCGCTAACAAGCCGGGCACGGCCCCTATTCCAGCGGACCCGTCCCTGTTCGCCTACCTCCAGCCCGAGCACGTCGAAGCCTCGTTGCAGGAGCACTGGCCCGGCCTGGACCAACCCGGCGCGGGATGGCGTGCAGGAAGGGCAGCGGCGCCCGACCAGCCCGTGCCCCCAGCGCTATGGCCGGCGCTCGCGGCATCAACGAGCGAAGCTGTCAGTGAACACTTCGAGTGGGCCGGGGCGGTCCCCAGCTGGGTAGCGACCTCCGAGCGGTACATCGATGCAAACGTGGCCCAGCTCGTCGAGACCGCGGCGCCTGCGGGTGGGGCTGCCGCAGCGAGAATGGCGTACGACCTCGGGACGGCCCAGGCACTCACCGAACTGCGCGACCTCATCGAGCGGAAGGTGGCGGAGTCATGAAGCGCACTGTCGTGAGCTTCGAGCCCTTTGGCGACATCACCACCATGAAACTGGAAGACGCGCCGGACGACATCCCCGGGCTGGGAGAGCACGCCGCTGCCGACCTCTCTGATTTGACCGGCACGCTCGTCCAACGAGGTGAGGAGCTGTTGAATCGGCTCGCTGCGCACAACCCTGTCAGGGAAGGGCTGGAAAGGGTCCTGCAGCGTCCGCCCAACGCCGATCCCTCACCGCTGTATTTCCACATAGTCGCGTCGGGCGCCGACCCACTGCCCTGGGAGCAGCTCTACGACGGCCGCCACGGCAGATTCTGTGCCCTCGACCGCCGGTCGCCCATCGGACGTATCGCTCGGCGGCACCGTGACATCAAGGAGCGGGCGTTCGACCCGCCGCTGCACATCGTGGCCGTGCTGTCGGCAACCCAGCGGACGGGAGTGCCGCAACTGAAGACACTCCTGAGGGCTGTCGGCTCTGCTGACGCCGCGGCGATCGGTGCGCGGCTGCATGTGATCACCGCAGAGAAGTCCGTCCAGGACGCCATCGACGCCACCGACCAACCGAATGTCACGAGTGAGCTTCTCGCACCGACTGCTTCGGGCCTAGAGGAGAGCATCGCGTTGGCCAGGCCGGATATCCTCCATCTGCTGTGCCACGGAGGGGCGACGGCCGGCGTGCGCACGCTAGAGTTCGCGACCATCCCCGACTTCCGCGGCGACGAGGGCACTAGATCGGTACGGCTGACGCCGGGCGACCTCGTCCAGGCTTTGAAGGCCTGCGATCCGTGGCTGGTGATTCTCAGCGCTTGTCAGACTGCCGAGGCCAGCGATACCTCTGCCCTGGCCCACGCCCTTGTTTCCAGCGGCATCCCTGCGGTCGCAGGCATGCGCCGTCTGGTGGATCTCAGCGACATCAACCGCTTCTGCGAGGCGCTCTACCCCGAGGTCCTGGCCACCATCAGAAAGACCGTGGATCCGACGGGGCCGCCCGGCGAGCGCGTTATCGACTGGGCGGAGACCTTCACCGCGCCCCGGAGGGCCATGAGCGAACCGGATCCGTGCACGGCCGACGGGTGGTCCGACCCCGTGCTGTATGTTCAGGCCGATCCGTTCCGGGTCTACGTAACGCACGGGCTATCCGTCAGCACCCAGGCCGACCTCCGCGGACAACTCGCCTTCTGGGAGGGACTGCGCTCCGTTCTGGATCCGCAGACCAGCCCGCAGTGGTATATCGCGTATGTGGACAGCCGTATCGCCGGGCTCCGCGCCGAACTGAGCGAAGCTGGTGATTCATGAACCTCCCGGCGGAAGTTGTGCTCAACGCGTGGACCGGTGACGAGGCCGCGCACGGTGACCTCGACGCCAACGCACTCAACTGGGGATCCCGCAAGCGCGGGCTGCCACACTCCCAGGCCGTGCTGGAGATTGAACGGCCAGCTGATCCGACTTGCTGGGCGCACCCGAACGTCGGCTACGGTGTCCTGCTGCCCGAGCCCGCCGACCCGCACCTGTCGAACGCAGACAGGGCGGGAGGCGTGGATGCGCCCCAAGCCGTGCGGGATCTGATCGCCGCGCGCCCAGGTACCGTCCTACTGCGCTGGTCCCCAGAGCTTGGCTCCCGCTTCCTACGCAGGTACTTCCCGGATGGGACGTCACAGGACTCCGCCATCGGTCTGACCGCGTTCGGCGTGGGCCGGAGTCGCCTTCCCATGTACGTGGTGATCGTCGCCGGGCCCGACACCATTCCATGGTCGGTGCAGTACGCGCTGGGCACCCGTCACGCCGTCGGGCGCCTGCCACTGGCCGGAGAAGCGCTCGCCAACTACGTCCGGGCGATGCTGTCGGACTGGAAGGACGCGCCGGCCAATGCCTGCCATGCACTGATGTGGACAGTCGACCACGGCAGCGGGGACATCACGGCCGAGATGCGTGCCGTGATAGCCCAACCGCTGGCCACCGCGCTCACGCCTCCCCCGCTATCCCGGCTCAGCGAGCTCACCCACGCGACCGCCAGCGGGGCCGCTCTCGTGGACGAGTTGAGCGCGACCTGCCCCGTCCTGGTTGTCACGTCCAGCCACGGCCATACCTGGCCGCTGAATGATCCACGCACCATGCGGAACACCCTGGGACTGCCTGTCGACATCATCCACAATCCACTACCTCTGGCGGAGCTCAACGATGCGATGCCCGGCGGGGCGGTCTGGTACGCCCAGGCGTGCTGCTCCGCAGGTGCGGATGCCACCAGCCACTACACCGGGCTTCTGAGGCCTGGAACGACGGCGTTCTCGGTGACGTCGGCGGTCGCGGCGCTGGGTTCAATGGTGGCACCAGCCGCAATGTGCATGCTCGGCCGAACGAATCCCGTGCGCGCTGTTTTCGGCCACGTCGAACCCACCTTCAACTGGACGCTGAGGGTGCAGGAGACCGGTCAGGGACTCGGACAGCGCATCGTCTCCGCACTGTCCTCCCACCTCTTCTCGGGCCAGCCGCTGGGCTACACGTTCGCCGAATACCGGGCCGACGTCGGCACACTGCACACCCAATGGACGGACTGTTACAACAGGCTGGCGAACGGCGACACCTCCGTCGAAGAGACGATGACCAGGCTTCGACTCACAGCCCTAGACCGCCAAAGTCTCGTCCTACTCGGTGACCCAACCGTGGCACTGCTTGCCCTCGTCTGAGCGTGCGCCAGCCCGCAAAGACGCCAACGGATGCCGGACGAATCGCCGTTGGCAGCCAGCCACTCTGTCCGCTCCGCCACGAAACGGTGGATCGGGCGGACGACCCGGCGTACCGCATCCATCCCGCTGCCGGCGGCCTGCTGGCCTGGGGGAGCACTCCACAGGCGACACATCCTTCTGGCTGACGAAGGATGCCGATCCGGATCGCTGAACGGTCGTGATGTGAGCCAGCGCCCCGTCTGCACGCTCCGGACGATGCCGTGGACTGCGGGATCGAAGTCGGCGAACAGCAGCCGCGAGAGCCCCAACCGCGACTCGTAGATCACATGATCCTGCGTCGTCGCCGACCAGTACGTGCCGGAATAGTGCTTCTGCCCCTTGTACCAGCGAAATGTCCGCCAGGGAGCAGCCGCCTCCAGCAGCCCCACCGGCGCGTCGGTCCACGGGTAGTCCTCGACCACTTCACCGTCGCGGCGCCGGAAGCTGACTGTGGCAGCCGAACCGTCCATGACCACCCCACCCCCTGGCGACTTTGCCCAGCCGCCAAGATGCCCGCCTCCAAAGCGGGAGGCGGGCAGGTTCCACCATCGTTCACCCGAAAGAGTGGGTACGCTGAACAGCGAGTCTCAGAATCGATGCACAAGTGCTACTGATGTGCAGTCAGTCCTGAGAATATGAAGCTGGATTTGAGACCCTACAACCTGCGTCAGGCGCCGAGGCCGATGGAGGAGACGTAGGTGTACGCGCCCCAGTCGGAGTCGAGCTCGGCAATGATGTCGTCCCAGATGCGCTCGAGTTCGGCGAGGTCGGCGGCGAACATCGCGTCCACCGCGGCGTCCCAGACGTAGTGGACCTGGACCCGGCGCCCCTCCAGGTTGTCCCGGCGGGCGTTGTCGTCGACGAGGCTCTGGTCGATGGGGTGGATCTCTACCTGGGTGCCGCGGCCGCCGCGGTTGAGGTGCTGCTTGAACGCTCCGGGGTTGAAGCGAAGGTTGGCGGCGCGCAGGTTCCAGTAGGCGGTGTCGATGGCCTCCTGGTTCTCGGGCCGCGGGTGCTGGGTGCCTCGGGTCCAGGCGCGGATGGTGGGGCGGGTGGCGGTGATGCCGGCTTCGGCCAGTGCCTGGTAGCCGCCCTGGGTGGTGGTGAGGTACCGCATGCGGGCGACCAGGCCGCGTCGGGTGCTGGCCGGGGACTTGATGCCGCCGTCGATGATCAGTCGCTCCAGAGCGTTCTCCAGGGCGCGGCCCAGGGCTACATTGCCGTGGACGTTGCCGGGGTCGCGGTCGGCGCCGTATTCGCCGAAGTTCTTCCATCCGTCGGTCGACATATCAGGCGCCGCCTCCCGGCAGGGTGTACTGGCGCTTGAGCTTCATTTGGTGGGTGAGGCGTCCTTCTTCGAATACCCCGCCGTCGCGGTCTTTGAGGATTCGCCATTCTCCACCGGTGACGTGGAGTTCGTCCGTGCCCCTCATGCGCACGATGGTGAGACCTGCCTCGTGGGCTTTGTATCCCTTGTACCAGAGGTTGGCGAATGCCTGGGAGCGAACGGTGTGCATCCACTCGGGTCGTCGGATGTCGCGATTGGCACTGGACTCGCCCATGGTCGAAGTGAACTTCGAGTACATGGCCTTGATGTACTCGATCGTCACGGTCGCATCGGCGTACCCGGCTTCCATGCGCGCCAGGGCAGTCTCCCTGGATTCGGTCAGCACCCGGCGGAATTTCTCCAGCAGGCCCTCGCTGGCTCCACTGGTCCAGCACTCGGCGATCACTGGCGCGTCGCACAGATCGAGCCGGGAGCAGCGGATCAGCAGGCGGATGGTGGCTTCGTCCAGGAGAATCTCGCCGGGTTCCTGGCGGTTGCCGATCGGGTCGGGCAGCTGGGGGTGGTTCCAGGCGGGGCGCTGGTGGAGGAGGTAGATGCCGGAGCGCTTGGGGTCGTGGCCGCCGAGGGGGTCGTGGACGAGGGCGCCGATGGGCAGGTGGGTCTTGAAGCTGGACAGGAAGGCCGCGTTGGTGTCCAGGACCTCGACCAGGGCGGGCTTCAGGGTGCCTGCGCGGAGCTGGTCGAGGAGGGGTTGGTTGTTCCAGTTGTGGCGGCCTTCCCAGATGCCGTCCGCGCCGTCGCGGACTTTCTTGCGAAGGAATTCCGGGAGTTCCGGATAGACGGTGTGGTCGTAGTTCCCGCCGACTCGGGTTGCCTGGAAGATTTCCATTGCATTCGGGACGGCTTTTTTCAGCAGGGCTTCGGTCGCGGCCTGGATGTCGCCGCCGTGCTCCTGGAGGGCCTGTTCGACGGCGCCGGTGACCATGCCGGTGTAGTAGCTGTAGTCCCGGTTGGCGTACCCGCCGCCCGCTGTCGGCCGTGCTGCTGTGCCGGTGCGGCGCGGCGCGGCGACGCGGGCGGGCCGCTGGCCGGGTGCTACTTGGGGCTGGTCGCGGTCGTTGATGGTGGGGTCGGCTTCGGGCGCGTTGGTGGGCTGAGTGGGCCGGGCGGGGACGGCTGTAGTCGGCAACGCGGCGGTGGGCGGGGTGGGCTGGCTGGGGTAGGCCGTGGGGGCGTCGCGGTCTGCGGTGGTGGGCGCGTTGCGGCCTTTGTAGGGGTCGCAGGCGACGGGGTCGGTGAGGCGGGCGTGGACCGGGTCGGCGCGCAAGGTGAGGGTGGTCTGGGTGCCGAGGTCGCGCTCGGTGATGGTGAGGCGGACCGCGGTGGTGGTTCCGGCCTCGGGGTCGGGGGCCAGGGTGAGGATGAGGTCCAGGCCGAGGGCTGCGAGCAGGCGGGGGTTGGTGGTGTCGAGGACGGCGAGGACAGGGAGGTGGTGGGTGCGGGCGAGGTGGGCCAGTGCCTGGACCGCGTCGGTCAGGCGGGGGCCGGACAGCGGGAGGCGGGGGTCGTCGGCGGCTTGGAGGCGGTCGACGATGACCAGGGCCAGGTCCGGGAGGTCCGCGGCGCTCTCGGTGATGGCGGCGGGGGTGAGGTCGGTGCCGTCGTCGATGTACAGCGGGGCTGCGGCCAGGTGGTCCTGGAGGGCGGTGACGTCAGCTTGCTCGTCAGCGTTGAGGTGGCCGGCGCGCAGGCGACGGTAGTCGACGGGCAGGTGCGCGGCGACGATCCGGGCGGCGATGTCGGCGCGGGTCAGCCCGGATGCGGCGTAGAGGACGGCCTGGTGGTGGTCGAGGGCGGCGGTGCGGGCGGCGGCGGTCGCCAGGAGGCTGCCGCCGGTGCCGGGGTCGGCGGCGACGAGGTAGCAGCGGCCGGGCTGCAGCCCGCCCAGGGCCTGGTCCAGGGAGGGAATGCCGATCGGCAGGCCGCGGAGTGGCGTGGCGGTGGCCTCGTCCGCGATGCGGGCGTCGGGGAGGGGGTCCGGGGTGGTGAGGACGGCGTCGAGGGCCTCGCTGAACCTGGCCAGGCGGCGCCGGGTGGATGCTGGGGCCGGTGGGTCGGCGGGGAGCTCCGGGTGGGTCCCGGCGTTGGTGTGTTCAGCGGCCGGTGGGAGTGTCGGCGCGAGGGGCGGGGCGTCGGCGGTCGACATGGTGTGCGCGGCCGTCCCGGCCGGAGCGGGCTCGGGCGGTGTGCTGGGGAACAGTGTGTCGGCGGCCGCGGCAGCAGCGGTCGCGGAAAGGGTTGTTTGCGGTGGGGCGGCGGGCTGCGTGGTCTGGCCGGCCGGGGCCGGACCGCTCGACACGGCGGGCGCTGCGGGGGTGGTGATAGCGCTGTTGCCGTCTCTGGGAGTTGGTGTCGGCGTGGTGGTCGCGGAGACGCCGGACAGACGATCGGTGCCGCTTTGAGGCTTTGTAGCGGGAAGGCATGTTGAGGGGTCCTCTAGGGCCTGACCGAGCGCAGCGCTCTGGGCGGTGGCCTCGGCAGTCGGTTCGGTGGCCGCGACCGGCTGGTCGGTGACTGTCTCTTTGCCGAGTTCGGTCGCGGACAGGAGCGCGGCGGGCAGCGCGGTGCCGTCCGGAGCAATGGGGAGCAGCACCGCGGCGGGGGTGACGTGGCGGCGCAGGACCTGGGGGTGGCCCTGGGCCGCATGCTGGATGAGGTCGCCGAGCTTCTTGCGGGCGTCGGCGATCCCGTGGGCCTCGGCGGTGGCCAGGTTCCATCCCAGTGCGGTGGCGGTGGCCGGGGCGACGAGCAGGGCGTGGTGGGTGCCGCGGGACAACGGGGTGGCCGTGCCGGACTCTGCTGCGGCCCGGATCAGGTGCGGTAGGGCGGCGCGGGCCTCGTGCAGCGTGGCCGGGACCGGAACCGAGCTCGGCGCCGCCGCCGGGGCCGGGGCACTCGACTCCTTGGGATCGGCTGATACGGCCGCAGGGGCGGGGACGCGCTGCCCGGCCGGGGCGATGGGAGCGGGAGGCGGAGGTGTCGGGCTGTCAATCGCTGTGGGCAACAGGGGTGCTGTCTCCTTCAGGGCGTCCGGGCGCGGGTGGATGGGGGCTGCGGGGCCGTGGCTCGCGGTGATGGCGTCAGCGGCGCGAGCCGGTTCGGCTGACGGGCGCGGCGCGGCGGTCGACTGCCCGGGTTCTACCGGTTCGGTGCCGAGGTCGGCGGTCGCCGGCCCCTGCAGGCCCGTCGTCCGGTTGCCGGTGGCCCGGTCGGCGTCGGGCACGGCGCGGGCGTTGTCCGCCGGCGTAGTGCCCAGGCTGGGCGCTACGCGAGCGGCGGCAGACGGGGCGGGCTTCGGGTCGGTGGCCGGCTTCTTGACCCGGGTAGGGCGGGCTCGGGGCGCGGGGGTGTCGGAGGCGGCGCGGGCTGCCGCGTCCGGGCTTTCCATGGCGGGGCGGACGAAGGTGGCTACCACCAGCTCCAGCTGCTCGTACGCTCGCTGGGCGCGGGCGCTGCCGGAGCCGCCGAATGCCGGGCGGGGAGCAGTGAGGAGGGTTCGCCAGTGCGCTCCGGTGGTTCGCATGGATGCAGCCGCTGCCAGGGCGACGCGCAGCGGGCGGCCGGCCTTGTCCGCCAGGGCTCCACGTGCTGGGTTCACGAGCTGGTGCGCCGGGGCGCGTAGGTTCTGGCGCAGTTCTACGGGGATCGCGCCCCACAACGGGTCACTGGGGGCGGGAAGGTGCAGACCGGTCGCGACGCCGACCGTCACCGCCCTGGGCCCGCCCCGGGCGTGAGGGGCCGTGTCCGCCTCCGGGGTACCGGCGGCCGCCACCGATGCGAGCGGACGGACCGTCTGGCCCGCGGCGGTGGCCGGGATCGGCGGCGCTGCGTCCGGAGCGACGGTGGCAGCCGTCTCGGCCGCTGCTTGCAAGGTTGGTGCGCCGTCCACGGCCGAGTCGGCGGTCGGAGCGGACTGGGCGACGTCTAGGCGGTGGCGGATGAAAATGCACGACCTCAAACTCGCGAGCCTGGGGCGCCTGAGGACCGCGTCCAGGGTGTTGTCGCCGACCAGGACCAAGGGAAAGGCTGCCGGGGACCACAGCCCGTAGAGCAGTTCCAGTGCCGGTGTCTGCCACCGATGGGCGTCAACGACGGCCACCAGGCGGGTGCTACGACGCAGTTCGGCCGCGATGAGGTCCTGCATCGCACTCATCGCCCGCGGGCGGGGGCGTTGAGCGTCCAGGTGCAGCCCGGCATACAGGGCGCGGGCCATCGCGCCGCGGTCGGTGGACGGTCCCGGCGTCAGCCAGATGGTCGGCAAGTCGAGTCGCGGGCTGGCCGCGCGCACCGCCGGGACGGCGGCCAGGCCGGTCACACTTGCGATCGCATGTTGCTCGGTGATCGTGCGTAGATCCTCCACCAGCTCGTCTACCGCCAAGCGCGGATCGATCGGATCAGCGGAAGCCGAGTCCGAAGGAGCCGTCGCGAGGGAGTCAGCCGGCCTCGGTGCCTCGCCGGTGCTGTGGGAGGAGCGCATGACAGACACTCGGGTAACTCCAGAGGTGAGGGACAGCCGACAGATGTCCTGCCGGTGGGGCGGCCGGGGCAGGGGCTGACGGAAACCGGGAACGCGATGGTGTAGCCCGACACAGCGCAGGCCCTTGACCGCCTGCACGAGTGGAAGGTGTAACGTCTGGGCTCACTCTAGCGCCCCGGTACATAAACCGGGCTGATTATTGTAACGAGTTCGAGTGAACTTGCTGAGCCGAAAGGTCGCGGCCGGAAGCGGTCCAGGCGTTCCCGCGGAGCGGGTCTAAGCTCCCCGGCCACCAGGAATCACCAGTCGCGGCGTTCACCGCCCACCTCCTCACCGCGGCCGTCGAGCGGCTACCCGGTCTCTGCGCCGCGCTCCTGTGCGGGCCCGTCATGGGTGTCTTGCGGTTGATCTGCGGTTCGGTCGGTTTGCGTGGGACGCGCTGCTCGCCCCACGAATTCGATGACGATCTTTCGGTAGGTGTCGGCCAGCCGCAACAGCGAGTGTCCCGTGTCGTCGACTACTGGTGGACCACCGAGTTCCTCGAGTTCCGGGGAATTGAGCCGGGCCATGAACGTCGCCAACTCGCCAAGAGCCTCCACGCGTTGGGGCGCCGCGGAGGCCCGGCGCAGCAGGAGGGTCTCGGAGTCGGTGAGGTGTTCCTCGCCCGCGTCGAGCCAGTTCTCCTCGGTGCCCTGGGGGGCGCTCGTTGCGGCCACGTCGGCGAGTGCCGCGAGGATCACGTAGTGCAGGTCGTGGAGGCGTGCCGGGACGGAGTGGCGCGGCCAGGTATCCGCTGTCGGCTCGGTGATGTCGGCGAGGGTCGTGGCCATGGCGGCGGCCCTGGGCGGCGGCCAGCCTTCGGGCCAGGTGGAGCGTGCCTGCCAGAGTTGCAGGATGGCTGTCCGGGCTTCCTCTGCTCGTGCCGGCGCGCTGACGTCGCCGGCGCGGGTGGCCTCGTCTGCGGCGTTGACGAGTGCGGCGGTGTGGTGGCTGAGCCAGCGGACGAGTGTGTTGTTGATGCGTTCTTCGCCGAGTTCCGCCAGGATCCGCTCGCCGAGTTCGGTGACTGGGTCAGCGGACTGTTGTTCGGCCGTCTGCGTGGATGAGGTAGAGCCAGCTGCGGCGGGCTCGGTGGTGGTCGGCTGCTCTGTTGCGGCGTCGTCCAATTTGGACCTCCACGATGAGGCTGTATCCGGTGGTCTGCAGGTGGGTCAGCAGTGCGTCGCGGGTCACGTGGACGCGGGATCCGCTGGTCGTCTTGCCCGGGCGGCGTTCTTCAGGTTCGCCGTCGGACCATTGCGTCCAGTGCGCGACGACGGTCTGGTCGGGTGTGCGCAGGCGGGTTCCGAGAGGGTCGGGGTGGGCCTGGGTCAGCTGTAGGAAGGTGCGTCCAGGCAGGGGGCCTTCCGGATGCAGCCCTCGCGCGTAGGGGTCGTGCTCGTCGAGGGTCTCGCGTCGCGAATCGGGATCGCGCAACCAGCCGCGCAGCTCGAAGAGGCCGTAGCTGACTTCGAATTCGGCTTCATCCTCACGGGGGAGCTTCCAGTCCCAGGGCTCGGTGGCTGCGGCCAGGGCCCGTTGAAGGTCTTCGGCCCGGTCGGGGCGCACAAGGGCGGAGGCGACAGCGATGTTCTCGTAGGCGTCTGGCCAGGTGATGTTGAGGGAGGCGGCAACGAGGACGGACGGGGGAAGGTCTTCGCCAGCCAGGCCGAAGATCTCATTGCTGTCGGTGAGCTGGGGGGTGTCCCAGTGGCTGTTTGCCGGGTCCGAGCCGAAGAACAGGTACGGCTGCGCGGGTACGGGCTCGCTGAGGTCGGACAGCCACGGCCCGTCGGGCATCACGTACGCGGCCAGCCACTCGTCCCAGGGGTTCGTGCTGTCCGTCCACTCATCGACATGCAGGGGGTATCCCTCGTCGGCGAGTTCACCGGCCTCGGCCAGCATGGCGTGGTACTCCAGGTAGAGCCGCAGGCTCTCCTCCTGGGGGATGGAGCCATGGCGGTGGCTCATTCGATCCGCGGTCCGGTTGCTGCGTAGTTCGCGCCTGTCCGTCCACCAGTCCGCCTCGCTCAGGCCCCACGTGTCCACGATCCAGCGCTCGGCTTTGGCCGCGATCTTCTCGACGGGGATGTCGAAGACCCGCGCGAGGGGCCCGAACCAGTAGGGAACGGTGTCCAGCGCGTCGAAGCGGTACCGGTCGCCGGGATCCCGGTTGTCACTGGACCCATTGCTGGTGTGCCGCTCGATGGAGCAGCGGTCGGGTCGGTTCGCTGCGTCGAGCCGGTCACGTGAGGGGTCGTCCGGGCCGGCCAGGACCAGGGCAGTGCTTCGCGCGAGTTCGCGGATCTGCGCGTGGGGCAGGTCGGTGCTGGTGGCGTGTCGGATGAAGACGGCGAGATGGTCCTGCATGAGCGCGGGCCTGTCGCAGGCGACTCGATGGAGGGCGGTGAGCAGTCCGGTGACCGCCGAGAGCCGGTAGAAGTGCAGGGTCGGATCCCGGTGCGGGGCGGCGTCCTGGCGGTCGAGGCAGGCGACAAGCGCGGAAGCCAGTGACCGTGTCGCGGCGTGGTCCGGGTGGCTGAGCAACTCCCTTGTCGCATGCGCTGCCCGCCACCGGATCTCACGCCGGGGGTGTCCGAAGGCGCTCCAGAGCAGCAGCGGGATCGGGGTGTCGCCCGGATCGGGATGCACCGGGGTGGGGTCGGGGTACGGGGCGAGGAGGGCGGTGAGGGCGTCGGCGGCAGACGCGGGGTCGCTCAGGCGGCCGAGCACGGTGGCGATGGCGTCCCAGCCGAAGGCGCTCAGGCGCGTCTGGGCGCGCGGCAGTGCGCGCAGGATCGCGCCGCGGACCGTGGCGTCGTCGCCGAGGCAGCGCAGATGCTCCACCAGGCCTTGGGGATCGTGTGTCCAGACAAGGTCGGACAAGTGCTCCTCGAGGAGGACGGTGAGGGTGCGGGCTGCCCACGCTGGGACGCCGGGCCAGTTCCGCCACTGGGTGACGAGGACCGCCAGCGCCTGGACGACGGTCGGCGCGTTGTTGGACGCGAGGGAAGCTGCTGCGTCGAGCGCTGGCAGGCGCTCGTGCATGGGCGCGGCTTCGACGATGTTGATGATGTGTTCGACCAGGTGGCGTCCGTACGGCGCTGCGGTGTCCATCGCCTGGATGTCCTTGTTGAGTGTGCGCCAACTGGACCCGGTCACCGTCGCCACGGGCGTCCCCTTGCCGGCGGACTCCTCGGGGTTCAGCGTCCGGGTGGTCAGGGCCTGGTCGGCCTGGTCGGGTTCGGCGGTCTCCGGTGCCAGGCCAATGATCGGCCCGAGGGCAGGGCGGATCGCTGCGCTCTGGCCGAGGGTGTCTGCTGCGTCGAGGAGTTGCCGCGCGAGCGAGGGCTGCAAGCGCGTGGGGACGCGGCGCCGCAGCCAGTCGCTGGAACGAACGAGTGCTGTCCGGGCGGTCGCGAGGTTGCTCGCTGACCCCGAGGCGAGGTGGCGCGCCACGGTGATTTGGAACGCGAGGCGTCGCGCGTCGTCATCGATCAGGTGGTCGAGGGCGAGTGCCTGCCAGGGGGGCAGTGCTCCCGTGGTGACGCCCCCTTCGAGTGCGGCCGGCAGCGCCTGTGCGACCGGGATCCGGTCCTCGTCGTCCCAGCGGCTGGCCGTGGCCAGACCGATGTGGCAGTCGAGGCCGGCCGCGGCCTTCAGTACCTCCTCGTACGGGATGACCCCGGAGTCGGTGACGTGCGGGGCGACGGCTTCCACGGCCGCGACCAGGCGTGCGGCTGCTGCGGCACGGCTGGGTGCGGGCAGGTCGGCACGCTGTGCCAGGTCGGCGTAGACGCTGAGCAGCCGGGCCGAGCCGTCGTTGATGCCGGCGGCCGCGTCGACGGCCTGGCTGAACAGTTCACGGCCGAGATCGTCGCTGAGGGATGCCGCGATGCTCGCGCTGCGGGCCAGGAGCTCCAGGCGCTCCGCGGCGTCGTATCCGTGGCCGCGGGCCGTCTGCGCGGCCTTGAAGCACAGGTCAGCTGCCTTGTCCGGATGGGCTCCGCGTCCGGCGAGCAATTCCGCCAGGTCCAGCCACAGCGTGGGAGCCCCGTCGCGCAGCAACACGCCTGCCGCGTCCGCCAACTGGTCGACGATGCCTGCGGGGGCGCTCGTCTGGACGGCGGCGGACGCCACAAGCGTCGCCCAGGCGCGGAACTCTCGGTCGTAGGTGAACCAGCGGTACTTGGTCTGGCTGGTGCGCGTCTGCAGGCCAGCCGTGCAGAACGCCTGCACGTCGTCGGCATGTGCCTGGTCCAGGACGGCCCGCACATGGAGGAAGGCCGCGGCGATCAGTGGGTCGGCCCGCTTCAGCCAGTCCTCGCGCTCGGCAGCGCGCTGGTCATAGCCTTGCCGGGTCTCCTCCGCCGGCGGTTGCAAGGAGGCGGGCAGGAGTTGTTGTGCGTGCGTCTGGGCGTCGTGCAGGGCGGCCGAGGCAGCATGGCAGTACAGGGCGATCATTGCGGGACTCGACGGCGATTGGAACGCCGACTTCTGCGTGGACAGTTCGCTTGACCAGTGCTGGGCCAGGGCCAGCGCGGACTGGCGGTCACCGAAGCGCAGGGTGACGTCGAGGAGCTTCAGGTGCCAGGGCTGGTGGGCTGAGGGCGGAGCGCTGGTGATTGCGGCCGCGACCTCGTCCACCCATGCTGCGGGAGGCGGGGACGCTGCGCTGCCGAGGTGGGCCAGGACCGGTGCCTGGGCGTACGGCGGCACGTGATGCCGGGTCAGGGCGTCGTGCACCTCCTGGAGGTCCAGTTCTCCGGCGAGCCTGGCCGCGAGGCGCTCCGTTGCCTCCACGATGAAGGAGGCCGGCCGCCACCGCCGCAGTTCGCGGATCGCGGCCTGCATCCCCTCAAGCCGGTACCGCGCCTCCGCGGCTGCCGCGACATCGTCGGCGCTCACCTGCCAGGATCTCGCTTCCCCGTCCTGCTCGGTGGTCCAACGCCGCAACCAGGCGACGGCCTTGTCCAAGGCGTTTCTCGTCTCGGCCTGCCGCTGCGGATCCCGCGACAGCACGCCCGCCAGCCGCATCCACACCGGCCCGAGCCACTGGCCCCTACCTTTGCGGGGCGCGTAGGCGTGGAGCAGGTCCACATCGGCGTACCAGGCCACCAGATCCATGTGGGAGTCCACGAGCTGCGACAGGCTCTCGGATCGTGATGCCGTGTCACATCCCCGCGCGGCCAGGCGGACCGCGGCCGACGCGGACCCGGTCTCGGCAGCCGCCAGTGCGGCCAGGCGCAGTCGCTCCATCTGGACCTGCTCGCGCCGGAACCCGTCCGCGATCCCCGTCGGGGAGTCCTCCGCCAGGACCAGGTCCAACAGTTCCGTCAGCCGCTTCGCCCGGTACAGGTGGGTGGCGACGTGCGCCGCGGCGTCCGGGCTGGTGGTGCGCTGGTCAAGGAACAGGTCGGCCAGGCGGTCGTGCGCCGCAACGACGGCAGCGGGTTCCACGCGGCCGCGCACGAACGTCTCGAAGTCCTCGTCCCGGAACTGGATCTGCTCCCCCACGAGCCTCACCCCGGGAGTCAGACCCTTCGCGAATGCGGTCACCTGTTCGTCGGACACCTTCAGGGCGGACGCCAGGGTGGCCATGCTGACCGGACGGGCCAGCGCCAGAAGACACGCCAGCCACCGCTGCCCGCCCGCGTCCGCACCGCTGGCCTGGAGCCCCGATGCGAGGAGTAACTCGAACAGCTGCCGCGGAGTCCGCTCGCTGTTGTCCAGCAGGGTTGCCATGTCCCACGCTTCAGCGCGGGCCTGCTCCAGGGTGTAGTACTGCGCTCGCGGGTTGCCGCCGCTGCGCGTGTGGAAGTCCAGGCACTCCTCGTCGGAAGCGGTGGGCTGGTAGCGGCGCAGGTGCGCCGCCGAGGTCGGGGCGTCGAAAGGCAACAGCTTGACCGGCACGGAGTCGTCGGCCTGCAGCGAGGGGATGCGGTGGCTTCGCGTGGACAGCACGACGGCTGCACGCTCCGGCAGCCCCAGCCGGACAAGGTCCGGCAGGAAGCTCCGCTCGTCGCGTTCGCCGGCCGCCACGGCGCTGTTGTCCGCCGCATCCACCGCCAGGACCAGCACCGCGTCGTCGGGAAGGGTCGTGACTGCCTGATCCAGTGTGCGCTTCAGTCTGCGCCACAGGTCAGCCTCGGCGGCCGGGGCCTGCACCAGCAGGGGCGTGCCGCAACGCTGCGCCACCTCGTTCACGATCTGGGTGACGAACCGGCGCGGGGTATGCCGCTCCTCCCCCGCGCTGAGGTATTCCCCTGCCCCGTAGCAGTCGAAGAGCACCACCTGCGACCCGGCCGGGAGGTGGTCCCCGATCTGCCGCATCGCCGTGGTCTTCCCGACGCCTGCCTCACCGTGTGCGACGATCAACCCGCCCAGGTTGGCCTGGACTCCCTCGGCGATCGCCTTGGCGCCCGCCGTCGGCAGCGGATCGTCGAGCGTCTCCACGCGTAGCGGTGCCGGATACAGGTCGAGCACGTCGGCGACGCCCAGCGTCGCCAGCACATCCTCCGCAGTGATGCCGTGCCGGCTGGCACCGGGCAACGCCTGCTGGCGGACCAGGTCGAAGAGCCGGTTCGCCGAGTCCGGGCCGTACCCGGGCGTCAGGACGCTCGCCCCCGACTTCACCGCCCGCGCGAGCGCGGTCCGGTCCAGCGTCCCGGTGGTCGAGAGGTCAAGGACCTGCAGGAAGTGGCAGAACTCGGCACTCTTCAAGCGCGTGCCGATGGCCGTGTCCAGCTTGCCGATGACCTCGGCCTGGTTCTGAGGGAGCGCGGCGAGTAGGGCCGCCTTGGTGGCGGTGGTCTGGCCGGCTGCCCACTGTGCTGCTGCTGCCACGCTCTCCAGGAGCAGGGGATCCCCGGGGCAGTTGCTCACCAGCGCGATGCGCGTCTTCGCCAGTGCCTGGTCGCCGTGGTCGTCCCGCAGGCGCGTGTAGGCCGCAGCGAGGTCGGCGATCACCGACCGTTCCGCGACGGCCTTCCCGTCCGCCTTACGGACCCGCTTCGTGCACAGCCGGGCGGCAGTCCACGCCGTGTCGGGGTGGCGGCTGCTGTACTTCAGTTGCGACATCACGATCTCGTGCGCGGTGGCTGTGGTCCGCCCGCCCACGTACTCCGCGACGTCGACCGTCTCATACTGGTCGTCCGGGTCGTCGACAGCCGCGAGGCCCTCGACCGTGACGAGCGCAAGGTCCGTTCCCGGGGATACGAGCTCGAGAGCTCGCCCGGCAGTCCACCAGAAGTGGAAGTCATCCCCAGCGTTGGACTCGGTCGCCCCCACGCTCACTCCTCCCGCACCAGCATCGACAAGGCAGAACCTATCTCGTCCAGGTCGCGGACCGGACCTACTGGGTACTGCAGCAACAGCGTGCCGGAAGGCTGGCTCAGGCGCTGGCCAGTGCCGTACCGGCGCTGAAGACGGGTACCGTGACGATCGGGTTCGATCCGAACCCTCGCCAGCCGGGCCCGTAGACGGACTGACCGCTCCCGGCACCCACAGCGCACGTCATCGCAGAAACGCCGATTCTCGGGCAGCGAGTGCACACCGAGCTGCGGGGCCGTCCATTGCGCCACGGGACGCGGCTTGTCGGGTGGTGAGGCGAACCTGTCCTTCGCGGCAGCAGTGTCGAGCGCGGTCGCGGGGTAGTGCGCGTGATACTCCAGCAATTCGATGTGGATGAGCTGCGATCGATCCCTTGATTTCAAGTCCTCGTCGCGATGCGGATCAGGGGGGCTCATCTGTGCTGTCCGGGGCCGCACAGCCAAGCGGGTGCGCGACGATGGTGCGATGAGTAGCGATGCCGGGCGCGGGGCAGTGAGGAGGCCGCGATCGGTGATGCGCGCTCGCGTGGGGCCGGGACCGCTGCGGGACCTGAAGGACCTTCTGTACGAGGTGTACCTGGCGGCCGGATCCCCGACCCTCGACGAGATAGCGGCCGACATCGAGTCCGATGACGGCCTGTCAGGAGCGCCGAGCCGTGACTCCGTTCACCGCTGTCTGAGCTCCCCTCAGCTCCCGGTGCAGCAGGGAGATGCGGTCGCCGTTGCCTCGGTCCTCGCCCGCCGCGCGGCCTGGGACCGGGACGATCTCACCATCCGGGTACGCGACCTATGGCTCCAAGTCCGTATGGCCAGGCCCGCAGGCCAACCCATCGCTGAGTACACCAACCCCTTCACCCTGGAAGTGCACCGGGCGATCGAGGCTGCGGCAACGGGCGAAGACCCACTACCGGTGCTGCCGGCGTACGTCGCGCGGGAGCACGATGAGCGGCTGCGTCAGGTCGTCACCGAGGCGGCCGACGGAGAGAGCAGACTGCTGGTCTTAGTGGGCGGATCATCTACAGGAAAGACCCGGGCCTGTTGGGAGGCCGTCCAAAAGCTGCCCCGAGGATGGCGGTTGTGGCATCCCATCGATCCCAGCCGACCCGATGCTGCCTTGGAGGAGATCGCAGCCGCCGGGCCGCGCACCGTGATGTGGTTGAACGAGGCCCAGCACTACCTTCTCACCGCGGTCGACGGTCTAGGGGAGCGCGTAGCTGCCGGGCTGCGGGAGCTCTTGCGTGACCCACAGCGCGCGCCGGTGCTGGTGCTCGGCACTGTATGGACCGAGTACTGGAGGATCCTCACCACCCCGCCCCAACCCGGTCACCCCGACCTGCACGCCCAAGCCCGCGCGCTGCTGACCGGCCATGAACTGCCAGTTCCTTCGGCATTCACCGACGATGACCTTGTCGCACTACATGAGAGGGCAGAGGGCGACCCGCGGCTCGCCCATGCCGCCGAACGCGCGGAGAACAGGCAGATCACCCAGTACCTTGCCGGCGCCCCCGCCCTCCTGGAGCGCTACCACACCGCATCAGACGCCGAACGGGCGCTGATCGACGCCGCAATGGACGCCCGGCGCCTGGGCCACAGCCCCGCCCTGCCCCACGCCCTGCTGGAGGCCGCGGCCGAGGGCTACCTAAACGACCAGCAATGGGACCTCCTAGGAGAGGACTGGCTCGAACAGGCACTGGCCTACGCCGTGCAACCCCTGCGCGGTGCACGCGGTCCGCTCACCCGCATACGCCCCCGTCGCGGTGAACCAAAGCCTAATCAGCCGCACTACCGCTTGGCCGACTACCTGGTCCAGCACAGCCGCGAGCACCGCCGCACCACCCCTATTCCCGCTGCACTGTGGGACGCCCTGCTCGACTACGCCCCACTCGCCGAACGCACCGCCCTCGCTCAGGCAGCGCAGACCCGCGGACTCATGCGCCTGGCCATCCGGTTCTATACCGATGCCGCCGCAGCAGGCGACATCGACGCCCTCGGGCGAGCGGGCGCTTTGTTGGGAGAGGCAGGCCGCGTCGATGAGGCTCTGACTTGGTACGAGCGCGCCGCGGACTCTGGTGACGCCTTCGCGTTGAAGCGGGCGGGTGACCTGCTGCGCGCAGCCCGGCGCAGCCGGGAGGCGATCACCTGGTACGAGCGCGCCGCAGACGCCGGCAACGCCTTCGCCTCGCGATGGGCAGCCGGCCTGGTGCACGATGCAGTTCCCACCAGCCAGGTGGTCCACCAAGTAACGGGAGCAGGGAAGACTGCCAGCCGGGCCGAGGAGGCGATCGAGTGGTTGCAGGACCGCGCCGAAACCGGCGACACCGTAGCGCTGATGCAGGTGATCGACCTGTTGCACGAGGCGGGACGCTCAGAGGAGGCGATCGGCTGGCTGCAGGACCGCGCCGAAGCCGGCGACACCGTAGCCCTGGTCCGCGCCGCCGACCTCCTTGAGGAGGCAGGACGCCTTGACGAGGCGATCGGCTGGCTGCACGGCCGAGTCGATTCCGGTGACGCCGTCGCCCTGGTACGGGTCGCCGACCTGCTCGAGGAAGCAGGACGACTCGATGAAGCCCTCGACTGCTTCGAGCGCGCAGCCGACGCCGGCGATACTTTGGCCCTGGTACGGGCAGCCGAGCTGCTCGAGGAAGCGGACCGACTCGAAGAAGCCCTCGACTGGTACGACCGCGCAGCCGACGCTGGCTTCGCCTTCGCCCTCAGGGCCGGAGCCGTCCTGCTGAGGCAAGCCGGAATGCCCGAGCGGGCGATCACCTGGTACCGGCGCGCAGCCGAAACCGGCGACACCGTCGCCCTACTGCGCGCCGCCGATCTACTGAGACAAACGCGCCACCACGACGAAGCCCTCACGTGCTACCAGCGCGCTGCCGATGCCGGCAACGCTGAAGCCCTGCTGCGGGGTGCTCAACTCCTGGAACACGACAACCGTGCCGAAGAGGCGATTGACTGGCTCCAAGCGCGCGCGGCCACCGACCTCGGCGACACTATGGCCCAGGCGGCGGCCTTGCTCGCTGCGGAGGGACACGTCGAGAAGGCAATCGCCTGGTACCAATACGCCGCTGACTCAGGCCACGCACTCGCCGTCAAGAAAGCGGCCCAGCTCCTGAAACAGACGGGCCGCACTGAAGAAGCAGCCGGGCTGCAAGACCGCACCGCCGCCAGCACACCCCTCCCCCGACGGCAACCAGTCAGCTTGCTACAGAGCGAAGGCGGCCACGAGAAGGCAATCGCCTGGGCCCGACGCGCCGCGGGGGCCGGTGACAGCGACTCGTTGAGACGAGTGGTCTGGCTGTTGCGAGACGCGGGCCGCGGCATAGAGGCCGAGCAACTGTCTCGATACGGATGGGAGGCGGACGGGACGATCACCGAGTCATGGAACGCGGCACCACCCAATACCGGCCCCATCGAACGGGAAGCATAAGCACGCGCCCGCCCAACCGGACCACGCTAGGCTGGCCGGCCCCCGGAGTATCTGGGTGCTGGGTGCAGCGCAATCGCGCTGCACCCAGCACCCAGCTCTCTTTCGCTCTGTTGCTGCAGGTCAGGTCCACAGCGCTCCCTCCCGTGTTGCGCTGGGGGCACGATGAAGCGGCGCGTCGGTGGGCTAGAAGTGGGCCTGCTGGAGCAGCCAGGTGATTGCAGCGCGGGCGGTGCCGCTGAGCAGGCCAACAAGGGCAGCACGGGCGAGAGTAAGACGCTCGGTGCGGGTGAGAGACGGGTGACTCATCGATCCTCCTGGGGTCTCTTGATCAGAGGCTGAGCCGGTGGGGCTCGTTTCCCAGGCTGGGCTCGGTTCGGGCGTCTCCTACGAGTTGCGATGGACCCTCCTGCCAAGCTGATATCTGTGCTGTTCAGGAGGCGCAGGTCCGTTGGGTTGCGAGACGATGGTGCGATGAGTCGCGATGCGGGAGGTAGCGGCCAGCGTCGACCTCGCCCTGTCAGCCAGCCGAGGGTGGCTCCTGGTCCGTTGCGGGACCTGAAGGGCTTGCTCCACGAGCTATACACGGCTGCCGACACTCCATCGCTCGATGTGATCGCTGAGAAGATCGCGGAGGATGATGGTCTGGATGGGGCGCCCAGCCGGGACACCGTTTTTCGGATACTGAGCGCGCCGCAGGTGCCTGCGAAGCTGGCGGACGTCCTCGCGCTCGCTGCCGTGTTGGCACGGGATGCGGCGTGGAGTGTCGACGACGCTGTTCAGCGTGTGCGGAACCTGTGGGTGCAGGCACGACAGTGGAAGCCCCTAGGAGTACCGATCGGCAACTCCCTTGATCCTTTTGCATTGGAGGTGCATCCGGCGATCGAGGCGGAGCCGGCTGACGGGGTAGGCGACGGGTTCCTTCCGGCCTACGTGGAGCGGGGGTTCGACACCGGCCTGCGTGCGAGGGTGCGGCAGGCGGTACGCGGGGACAGCCAGCTGGTTGTCCTGGTGGGCGGGTCCTCGACCGGCAAGACCCGCGCCTGCTGGGAGGCGCTCCAGGAGCTTCCGAGCACGTGGCGGGTGTGGCACCCGATTGACCCCAGTCCGCCCGAAGCGGTGCTAAGGGACGCTTCCGCCGTCGGGCCGAACACCGTGGTGTGGCTCAACGAGATCCAGCGCTACCTACTGACCTCCTCCAGCGACCTCGGTGAGCGAGCCGCCGCGAGCCTTCGTACCCTCCTGAGCGACGCCGACCGCGGTCCCGTGCTTGTCCTTGGCACCATGTGGCCAGAGCATTGGGCAGCTCTGACCGAACCAGCCTCAAGAAGCGGACCCGACCCGCATGCTCAGGCGCGCCAGCTGCTGATGGCCCACAGCATCCGGGTACCGGATGCCTTCACGCGGCGCGATCTTGCTGTCGCGCAGCCCCTGGCGGTGATGGATGCTCGCCTGCGTCAAGCCCTTGAGCACGCGGAGCAGGCGCAGATCACCCAGTACCTGGCCGGCGGGCCAGCACTGCTGGAGCGATATCGGGATGCGCCGGACGGAGCCCGCGCACTCATCGAGGCGGCCATGGACTGCCGCCGTCTCGGCTACGGTCCCGACCTCCCCTTGGTGATGCTCGAGGAAGCTGCCGAGGGCTACCTGACCCAGGCCAAACTCGACCTGCTAGACGAGGATTGGGTCGCGCGTGCGCTGTCCTACGCCACGGAGCCCGTGCGCGGAGCGCGTGCCCCGCTGACAGCTCCCCGTCCGCGCCGCGGCGAGAAGCACGCTCCTGCTCAGTCTGTCCGGCTGGCCGATTACCTGGAGCAACACGGTCGACAGACCCGTTGCAGGCAGCTCCCGCCAGCCACCGTGTGGGAAACATTCCTCGCCCACGCCGCTGCCGGGGACAAGGTTGCCATGGGAACGGCTGCCCAGGAACGCGGACTCCTACGGACCGCCGCCCAGCTCTTCACCGCCGCCGCCGAGGCGGGCTACGCGACCGCGATGAGGCTGCTGGGCGACCTCCTTGCACAGTCCGGCCGCGTCGATGAGGCCCTGGTGTGGTTCGACCTTGCCTTCGAAGCCGGAGATCCTGAAGCCCCAGGATGGGCAGCCAACACCCTCTACAACGCCAGCCGATTCCAGGAAGCACTGGTCTGGTTCGACCGTGCGGTCAGCGTGGGCGACCATCTCGCCGCGCGCACTGCTGGGCAGATGCTGGAATACTCCCAGCACGACCTGGACGCCGCGCTGCCCTGGTACCAGCGCGCCGCCGACACCCAGGACCCGGGCGCCTTGGGCGAAGCGGCGGATTCCCTGTGGTACGCCGACCGCCCGGAGGAGGCGCTGCAGTGGTACCTGCACGCGGCCGACGTGGGGAACACCTACGCCCTCTTGTCAGGGGCCAAGAAACTCAGGCGCGCGGGGCGACTTGAAGAAGCACTGGATTGGTACCAGCGCGCAGCGGGGGCCGGCCACACCAAGGCCTACCACGGCGTCGCGAGCCTGCTGCAGCAGCTGGGCCGAGGCAACGAAGTCCTCCCCTGGCTCTCGCGCTTCATCGACGAAGGAGACGTCGCTGCCTTGTCCACTGCAGCCTGGGCCTACGAGCAGATGGGCCAGGTCGATGAAGCCTTCCTGTACTACAAGCGTGCCGCGCATGCCGGCGACCGTCAGGCCATGTACAAGGTAGCGGAGCAGCTGGCAGGATCGGACCGCATTGATGAGGCCGTAGCCTGGTACGACCGTGCTCGTGACGCTGGCGACGATCACGCTTGGAGCTGGGCCGCCGAGACCCTGTGGAAGGCCGGCCGGGTCGACGAGGCTCTCGAGCGCTACCAGCGCGCATACGATGCCGGAGACCACAACGCTTTCACCGAAGCCGCCTCCTTCCTCATCCGAAGGAAGAGAACCGACGCCCTTCCATCGCTTCAAAAGTGCGCGCTAGAAGCCGGAGACGCGGACCTACCAGCCGCAGTGGGCATGCTCCTGGACTTGGTCGGCCGTACAGACGAGGCGATCGCCTGGCTACGCGGGGCAGTCGACGCACAACACCCACGCGCTGAGCAAGAGCTTGTTCGGCTCCTCGAAAAGTCGAACCAGAACGAGGAAGCCACTGCACGTGCGAACGTCCATGCCGCCCAAGGCCACACCTGGGCTATCAAGCACATCGCCGGCACGCTCTCGCAAGCTGATCACCTCAATGAGGCACTCAACTGGTATCAGCGCGCAGCAACCGCCGGGGACGCCTTCAGCCAGCAGCGAGTAGCCGACCTACTGGCCGCCACCGGCAGACTCGACGAAGCCCTTCCCTGGTACGAAAAAGCGGCCGACGCCGACGACGCTCGCGCCCTGCGTGTCGCAGCCAGACACCTCGCCGGCGCAGAACGCTACGAAGACGCCCAGCACTACCTGCGCCTTGCAGCGGAGGGCGGCGACAAGGTCGCTCTCTCCCGCGCCGTCGACATGCTCAACGAAGCAGGCCAAACAGAAACGGGTCACCAGCTCCGGCAATACGGGTGGGAATCCGACGGAAGCGTGGCCCCACCGTGGCGGGCGCAAATACCCACCAGCCTTTCGACTACCCAGCAAGCGAGGTACCCGGGAGCAGAGCCCCCGAATGAGGCTCCGTCACGGCGACTGTAGTTCGCGATCCGGGCGTGCGGTGCTGGTCAAGCGGCCTGGGGCATCATGATCTTTTGCAACGAAGGATCAGAGCGCGGCGGCCGTCGTCGTCAGGTGCGCGGGCGCTGTGGCACGACGGCGTCGGGGACTGGTCGGGATGCTTCCCCCGTCGTGAGAGCCGGCAGACACTGCGGGAGCTGACCAAGGCGGTGCTGGGGCTGGAGCGGATCAGCTACGGAGGGCCGTTCAACGTTCTGGGGGCGGTGCTTCGCGACGAAACGTGCTACCAGGCAGCACCACCAGTCACGGCGGCGGCTTGACAAGACCATTGGGATGTTCCCTATGCCCCGTGATCCCGCGGGAAGACTGCCGCTGCAGCATCTCTGATGTGCCGTCAACCACGCCACACAGTTCGATCCCAGCGGGTGGTGGCGGAAGCAGGCGCGAGACGGAGGCTCGCCACGCGCTCGTCCCGCGCGATCGACGATGCGGTCAGATGCTGAATGAGCTGCGGACACACCTGACACGCTGTGAGAAACGATGCTTGTGCCGTGAGCTGTGCCGGACGAGAATCCCTCCATGGCCGAGCGCTCGACATTTGGGGACGACGCTGAAGGTGCGTCCGCGGGCGGTCGTCGAACACCGGGCGAGGATGCGCTGCTCGCGGCTGGCTCCGGCATCGAGCGCCTGAGGCGCTACCGGTCTCTCCTGGAGGCTGCTGGCCCAAAGTCCGAGCGGCTGGAAGCGCTCGATGCCGCAATCAGGCTGCTGACAAGAGCTATTGCGGGTATGTCGGACACTGATGAGTCGGTAGCCGCGTACCGGCACAATCTGTCGCTGGCCCTACAGTCGCGCTATGACGAGTGTCGTGAGCTGTCCGATCTTGAGCGTGCCGCGGAGACCCTCCTCCTCGGCTTGGCGAACCCGGCGTCCGCCGGACGCTACTCGGCCCTGCTGCGCTACAACGTCGGCGTGGTGCTGCGAAGAATTCACCGGGTCACTCGCGATCGCGGCCTCCTGACAGTGGCCGAGGCCGAGCTGGCGCCGGTCCTGGACTACGTACAGACCGAACACGTCGATCCGCTGGACTGCCAGTACGAGTACGGCCGGATTGTCCTGGCACTGGCGGAGTCAAGCGCCGACGCCGACGTTCCAATGGACAAAGCCGTCTCAGTGTTCGCCCGGCTCGTCAACGAAGCCGATCCAGATCTGCCGGACTATCCGGCCTATCTGGACTCGCTCGGGTCCGCTCACCTGAACCGCTTCGACCGCAGGGGCGAGCGTGCCGATGTCGACGCTGCGGTCGAGTTCGCGGGTAGGGCAGTCGGGGCCGAGCGCGAGAGGGGTGCATGGAGTACAGCGGCGCTCGCGAACTTCGGCGCGGCGCTCCGCGCCCGCGGTGTGCTTCAGGCGGGTGAGAGCGAGGATCTCGACGAGGCGGTCTGCTGGACGCGCGAAGCGCTCGCGCTGGCCGACTCGGCGTCCGAGCGAGCGGGTGTGCTGAGCAATCTCAGAGCGTGGTGGTGAAGCGATTGGCGTTCGGCTGTCTCGGTGTGGGTGATGCCTCGCACGCAGGTGCTGGTGGTGGGGTGGGCATGAAAGAGCGG